>CAIXMB010000047.1 GCA_903920435.1 uncultured Actinomycetes bacterium
ACAGCAGTGCGACGCCCTCGACGCGGCGGGGGATGCGCGCGTCGCGGTGCAGGTACGCCGGCGGCCAGCCCGCCACCCGCACGGGCAGCAGCTCGCCCGCCTCGACGAGCTCGAGCACTGCGGCCTTCGCGTCGGCCTGGTAGAGCCGCCAGTAGTCGGCGAGGTCGCGCACGGTCGCGATGCCGAGCGCGGCGCTCGCCTGGCGCACGAGCTCGCGAAGTGCGTCACCCTTCGGGATCGTCGCCCCCAGTACCGCGGCCGGCAGCCTGCGCTCGGGCAGGTCGTAGTAGCGCTCGAAGTTCTTGCGGCCGGCCACCACGACCCGCCCGTCGAAGAACATGGTCTCGAGCGCCGACTTCACCTCCGACCAGCCCCACCACGGCCCGGAGCGCTTGGTCGCCTCGTGCTCGATCTTCGAGGCGGGCAGGGGGCCTTTCGCCGCCAGCTCGCCGAGCAGGAAGTCGGTCATCCGGGTGTCGGTGCGGTCCCACCGCTTGGTCTTGCCGGTGCCGGAGCGCTCGTTGTCGCGGAACCACTGCCACAGCGGCCAGGACTCGACGGGGATGAACGCCGCCTGGTGCGCCCAGTACTCGACGTACGGCGCCCGGCGGGTGAGGGTGAGCTTGTCGAGCAGGGCCTTGTCGTACGACCCCAGCCGCGCGAACAGCGGAAGGTAGTGGCTGCGCTCGAACACGTTGACCGAGTCGATCTGCAGTACGCCCAGCCGTTGGAGTGCGAGACCCAGCTGCCGTGTGCCGACGGGGGAGTGGGGCCGCCCGAAGCCCTGCGCGGCGAGGGCGATGCGCCGAGCCTGGGCCGCAGAGAGTGAGTCCACGTATCCGACGATAGTGAACGCGACCGACAGCACGCGTTAGCCCGGAGTTCACCTCGCGGCCCCCGGATCGCTCCCGGGCATCCGTAGCGTTCCGACCGAGGTCGCCGTGGGGTGGCCAAGAAGTGGACACAGCATTGTTTAAGAAGCGCAACCTTGCCGCTCTCGCGCTCGTCGCGGGCGTCGCAATCTCGCTGAGCGCGTGCGCCGGCGGCAGCACCCCGGCAGCATCGTCCGACGTCGACGCGGCCACCGCGACGAGCGCCGAGGACTTCGGCGGGCTCGACGCCCTCATCGCGGCCGCGCAGGCCGAGGGCCAGCTCAACGTCATCGCCCTTCCCGACAACTGGGCGAACTACGGTGCCATCAAGGCCCTGTTCGAGGAGAAGTACGGCATCACCGTCAACTCGGCCGACCCCGACATCTCGTCCGCCGAGGAGATCGCGGCAGCTGACAACCTCAAGGGCCAGGACACCGCTCCCGACGTCTTCGACCTCGGCACTGCGGTGACCCTCGCCAGCACGAGCTACTTCGCGCCGTACCAGGTCGCGAACTGGTCGGAGATCCCGGACGCCAACAAGGAGGCCACCGGCCTCTACGTGAACGACTACACGGGGTCGATGTCGATCGGCTACGACTCCAACTCGGTTCCCGAGCCCACCTCGCTCGACGACCTGCTCGGTTCGGAGTACAAGGGCGCCGTGGCACTGAACGGTGACCCGACGCAGGCCGGCGCCGCCTTCGCCGCTGTCGGTCTCGCGACCGTGCAGTCCGGTGGCACGCTCGACGACTTCACCCCCGGCATCGAGTTCTTCGAGAAGCTCAACGACGCGGGCAACTTCCTGCCCGTGAACGCGACGGGCGCGACCATCGCGTCGGGCGAGACCAAGGTCGTCTTCGACTGGAGCTACAACAACCTCGCCGCCGCGGCCACGGTCGACGGCTGGAAGGTCACGACCCTCCCGGGCGCCGTGTACACGAGCTTCTACAACCAGGCCATCAGCAAGGACGCGCCGCACCCGGCCGCCGCTCGCCTCTGGCAGGAGTTCATCTACAGCGCCGAGGCGCAGAACCTGTTCATCGTCGGTGGCGCCTACCCCGTCACCATCCAGACGCTGCAGGACGCCGGCACCGTGGACAAGGACGCGCTCGAGACGCTCGGCGAGCTGAAGGGCGACCTCGTCACCCCGACCGCCAAGCAGGCCGAGGACAACGCGGCGATCCTCGCTGAGAAGTGGGCTGCGGCGATCAGCTGACATGACCACCCTCACTGACGCATCGGCGCCAGTGCACACGAGCGGCGCCGGGGAGACCCCCCGGCGCCGCACCGTGCACCTGGCCAAGTACCTGGGCCTGACGCCCTTCGCCGTCTATGTGATCCTCTTCCTCGCCATTCCGACGACCCTCGCGGTCGTCACGGGGTTCTTCACCGAGGACGGCGCCTTCACCCTCGACAACATCGCGGGCATCTTCGCCCCGAACGTGCTCGCCACGTTCGGCAGCTCGTTCTGGGTCTCTGCGGTCACCGCGATCGTCGGCGCGATCGTCGGCGCACTCGTCTGCTACGCCCTGCTCGGCACGAAGGCCGAGGGCACGCTGCGCACGGTCATCGACTCGCTCTCGAGCGTCTTCGCCCAGTTCGGCGGCGTCATGCTCGCCTTCGCGTTCATCGCGACCATCGGCAACCAGGGGCTCATCACCGTCTTCCTGCGCGGCATCGGCATCGACCTGTTCGCGAACGGCCCGTGGCTCTACCAGGTGCCGGGCCTGCTGCCCGTGTACATCTACTTCCAGGTGCCGCTCATGATCATCACCTTCATGCCCGCGCTGCAGGGCCTCAAGGTGCAGTGGGCGGAGGCCAACGCGACCCTCGGCGGCAACCGGTTCACCTACTGGACGCGCATCGCGATCCCGGTGCTCGCGCCCTCGTTCATCGGCAGCCTCCTGCTGCTCTTCGCCAACGCGTTCTCGTCGTACGCGACGGCCGCGGCCCTCATCAGCCAGGGCTCGCAGATCGTGCCCCTGCAGATCCGCTCGGCCCTCGTCAGCGAGACCGTGCTCGGTCGCGAGAACATGGCCGGCGCACTGGCCCTCGGGATGATCGTGGTCATGGTCATCGTTATGTGGGGCTACTCCGTGCTCCAGGGCCGAACCTCGAGGTGGCAGCGATGAAACTCGGAACCGAACCCTCGGCGGTCACGCGCTGGATCATCCTCGGCGTGGTCGGGATCATCTTCGCCATACCGATCGTCGCGCTCATCCAGTTCTCGTTCCGCGACGGACTCGGCGGCGGCTACACCCTCGACCACTGGACGGGGCTCTTCGGTGAGGGCGCCGCGCGCACCTACCGCGGGCTGTTCCAGGCCGTGGGCAACTCCGTGCTCCTGGCCGTCGTCACCGTCGCCATCGTGCTCGTGGTGCTGCTGCCGACGATGATCCTCGTGCACATCCAGTTCCCGAAGCTCAAGCGGGTCCTCGAGTTCATCTGCATCGTGCCCATCACGGTGCCCGCGATCGTGCTCGTGGTCGGGCTCGCCCCGGTCTACTCGGTCGTCGTGAAGATCTTCGGCAGCGGCGTCTGGACGCTCGCGTTCGCGTACGGCATCACCGTGCTCCCGTACGCCTACCGCGCGATCCAGGCCAACCTCGAGGCCGTGCCCGTCGTCACGCTCAGCGAGGCCGCGCGCTCCCTCGGCGCGAACTGGGCAACCGTCCTCTGGCGCGTGCTGCTGCCCATCCTGCGCAGGGGAGTGCTCGCCGCGGCATTCATCTCGGTGGCCGTCGTGCTCGGCGAGTTCACGATCGCGAGCCTGCTGAACCGCGTCAACCTGCAGACCGCTCTGCTCCAGGTCGGCCAGTCCGACCCGTGGGTGGCGGCGATCTTCGCCCTCCTCGCACTGACCTTCGCGTTCGTGCTCCTCCTCCTCATCGGTCGTCTGGCCCGGAACAGGAACAACTCATGACCACTGCAACCGACACCACCAGCGCGACGGTCGAGCTCATCGGCGTCGTCAAGGACTACGGCAGCCACCGCGCCCTCAACGCCATCGACCTCTCGATCAAGCCCGGCGAGTTCATCGCCCTGCTCGGCCCCTCGGGATGTGGCAAGACGACGGCGCTGCGGGCACTCTCGGGGCTCGAGCTCGTGGGCGGCGGGCAGATCCTCATCGACGGGGTGGACGTGGCATCCGTGCCCACCAACAAGCGCGACATCGGCATGGTGTTCCAGTCGTACTCGCTGTTCCCGCACATGACCGTGCTGGAGAACGTGGAGTTCGGCCTGCGCATGCGCAAGGTCGCCGCCGACGAGCGCCGCACCCGAGCGCTCGAGGCGCTCGAGATGGTGGGTCTCGGGCAGCACTCCGCGCGCTTCGCGCACCAGCTGTCGGGCGGCCAGCAGCAGCGCGTCGCGCTCGCCCGCGCGCTCGTCACCCGCCCCCGCGTGCTGCTGCTCGACGAGCCCCTGAGTGCGCTCGACGCGAAGGTGCGCGTGCAGCTGCGCGACCAGATCCGCCGCATCCAGACCGAGCTCGGCATCACCACGGTGTTCGTGACCCACGACCAGGAGGAGGCGCTCGCCGTCGCCGACCGCGTCGCCGTGATGCGCGACGGCGTCATCGAGCAGATCGGCACGCCGGAGGAGCTCTACGCGACGCCCGCGACACCGTTCGTCGCCGACTTCGTCGGGCTGAGCAACCGGGTGCCCGCGATGCTCTCGGGCGGCAAGGTAGTCGTGCACGGCACCGCGCTCGAACTGCTCGGCGCCTCGATGACCGACGGCCCGGTCACCGCGTTCGTGCGCCCGGAGGACGTCGTGCTCGACCCCAAGAAGGGCATCGCGGCAACGGTCGTCTCGTCGAGCTTCCTCGGCTCGCTGCGCCGCACCCAGGTGGTGCTCGACGACGGATCGCTCCTGTCGATCCAGCACGACGTCGACACGAAGCCGGATGCCGGAGCCGCCGTGTTCGTGCGCTTCAAGGGTGCGCCCGTCAGTGCGGTGCCGGCGTCGGCGGGTGCCGGGGTGGGCGGCGCAGCGGTTGCCTAGCCGCGTGCGCGCCACTGTTTAGACTGGCGGAATGGCACTTCGTCGCAGGGCTGTAGAACCACCGGTCACGTCTGAGGAGATCGCGCAGGCGGTACCGCCGTCGTTGCGGATCGCGGGGGCGTTCTCCTGGCGCATCCTGCTCGTCGTGGCGGTGGTCGGCGTCGTGATCTTCGTGATCGCCCAGCTCAAAGACATCGTGGTGCCGTTCATGATCGCGATCCTCGTCGCGGCCCTGCTCGTGCCGCTCGTGAACTTCCTGGTGCGGCACCGCTGGCCGCGGGCGCTCGCCGTCGCCGTCGCGATGGTCGGCACCATCGCGATCGTCGGCGGTCTCATCTTCGTGATCGTGCAGCAGATCCGCAGCGGCTACCCCGACCTGCAGGAGCGCTCGGTCAAGGCCTACGACCAGTTCAAGGACTTCCTCGCCACCTCGCCCCTGCAACTCGACGACCAGCAGATCCAGGGCTACATCGACCAGGCGTTCGCGGCGATCCAGAAAGACAGCCAGGCCCTCATCTCGGGCGCGCTGTCGGTGGGCACGACAGCGGGGCACGTGCTCGCGGGCCTCCTGCTCGTGATTTTCGCGACCCTCTTCATCCTCATCGACGGCAAGGGCATCTGGGCCTGGATCGTGCGCCTCTTCCCGCGCCGCGCGCGCCCCGCGCTCGACGGTTCCGGCCGCGCGGGCTGGGTGACGCTCACGACCTTCGTGAAGGTGCAGATCTTCGTGGCCGCCGTCGACGCGACCGGCATCGGCGTGGGCGCGTGGATCCTCGGCCTCGTGTTCGGCGGCTTCCCCCTCGTCATCCCCATCGCGATCGCGGTGTTCCTCGGCTCGTTCATCCCGGTCGTCGGTGCCGTGCTCACCGGGGCCATCGCGGTGTTCGTGGCGCTCGTCTACCTCGGGCCCTTCCCGGCCCTGCTGATGATCGGCATCGTGCTGCTCGTGCAGCAGGTCGAGGGGCACATCCTGCAGCCGCTCGTCATGGGCTCCGCCGTCAAGGTGCACCCGCTCGCCGTGGTCTTCGCCGTGGCCGCGGGGTCGTTCCTCGCGGGCATCCCCGGGGCGCTGTTCGCGGTGCCCGTCATCGCGGTGGGCAATGTCATGGTGAAATACATTGCGGCGGGCCAGTGGAAGACGACGCCGAACCCGAAAGCGAAAGACGTTCTGCACGATGCCTGATGCGCCCGCGGATGCCCCGACGGTAGGACCCACGCTCTCCGAGTTCCAGGAGGCGCGCGAGCGCGTGTCCGCCGTCATCCACCAGACCCCGATGGAGACCTCGAGCTACCTCGGCGGCGTGCTGGGCGTTCCCGTCTTCCTCAAGTGCGAGAACCTCCAGCGCACCGGTTCGTACAAGATCCGCGGTGCGTACAACCGCATCTCCCGCCTCACCGATGAGGAGAAGGCGCGCGGCGTCGTCGCCGCGTCGGCGGGCAACCACGCGCAGGGCGTCGCCTTCGCCGCCCGTGAGCTCGGCATCAAGGCGACGATCTTCATGCCGCTCGGCGTTGCGCTGCCCAAGCTCCAGGCCACCAAGGACTACGGCGCCGACGTCGTGCTGCGCGGGCACACGGTCTCCGAGCCGCTGCGCGCCGCCGCGGAGTTCGCGCGCACCACGGGCGCCGTGCTCATCCCGCCGTTCGACCACGCCGACGTGGTCGCGGGTCAGGGCACCCTGGGCCTCGAGATCTTCGACCAGCGGCCCGACGTCGAGACCGTGGTCGTGCCCATCGGCGGCGGCGGGCTCATCTCCGGTGTCGCGAGCGCCCTCAAGCAGCGGGCGGCGCTCGAGGGCCGCACCGTGCGCGTCATCGGCGTGCAGGCGGCCAACGCGGCCCCGTACCCCGTGTCGCTCGCGAACGGGGCGCCCACCGAGATCGCCATCACGCCCACGATCGCCGACGGCATCGCCGTGGCCCGCCCCGGCGACCTGAACTTCGAGATCGTGAGCCGCTACGTCGACGAGGTGATCACGGTCACCGACGACGACACCGCGCAGGCGCTGCTCGTGCTGCTGGAGCGCGCGAAGCTCGTGGTCGAGCCGGCGGGCGCCGTGGGCGTCGCGGCGATCCTCTCCGGCAAGGTGGCGGCGACCGGCACGACGGTCGTGATCCTGAGCGGCGGCAACATCGACCCGCTCATGATGGAGCGGGTCATCTCCCACGGGCTCGCGGCATCCGAGCGCTATTTGAAGCTCCGGATCCCCCTGCCCGACCGCCCCGGCCAGCTCGCGCGCACCGCCGCCATCGTCGCCGAGGCCAACGCCAACGTCGTCGAGGTGCTGCACACGCGCCACGGCAGCGGACTGCAGATCAGCCAGGTCGAGCTCGAGCTCCACATCGAGACGCGCGGCCCCGAGCACGCCGAGGATGTGCTCGCCCGCCTGCGTGACGAGGGCTTCGAGCCGCGCATCGATTTCTGACGCCCGACTTCTGAGATAACCTCTGCTCGTGACGGATCCGCTGCCCCCGACGAGGCCGTTCGAGTTCGCCGAGCCCACGGAGAGCTTCACGCTCGCGCCGCCGACCCGCAAGGGCAAGCGGGTCGCACTCGCCATCACCCTCTCGGTGGGCCTCCCGCTGCTGGCGGCTGGCGGGGTGGCGGGCTACCTGGCCATCGCGTCCGCTCTCGCTGATGCCAGACCGCCCGCGCTGTCGGCAGCGCAATCGGATTCGATCGAGGCAGAACTGGCCGAGCACGCCGACCTGCTCGCCCAGCTCGACGACCAGCGCGACGCGTACACCACCGCCGTCTCGCAGTGGGACCAGTCGCTCTCCTGGGCGGAGGAGGCACACGGCCCCGCCGACCAGCCCGCCGTCGCGGTGGCCAACCCCGGTGGTGACGCCCTGCCCGGCGGCGACCCCTACGGCAGGGCCTTCCTCGACTCGATCGGCGCGACCGATGTCGTGGTCGTCTTCGACGCCGGGCCCGACAACTGCGGCTACTACGGCAACGCCGGTGGCGGCGACAGCGGCTACGTCTACGCGGGCGGGTGCTTCCGCGCCGACCACGCGAACACCCTCTACATGGCGTGGGATTCGGGCGCCGAAGACATCGTGTGGCCGATCTTCGTGCACGAGGCCATGCACTGGTACCAGGCCGAGCACTACGTGCAAGACACCTACCTCGCCGATTTCGCGGGCATCGACGCGAGCACCTACAACGAGCGGTGGGAGGCGGATGCCAGCTGCCGGGCCGTCTACGTCTACGGCATGTCGATCTCCGACTACGAGGGCTCGAGCTCGCCGTGCACCATCGACGGCTGGTACGAGGGCTTCATCGCGGACTACCTCACCTCGCTCGGCGCCAACCTCGTCGAGCCCGACCCCGCGACCTACGAGCTCGCCGAGCCGAGCCGGCCGTGAAGGCGCTCCCGGCCCTCGTCACGGCCGCCGCGGTGACGCTCCTGCTCGCGGGCTGCTTCGGCCCCGGCCCCGACGAGCTCCTCGCCCAGGCGCACGACGACTTCGACGCGCTCGTCGACCAGGCCTCCGCTGTCGATGTCGAGGTGCTGCGCACCCTGGCCGTCGACGAGCCCGCGGTTCAGGCGTGCGATGCCGAGTCCGCCGACGAGCACACGGTGCTCGTGGCATCCGGCACGATGGCGATCCAGACCGATGCGACGGATGCCCGCGCCCTCGTCGACGGATTCGAACCCGCTCCCCGCCCGAAGGACGAGCCGTGGCGGGAGATCACGAAGGGCGTCTCCGGGGTGCAGCGCGCGTGGGTGGACTCCGACGGCATCACCGCGTCGGTGACCGTCGAAGACGGCCTGCTCGTCGTCGCGGTGTTCACCCCATGCCGCTAGGCGGGATTACGGAACGTACGTCTCGACCTTGAGGATCTTCACCGAGATGGACTTGCCGTTGGGCGCCGTGTAGCTCGTCTCGTCGCCGACCTTCATGCCGATGATGGCCGTGCCGAGCGGGCTGCCCTCGCTGTAGACGTCGAGGTCGCTGTCGCCCACGATCTCGCGCGAGCCGATGAGGAAGGTGCTCTCGTCGCCGAGGATCGTCGCGGTGATGACCGTGCCGGGCTCGACGACGCCGGTGGATGCGGGGGCCTCGCCGACGGTCGCGTGGCGCAGGAGCTCGGTGAGCACGCGGATGCGCGCCTCGATCTTGCCCTGCTCCTCCTTGGCGGCGTGGTAGCCGCCGTTCTCCTTGAGGTCGCCCTCCTCGCGCGCGGCCTCGATCTTCTTCGCGATCTCGAGGCGGCCCTCGCCCGAGAGCTGCTCGAGCTCGGCGGTGCGACGGTCGAACGCTTCCTGGGTCAACCAGGTGACCGAGTTGTCGTTAGCCATGAAAGTCTCCTAGACGCAATGAAACCGGCCTCACGGGCCGGAATAGCTCAGCCTAGGTCAGCCAGCAACGGTAGATCAACCCGGTGACGGCGGGCTCGGTGGTGAGTACCCGCTCCGTGAGGCTGCGGATGCGCGCGGTCGAGGCCGGTACGTCGACGACCTTCCACCCCACGATCGCGAAGGTGGAGTTCAGGGCCTGAACCGCGCACCGGGCATCCGTACCGGGTTCGACGGTGAGCTGCCAGGTGACATCGACCGCCGAGTCGCCGATGACCTTGTGCGCGGTGTCGTCGGCCTGCAGCTGCGCGGGAGCCCCGAGGATGCCCGCCCACAGCAGCCACGCCGCGAACACCGCGACGAACGCGAGCGCCGACACGATGACGATCACTCGCGTACGGCGGCTCGCGGAGCGCGTGCGGCCGTAGCGTGCATCGAGGTCGGTCACTGTGTCTCCGTTAGGCTGGGTCCTCCAAGGCTAAAGGACAAAACCCAGTGACACGGCGCCTCCTGGCGGTACACGCCCACCCCGACGATGAGTCGAGCAAGGGCGCCGCGACGTACGCGTACTACGCGGCCTCCGGTGCCCAGGTAACCGTGGTCAGTTGCACGGGCGGCGAGCGCGGCGACGTGCAGAACGAGTCGCTGGAGCCGCGCGCCATGGCCGAGCGCGACATGGCGGGGCTGCGCAGGATCGAGATGGCCGCGGCGCAGCGGGTCATGGGCATCGACCACCGCTGGCTCGGCTACGTCGACTCCGGGCTCCCCGAGAACTACACGCGCGACCGGTCCGACCTCCTGCCCCACGGGTGCTTCGCGCTCGTGCCGCTCGAGCTCTCCGCCGAACCGCTCGTGCGGGTCATCCGGCCACCCGGCCGCACGTGCTCATCACCTACGACGAGAGCGGCGGGTACCCGCATCCGGACCACATCCGCACCCACGAGCTCGCGATGTACGCGTGGGAGGCGGCGGCCGACCCCGCGCGCTACCCCGAGCAGGGCGAGGCGTGGCGCATTCCCAAGGTGTACTTCGACCGCATCTTCAACTCGCACAAGGTGACCGCCGTCTACGACGCGCTCGTCGCGGCCGGGCACGAGCGCGCGGCTGACATGGCCGAGCTGCGGGACTGGATGCGCGAGCGCCCGTTCGAGGCAACCACCCACGTTCCCGTGGGGGAGTACCTCGACATCCGCGACGCGGCGCTGCGGTCGCACGCGAGCCAGGTCGCGCCCGACGACAGGTTCTTCTTCTGGCCCAACGAGGTGCAGCGCGAGGCGTGGCCCTACGAGGACTTCCAACTCGTCGAGTCGTCGGTCGAGACCGCCCTTCCGGAGGACGACCTGTTCGCCGGCATCACAGAGGACATCACATGAGCTTCGGAGTACTCGCCGGCTACGTCATCGTCTGGCTCGCCGACCCCAGCCCGGCCCCGACGCCCGGGGAGTTCACGGGCGACGAGAACGCCGTCACGCCGGGCGTCGTCGGGTTCATCGCGACGGCCTTCATCGCCATCATGACCGTGCTGCTCATCGTCGACATGACCCGGCGCATCCGCAAGGTGCGCTACCGCGCCGAGGCGCAGGAGAAGATCGCCGCCGAGCAGGTGGGGACTACGCCAACACCGGAGGGTTGATCGCGACGAGCAGGATGCCCGTCCAGTGGCACAGGAACGCGAGAAGCGTGAGCGTGTGGAAGATCTCGTGGAACCCGAACACCCCGGGGATCGGGTTGGGCCGCTTCAGGCCGTAGAACACCGCACCCGCCGTGTACAGAAGGCCGCCCACGAGGATGAGCGTCATCATGACGGCATTGGCCTGGAAGAAGTCGACGATGAACGCGAGGGCCGCGTAGCCGAGGAGCACGTACAGCGGAACGTAGAGCCACCGCGGCGCGCCCACCCAGAACACCCGGAAGAGGATGCCCAGCCCCGCCCCGCCCCACACCAGCCAGAGCAGGAGCGTCGCCTTCTCGGGCGCCAGGCACAGCACCGTGATGGGCGTGTACGAGCCGGCGATGAGCAGGAAGATGTTGGCGTGGTCGATGCGCTTGAAGATCGCCTTGACCCGCGGGCTCCAATTGATGCGGTGGTACAGCGCGCTGGTTCCGAACAACAGCAGTGAGCACGCGAAGAAGATCGAGGTGCTGGCCTTCGCGGCCGGCCCGTCGGCAAGGACCACGAGGATGATGCCCAGCACGATGGCGACGGGGAAGGTCGCGGCGTGGATCCAGCCGCGCCAGGTGGGTTTGACGTCCCCGCTCGCGGCCAGCTCCGGACCGTGCTCGATCTCGTCCTCGAGAAGCGGGAGATTCGGCACGTCGGGCAGGCTCATGTCGCCAGCTTACGGGGGCGTTGCTGCGCTTTTCTGGAGAAGCGCGCACGGAAAGCTGGGCTAGCGTATGGGTGTGAGTGAGCGGCAGGCTTCCCTGGGTAGTGGCTTCCTCTATGGCCTGTACCAGAACCGCCTGCGTCGCTTCCTCGCCACGCAGACGCTCCCGCGCCATGTGGCCATGATCATCGACGGCAACCGCCGCTGGGCCCGACTGCGCGAGCTCGAGACCGCGGCCCACGGGCACCGCGCGGGTGCGGCGAAGTACCGTGAGTTCCTCGTCTGGTGCGACGACCTCGGCATCTCGGTGGCGACGCTGTACCTCCTGTCGACAGACAATCTCACGGGTCGCAACAAGGTCGAGCTCGACAGCCTGTTCGAGATCATCGGCGACCTCGCCGAAGACCTCTCGCACTTCCGCGACTGGCGGGTGCAGCATGTCGGCTCGACCGAGGGACTGCCGGATGCCCTGAAGAAGCGCCTCGCGGAGGCGGCGAAGCGCACCGAGGGCAACACGGGACTGCACGTGAACCTCGCGATCGGCTACGGCGGCCGGCGGGAGATCGCCGACGCCATGCGCAGCATCGTGCAGGCGCACGAGAGCGAGGGCGGCACGCTCGACGCGTTGGCCGAGCTGCTCACGCCGGAGCTCATCGGCGAGCACCTCTACACCGGTGGCCAGCCCGACCCCGACCTCGTGATCCGCACCTCGGGGGAGCAGCGCATCAGCGACTTCATGCTGTGGCAGAGCGCGCACAGCGAGTTCTACTTCGTCGAGGCCCTCGGGCCCGACCTGCGCGAGGTCGACTTCCTCCGCGCGCTGAGAGACTTCTCCCGCAGGCACAGGAGGTTCGGACAGTGACGCCCGATACTGGCACGTTCGACGAGTTCCTCGCGACCTTCACCGAGGAGCCCGGCTACCTCGACTTCGCCAAGCGCGCACCCGTGGGCCGCACCGTGCGCGACGAGGAGAGCGCCATGTCCAGCCTCCTCGGCAGGTCGCGCTTCGGCACGCTCGACACCCTCGACGCCCAGGACGCCCGTGTGCGCGCTGCGGTCGCCGCCCTCACCGGTTTCCGCGACGACCAGGTGGTGTTCCAGCCCAACACGAGCCAGGGCCTCATGCACGCGATGTTCGGGCTCACGGGCGAGATCCTGCTCTCGCCGGCGGAGTTCCCGAGCAACACCTACGCCGTCGCACGCGCCGCCGATGCCCTCGGTGCGGTCTCGCCCCGCTGGCTCGAGACCGACCACGGCCGCATCACCCCCGGCAACCTCAAGCGCCAGTTGCGCAAGTCGACTGCGGCGGTGGAGGTGAGCCTCGTCGACTACCGCACGGGCTACCTGGTCGACCTCGAGGGCATCCGTGATGTCATCGGCGACCGGCTGCTCATCGTCGATGCGATCCAGGGCTTCGGCATCGTCGACGCCCCCTACCACCTCGCCGACGTCGTGGTCTCGGGCGGCCAGAAGTGGGCGCGTGCCGGCTGGGGCACCGGATTCCTCGCCCTCAGCGACCGCGCCATCGAGTCGCTCGTCCCGGTCTTCTCGGGCTGGAACGCCACCGACTACGAGGGCACCCCCACCGAGGTGCTCCCGCCCACGCGCGGCGCCCGGGCGTTCAGCATCTCGAACCCCGACCCGGTCGCGCAGGCGAGGTTCGCGGCGGCGTTGGAGGAGATCGCGGCGGTGGGCATCCCGGCGATCTCGCAGCGGCTCGCGGAGAAGGTGACGCGCATCATCGACCTGGCCGACGAGTTCGCCCTCGAGGTCACGTCGTCACGCACCGAGGCCGACCGGGCGGGGATCGTCGTCGTCGCGCCCGAGCCCGACCAGCTCACGCTGCTCTCCGCGTCGCTGCACAACCACGGCATCACCGCGACCTCGCGCGAGGGCACCGTGCGCTTCAGCCCGCACGTCACCACCGACGAGGAGACCTTCGCGATGCTGCGCGCGGCGTTCACGTCGTTCGCCTCCGCGGTGTCTCTCTAACGTTTACCTGCCCGACACAAATCGCGGTGTGTCGGTAACGGACGAGAATCATCCGAGGCTTAGCGTCGAGGTATCAGGCACGGCGCCTGATCGAGACGGCCACGTAAGTTCGTTTCGGAACCAGTGTTCGAATAGACACACCGGCCGTCTTCGCAGACTGGATCCGAGTGCAGCGCACCCGGGGATGGAGTGCACGTGGCCGAGCTAGCCAACCCGAAGTCGAAGAGGAACGAGACCGGGGCGGAGGGTTCGGGTACCAGCCAGCGCGAACGCACCTACGTCCTCGATACCTCGGTTCTGCTCTCCGACCCGAAGGCCGTCTTCCGTTTCGCCGAGCACCACGTGGTGCTTCCCGTGATCGTCATCACGGAGCTCGAGTCGAAGCGCAACGACCCCGAGATCGGGTACTTCGCGCGCCAGGCACTGCGCAACCTCGACGAATTGCGGGTCAAGCACGAGCGCCTCGACTTCCCGATCGCCGTCGGCGACGGTGGCTCGCTGCGCGTCGAGCTCAACCACTCGAACATGTCGGTGCTGCCCTCGGGCCTGCAGCTGGGCGACAACGACTCGCGCATCCTGGCCGTGGCGCTCAACCTCGCCAATGACGGCCTGGCCGTCACCGTGGTCTCGAAGGACCTCCCGCTGCGGGTGAAGGCAGCCTCGATCGGCCTCGCCGCCGAGGAGTACCGCGCCGAGCTCGCCGTCGACTCCGGCTGGACCGGCCAGAAGGACATCGATCTCGGCAGCGAGCAGATGGCTCAGCTCTACGACAACGAGCAGCTGCACTCGCGACTCGTCGAGGACCTCCCGGTCAATACCGGGCTCATCATCCACTCCGACCGCGGCTCCGCGCTCGGGCGTGTCACCGGCCGCGGGGAGATCACGCTGGTGCGCGGCGACCGCGACATCTTCGGGTTGCACGGCCGCTCGGCAGAGCAGCGCCTGGCGATCGACCTGCTGCTCGACCCGGAGATCGGCATCGTCTCGCTCGGCGGCCGGGCAGGCACGGGCAAGTCGGCGCTCGCGCTGTGCGCGGGCCTCGAGGCGGTGCTCGAGAAGCAGCAGCACAAGAAGATCATGGTGTTCCGCCCGCTCTACGCGGTGGGCGGTCAGGAGCTCGGGTTCCTGCCGGGCGACGCCGCCGAGAAGATGAACCCGTGGGCGCAGGCGGTGTTCGACACCCTCGGCTCCGTCGTGTCGCAGAACGTGCTCGACGAGGTCATCGAGCGCGGCATGCTCGAGGTGCTCCCGCTCACGCACATCCGCGGCCGCTCGCTGCACGACGCGTTCGTGATCGTCGACGAGGCGCAGTCGCTCGAGCGCAACGTGCTGCTCACGGTACTCAGCCGCATCGGCCAGAACTCCCGTGTCGTGCTCACCCACGATGTCGCCCAGCGCGACAACCTCCGGGTCGGCAGGCACGACGGTGTCGCCTCGGTGATCGAGACCCTCAAGGGCCACGGGCTGTTCGGACACATCACGCTCACCCGCTCGGAGCGGTCGGCGATCGCCGCCCTCGTTACCGAGATGTTGGAGTCGAACGAGCTCGCCTAGGAGTGCCGGGCCCGAGTCACGGGGTAGACCACGTAGTCTTGCCCCGTGACTTGGGTGCTTGGGGTAATCGCGGCAAGCCTGGGGATCTTCTTCCTCTGGGGTCTGACCGCGCCCCGCAGCCAGTGGCGCGTGATCTCGGCGTGGAGCGTCTCGAACGCGTACGCCAATGAGCCCGGCGGCGCCTCGTACGGCTGGCGCCGGCTGGTCTCCGGCGTGGGAGTGCTCGGCATCGGCCTCGTGGCCGTGCTCGGCGCGGCCCCCGGACTGCTCGCCGCGCTGCCGCAGGAGCAGCGCACGATCCCCCCGATCGAGAAGATGTGGGGCGCGCCAGATCCGCAGATGGTCGACCGCTCGATCGGGGGCTCGACGACGGTGCCCGAGGGGCTCGTCGAGGTGCCCGTGCTCGGCTACCAGAATCTCGACGAGCTCGATGAGCTGCCGTCGTACATCCTCGACCTCACGCCCTTCACCCTCCTGGGCGACGCGTCGCCGCGCGGCTACATCGGCTCCGCACCGGCCGAGGGCTTCTCGGGGGTGGGCCCCGCCGATCTCATCGTCAACGTGCGCGGCTCGGTGCTGTGCATCCCGCGGGCGGCCGTGGTGATCGAGACCGACACCGCGGTGCAGATCGCCATCTACTACGGACTGCCCGACCCGAAGCTGGGCGACGACCCCACCGTCGTGCCGCCCGAGCCCGACCATGTCGCCGGATGCCCGCTCGATGACGCAGTAGCGGGGTCGGTGCTCATCCCCATCACGCTCAAGAACTACCTCGGAGACCGCACCGTCGAAACGCTCGACGGCACGAAGATCCGCAAGGTCGAGCTGGCGGAGTAGTTAGGTAGCTCGCTAGCTAGCCCGCGTGCTCCGAGCCGACGCCGAACGCTAGTTAGCCCGCGTGAGTCATCGACATGACGTCGAGCGCGACGTCGAGCTGCTCGAGGGTGACCTCGCCGCGCTCCACGAAGCCGAGGTCGATGACCGCCTCGCGCACCGTCATGCCCTTCGCCACGGAGTGCTTGGCGATCTTCGCGGCGGCCTCGTAGCCGATGATCTTGTTGAGCGGCGTCACGATCGAGGGCGACGACTCCGCGAGCGCGAGCGAGCGCACCAGGTTCGCCTCGAGCCCGTCGACGGTCTTGTCGGCGAGCGCGATCGACGAGTTCGCGAGGAGGCGGATCGACTCGAGCAGCGCGGTACCCATGACGGGGATCGCGACGTTGAGCTCGAAGTTGCCCGACGCCCCGGCCCAGGCGATGGTCGCGTCGTTGCCGATGACGCGCGCGCACACCATGAGCACGGCCTCGGGGATGACGGGATTCACCTTGCCGGGCATGATCGAGGAGCCGGGCTGCAGGTCGGGGATGTGCAGCTCGCCCAAACCGGTGTTGGGGCCGGAGCCCATCCAGCGCAGGTCGTTGCAGATCTTCGTGAGGCTCACCGCGAGCACGCGCAGTGCGCCGGATGCCTCGACCAGCCCGTCACGGGCGCCCTGGGCCTCGAAGTGGTCGAGCGCCTCGGTGATGGGCAGCGCGGAGTCGTCGGCCAGCACCTGGATGACGCGCTGGGGGAAGCCCTTCGGGGTGTTGATGCCCGTGCCGGTCGCGGTGCCGCCGAGCGGTACCTCCGCCACGCGCGGGATCGTCGCCTGAACGCGCTCGATGCCGAGGCGCACCTGGCGGGCGTAGCCGGCGAACTCCTGCCCGAGGGTCACCGGGGTGGCGTCCATGAGGTGGGTGCGGCCGGCCTTGACCGCGTCCTTCCACAGGGCGGCCTTCACATCCAGCGAGGCGGCGAGGTGCTCGAGTGCCGGGATGAGGTCGCCGAGCAGTGCGCCCGTGACGGCGAGGTGCACCGAGGTCGGGAACACGTCGTTCGACGACTGGGACATGTTCACGTGGTCGTTCGGGTGCACCGGCGACCCGAGCGCGGTGGTCGCGAGGGTCGCGAGCACCTCGTTCATGTTCATGTTCGACGAAGTGCCCGAGCCGGTCTGGTACGTGTCGACGGGGAACTGGTCGTGGTGCTCACCCCCGATGAGCGTGTCTGCGGCGCCCACGATCGAGTCGGCGATGCCCTTGTCGAGGATGCCGAGCTCGGCGTTCACGATCGCGGCGGCGCGCTTGATGCGCGCGAGCGCGACGATCTGGGCGGGCTCGAGGCCCTTGCCGGAGATGGGGAAGTTCTCGACCGCGCGCTGCGTCTGCGCAGCGTAGAGCGCGTTCGCGGGAACCCGCACCTCGCCCATCGTGTCGTGCTCGATGCGGTAGTTCTCGGTGCTCACAACTGTCCTTTACGTGTTGCCTGGTGGGAGAGAGTCAGTGGTGGAGGTGCTTCTGGAACGCGCTAGACCTGGCCGAGCGTCACGTCGGGAACGGCACGGCCTTCGAGCAGGCGGTAGTTCGCGCCCACGACTGCCAGCGTACCGGCGGCGATCGCGTCGCTGATGAGCTCGGAGGAACCGATCAGCTCGCTGATCGTGTCTCGCAGGTGCTCGCGGCCGACATCCTGCGCGTCCATGCTGCCGTTCGCCTTCACGCGGCGAACGGCGGGCTGGATGCGCGATACCAGGTTCGCGATGTGCGGGGGCAGCGGGGTCGCACCGGGCTGCGACGAGTCGATGGCGGCGCGCACTGCGCCGCACTCGTCGTGGCCGAGGACGACGATGAGCGGCACCTTGAGCACCGCGACCGCGTACTCGAGCGAGCCGATGACCGAGTCGGAGATGACCTGCCCCGCGTTGCGCACGACGAACAGGTCGCCCAAGCCCTTGTCGAAGATGATCTCGGCGGCCAGGCGGGAGTCGCTGCAGCCGAAGAGCGCCGCATCCGGAGTCTGGCCCAGCGCGACGATGCTGCGCCGATCGGCGTCCTGGTGGGGGTGCCGCGGCGTACCCGCGACGAAGCGCTCGTTGCCGTCGAGCATCTCCTGCCAGGCCTGTGCGGGCGAGGTCATTCAGCCTCCCATTGCGCGGCGATGGCCGTGGCCAGCAGCGCGAACTCGTCGTCGGAGGCGCTGCCGTGCAGCAGCACCGTGCTCTCGCCGCGCGTGGTCGCGAGCGAGTAGGCGTAATTGCCGGGGTCGCTCGCGTCGCGCTGGTCGAAGATCGTCCACGTGACGCCCTCGATCGTGACCGTGCCGCTCTCCTGTGCATTGTTGAGGAGGGCTGCCTGCCACGTGGGGTTCGCGCCAATGCCCTGGTCGAGGCCGATGTACTGCTCGCCGGGGGTGAGGAAGCCGATGTACCACGTGGGTACCTGCTGCGTGGTCTGGAACCGCGCGTCGTTGGCCGACCACTCCGGCGGCAGCACGGGGGCCAGGAGCGGCTCGGAGCTGTCGACCTGTGCCTGGGCGGCGACGGTGGCGTAGTCGATGCCCTCGGGCGGCGCCGGCGTCGGGCGCACGACCACCGCGACGAGGATGACGACGACGAGCAGCGAGCCGAGCAGGGCGACGACGAGGTTGAGCAGCGTCTGGTTCGCGCGATGGCGCCGCGAGGTCTCGGCCTTGCGCGCGGCGGTCTCGTCGGGGGTCTCGGGCCTGCCGAGCTCGGCGACGACGGGGCGGTCGGCTGCCACTACTCTGACCTGGCCGAGCGCGCGGCATCGAGGCGGGCACGAGCGCCCACGAGCCACTCCTCGCAGCGCTGGGCGAGGGCCTCGCCGCGCTCCCACAGGGCGAGCGACTCCTCGAGGCTCGCGGAGCCCTGCTCGAGGTCGGCAACGACCTTGATCAGTTCATCCCGGGCCTGCTCGTAGGAGAGTTCGGCTACGTCAGTCACAGAGCGATTCTACGTGTCGACGGTCGCGCCGAGCGTGCCGGCGGCGACCGTGAGCAGCAGCTTGGTTCCCGCCGGGGCTGAGGAGGCGTCGCGCAGCGCCGTGCCATCGGGCAGCTGGGCTATGGCGTAGCCGCGCTCGAGGGTGCGCTGCGGCGAGAGGGCGCGCAACTGCACGGTGAGCTCGGCCACCCCCGTGTGCGCCCGCTCCAGGCGGCGCTCGATGAGCTCCTCGGCGCGCGACACGTAGCGCCCGAGCTCCTCGGCGCGCAGGTCGATCATCGAGACCGGATTCGCGAGCACCGGCCGCGTGCGCAGCGCCCCGAGCCGCTCCACCTCCGTGGCGATGCGCTGCGTCACGCGCAGGCGCATACCGCTCCTGGCCTGCTGCACCCGGGAGAGCTCCTCGGCGACGTCGGGCACCACGCGCTTGGCGGCATCCGTGGGTGTTGACGCACGGAGGTCGGCGACCTCGTCGAGGAGGGGCCGGTCGGCCTCGTGGCCGATGGCGCTCACGATCGGGGTCGTGCATGCGGCGGCCGCCCGCACGAGGGCCTCGTCGCTGAACACGAGCAGGTTCTGGAAGTCGCCGCCGCCGCGCGCGACGATGATCACGTCGACCTCGGGGTCGGCGTCGAGGGTCTTCAGCGCGGAGACGACCTCGCCCGCCGCGCGCTCGCCCTGCACGGCGGCGTGCACCACGCGGAAGTTCACGGCGGGCCAGCGCAGTTGCGCGTTGCGCAGCACATCCTTCTCGGCGTCGCTGTCTTTGCCCGTGATGAGGCCGATGCAGTGCGGCAGGAAGGGCAGGCGCTTCTTGCGCTCGAACAGGCCCTCGGCGCGCAGCTTCTGGCGAAGGCGCTCGAGGCGCTCGAGCAGGTCGCCCAGGCCGACGTGCCGCATCTCGAACACCTGCATCGAGAGGGTGCCGCCCTTGACCCAGTAGTTCGGTTTGACGAGGGCCACGACGCGGTCGCCCTGCGTGAGGTCGGCGGGCAGCTTCGCCTTCACCGACGACCAGATCGTGAACGAGATCGTCGCGTCGTCGTCGACATCCTTGAGCTTGCCGTAGACGTTGCCGCCCGAGACGCCCCACTGGGTGATCTCGCCCTCGACCCACGCGGTGCCGAGCCTGTCGATCCACCCCTTGATCTTCTGGGAGAAGAGCGAGATGCCCCACGGTGCATCGACTGTCGGGGGCGGCGTCTCAATGGTCACGGCTTCTCCAGCAACGAAATCTCCGACAACGAACGGCTCTCACTCAGCGAACGGCTTCTCCATCAACGTCACGTCTTCTCCGTCAGCACGGCTTCTCAATGAACACACCGCTGCACTCCCGTAGAATTCGTTCTGTGATCTCCAACGGCAATGCGGTAGGACTCGAGATGCCCCGCATGCCGGTAGTGCGGAATCGGCTTCAGGATACCCCGGCCCCCCGACCCAAGCGCGTGCTGCTCGCGGCACCCCGTGGATACTGCGCCGGAGTGGACCGTGCGGTGATCGCCGTCGAGAAGGCCCTCGAGAACTTCGGATCGCCCGTCTACGTGCGCAAGCAGATCGTGCACAACATCCACGTCGTCTCGACCCTGGAGAAGAAGGGTGCCATCTTCGTCGACGACGTCGCCGAGGTGCCCGAGGGCTCGCACGTCGTGTTCAGCGCCCACGGCGTCTCACCCGCCGTCGTGCAGGGCGCCGCCGACCGCCAGCTCCAGACCATCGACGCCACGTGCCCGCTCGTCACCAAGGTGCACCGCGAGGCAACGCGCTTCTCCAAGGCGGGCAGGCACATCCTGCTCATCGGCCACACCGGCCATGAGGAGGTCGAGGGCACCATGGGCCACGCGCCCGAGCAGACGACCCTCGTGACCGGTCCCGCGGATGTCGCGACCCTCGAGCTCGCCGACACCGACAACCTCGTGTGGCTCTCGCAGACGACGCTGAGCGTCGACGAGACCATGGAGACCGTGCGCCTGCTGCGGGAGCGGTTCCCCGCGCTGCAGGACCCGCCCAGCGACGACATCTGCTACGCCACCCAGAACCGGCAGGTCGCGATCAAGAAGGTCGCGCAGGATGCCGAGCTCGTGATCGTCGTCGGCAGCGCGAACAGCTCGAACACCGTGCGCCTCGTGGACGTCGCCCTCGAGTACGGCGCAGCGGCGGCGTACCGCGTCGACTACGCGAGCGAGATCAAGCAGGAGTGGCTCGACGGGGTCTCGACGGTCGGCGTCACGAGTGGGGCATCCGTGCCCGAGGTGCTCGTGCAGGAGGTGCTCGACGATCTCGCCGATGCGGGCTTCGGAGACGTGAGCCAGGTCGTGACCGCCGAGGAGGACCTCATGTTCTCGCTGCCCAAGGAGCTGCGCCGCGACGCAGAGGGCAACCAGGACGAGCGAGCGCTCGGCGGCCGCATCCGCAAGCTGGACTGGCAGAGCGAATGACCGACGAGAGACCGCGTCCGCGGTACGGGGAGTACGCCCCGGTTCCGCCGCCCTCTGCGACTCCGACCCCCGCGCAGCAGGCGCCCGCAGCGCCGCCCGCTCCGGTCGGCTCACCCGCGCCCGTCGAGAAGCCGCGCAATGTGCGCGACATCGTCATCACCACCCTCCTGCTCCTGCTGGGCGTGTTCGACGTGAGCACCGCCGATTTCGCGTACCGGCTGAGCGCCACGTACCAGTTCCTCGCCATCGACGGCCCCTCCGGCGAGCTCGCGGGCTCGCTCAGCACCCTCGGCACCGTGCTGCGCTGGGCGATCCTCGTCGTGACGATAGTGGTCTCGCTCGTGCTCATCGCGCGCCGGCGCCGCGCGTTCTGGGTGCCTCTGGCGGGCTACGTGCTCGCGACCGTGGTGACCGGGGTGCTCGCGCTCGTCATCCTGCTGAACGACCCGGCCTACCTTGCCTGGGCGGCGCAGTTCCAGTAGGCCGTGGCGCACCGTGCGGCGATGGCCAACGGATGCGACAATCGGGGGCAGCCCGCTGACGTGCCGGGCGACGGGAGGCGGTGACGGTGCGAGTCGCGGTACTGCCACGCGATGTCGCGGCGCGCGTGATCACGAGCGGCATCGCGCGCAGCGCCTGGGCCGTGAACGCGATGAACCTCGTGTTCACGATTCCGATCCTCATCGAACTGCTCGTGAGCAAGGGCGAGGCGGCGGCGCTGCCGGGGCCCGTCATCCTGCTCTCCCTGCTCGTGCTCCTCGCCGTCGGGGCCGCGATCATGCCCAAGCCCTGGATCGTCGTCTCGTTCCTCATCCTCGGCAGCATGGGCGCCGTGCTGTACGAGGTCACCCTCCTGTCCATCGATCCGGGCCTGCTCGACACGGCGTTCTTCGTTCTCAACCGTCCGGCCGTCTCGCTCGTGCTCGTCGGCATCGCGTCGACGACCTGGCTCACGGGTCTCGGCTGGACCCTCGGGGGCTTCCTCTTCTCGACGGGCGTGAGCGTGAGCGTGTCGCTCATCACGGGCCTGCCGCTCAAGACCGGCTGGGGCCCGCTGCTCGTGCTCGGCCTCTACCTGTCGGCCTACCTCGTGCTCGCCGCAATCCAGCGCAGCCAGCGCCGGCTCGTGCCCAACTTCGACCAGCTCGAGGAGGAGACCCGGCGGCTGAGCGTCGAGGAGAACATGCGCTCGCGCGTGACCGCCGTCGTGCACGACACCCTGCTCAACGACCTCTCGCTGATCATGAACGCGCCCGACGAACTCGATGACCGGATGACCGCGCGCCTGCGCACCGACATCGCGACCCTCACGAGCGCCGAGTGGGCGAAGGAGTCCGCCCAGACCACGGTGGTGGACGATCAGGACTCCGACCTGCGCAACCAGATCATGCTGATGATGAGCGACCTGCAATGGCGCGGGCTCACGGTGCACGTCACGGGCAGCGGGTCGGGCATCTACCGGCTCGCGCCCGAGGTCGCGTCCGCGCTCATCGACTCGATCCGCGCGTGCCTCGAGAACGTCCTGAGGCACTCGGGGGCGAATGTCGCCGAGGTCGACCTCGCGTACACCGACACCGAGCTCACCGTGATCGTCTCCGACCAGGGCGAGGGGTTCGACCCCGATGGCATCCCTGCAGACCGGCTGGGGGTGCGCTTCTCCGTGATCGACCGCATCCGCGCGGCGGGAGGAACCACCAAGATCTGGTCGGCTCCGGGCGCTGGCACGTCGATCATGATCCGCGTGCCGGTGCTCGAGATCGTCGTGCCGCACGAGCTGTCGGGGCACCAGCTTCCCGAGGAGGCGACCCGTGGCGACTAAGCGCACATTCCTCCCCTCAGCGCGCGCGGTGGATCCGCTGAGCTGGTTCACCGGACCGCTCGTTCCGGTTGCATTTTCCGTGCTCGCCCTGATCTACGGCGTCATCCTCGCGTTCGTCACGTGGGGTGCCACCCCGCTGCCGTGGCTGCAGTTGATCGCCGCGGCGCTGTGCACATCAACGGGTATCGCCGTGCACTTCGCGACCCGCCCGCTGCGCCGTGACCTCGGCTGGATCCTGGGCGCGCTCACCCTCGTTCCCGTGGTCGCGGGAATGGTCGTCTCCGCTGCCGGCTACGCGGGCTCCGGGCTTCCGGTGGAGCAATGGTGGGCGCCGGGCGCTCTCGGTCTCATGATCGCGACTCTGGGGCCGTATGTCCCGGTGCGCCAGATCATCGGGCTGGGTGGGGGAGCGACGCTGGTCGCTGTCCTCGTCTCGCGTGCGATCGTGCATCCCAGACAAGACCAATGGGGGCCGCTGAGCGTCGCCGTCATCGTCGCCTACCCGCCGGTGCTCTCGATCATCGCGACGTCGGTGTTCTCGTACGCCGTCGTCAAGACGATGGTCCGGATGCTCGAGAGCCCCTCGCGCCTCATGGTGCCCGGCCAGGCGCTGCGCGACGAGGCGGCGGAGCACATCGAGCGTGTCACGATCGTCAAGCTCACCGCGCGCGCGGTGCCGTTCCTCGAGGGCATCGCCGCGGCCGGACGCATCACGCCCGCCGACCGCGCGCTCGCGGGCCAGCTCGCGCGACGGCTGCGCGACGAGCTCGTCACCCAGTCGAACCTCACCTGGCTCGACTCGATAGCGAGCGAGTCGCGGCTCGTCGTGGTCGATCCCGACCGCCTCGCGCCCCGCCTGAGCAGCGCGCAGCGCACGGCGATGCGCGGCATGCTGCGCGCCATCGTCGACACCCCGGGCATCGACAGCGGTTCACTGCTCGTCGAACTGCGCAAGGCGCCGGATGGCTCCACCGCCGTCGCCATGAGCCTCGACATGGCGCTGCCGGAGGGCAGGCGCATCATGCACCTGGCTCCGTACTACCTCACGCTGCGCACGGCGGTGGACGACCTGGTGATCGACCGGGAGACGCTGCTGAAGCTCTCGTTCACGGTGCCGCAGAACGACTAGCAGCCGCTACTTTCCGCTGTGGCCCGCCGAGCCGAGCTGCTGGGTGGCCTCGACGACACGCGCAGCCATGGCGGTCTCGGCGAGCTTGCCCCACGCGCGCGGGTCGTAGATCTTCTTGTTACCGACCTCGCCGTCGACCTTCAGGAAGCCGTCGTAGTTCTTGAGCACCGTGTCGGCGATCGAGCGGCTGTAGGCGTACTGCGTGTCGGTGTCGAGGTTCATCTTGATCACGCCGTTCGCGACGGCGGTGGCGATCTCGGCGTCGGTCGAGCCGGAGCCGCCGTGGAAGACGAGGTCGAGCGGCTTGGGGCCCGTGCCGTACTTCGCTTCGAGCCCGGCCTGGATCTCGCCCAGCAGTTCGGGCTTGAGCTTGACGTTGCCGGGCTTGTACACGCCGTGCACGTTGCCGAAGGTGAGTGCGGCCATGTAGCGGCCCTGCTCGCCGAGGCCGAGCGCCTCGACGGTTGCGATCGCGTCGTCGAGGGTCGTGTAGAGGTGCTCGTTGATCTCGTGGCTGACGCCGTCCTCCTCGCCGCCGACGACGCCGATCTCGACCTCGAGGATCGCGTTGATCGCCTTCATGCGCGGCAGCAGGGTCTTCGCGATCTCGAGGTTCTCCGCGAGCGGAACGGCCGAGCCGTCCCACATGTGCGACTGGAAGATCGGGTTGCGGCCCGCCTTGACCTCGGCCTCGCTCGCCTCGATGAGCGGGATGACGAAGCCGTCGAGCGCGTCCTTCGGGCAGTGGTCGGTGTGCAGCGCGACCGTGATGGGGTAGTTCTTCGCGACCTCCGTCACGAACGCTGCGAAAGCGAGAGCACCGGATGCCCGTGCCTTCACGCTCTGGCCGGCGAAGTAGTCGGCGCCGCCCGTCGTCACCTGGATGATGCCGTCCGAGCCGGCCTCACTGAGGCCCTGCAGCACGGAGTTGATCGTCGACGACGACGACACGTTGATGGCGGGATACGCGAAGCCGCGGGCCTTCGCCTTGTCGAGCATTTCGGCGTACTGGTCTGGGGTAGCTACAGGCATGGCACCGAGTCTAGCGATTAGGCTGTACCTGCTGATTCGTTACGAATCCCACCACAGCGCTTCGTCCTCGACGTCAAGGAAATCTGCTGTGGTGAACCCCGAAACCGGAACCCTCTACCTCCACCCCGATCGCAACCTCGCTCTCGAACTCGTGCGGGCGACGGAGGCGGCGGCCATCCGTGCCGTGCCGTTCATCGGCAAGGGCGACAAGAACGGCGCGGACGGCGCTGCCGTAGACGCCATGCGCAAGTTCCTCGGGACGGTCGACTTCGACGGTCTGGTCGTCATCGGCGAGGGCGAGAAGGACAACGCCCCGATGCTCTACAACGGCGAGCACGTCGGCACCGGGCACGGCCCCGCGTGCGACATCGCCGTCGACCCCATCGACGGCACGTCGCTCACAGCGGCGGGCCGGCAGAACGCGATCTCGATGATCGCGGTGTCCGACCGCGGCACCATGCTCGACGCCTCGTCGGTCTTCTACATGCAGAAGATCGTCGCGGGGGCGGAGGGGCACGGGGTGCTCGACATCCGCCAGAGCATCGGTGACAACATCCGCGAATTCGCGAAGGCCAAGGGCAAGCCGGTCGGCGAGATCGTCGTCGCCGTGCTCGACCGGCCGCGCCACGAGGAGCTCATCGAAGACATCCGGGCGACGGGCGCCGGTACGCGCCTCATGCTCGACGGCGACGTCGCGGGCGGCATCAATGCCGCGCTCTACGGCACGCGTATCGACATGTGCGTGGGAGTCGGCGGCAGCCCCGAGGGGGTCGCGACGGCGTGCGCCATCAAGGCGCTCGGCGGATTCATTCAGACCATGCTGTACCCGAAGACGGATCTCGAGCGGGAGCGCGGCCTCGCCGCCGGCCTCAAGTTCGACCACGTCTACGACGCCGACTCGCTCGTCACCTCGGACAACACCTTTTTCGTGGCGACGGGTGTCACCGACGGCGGTCTCGTCAACGGAGTGAAGCGGCTGGGCCCGATCATCCGCACGGAGAGCATCGTCCTGCGCTCGCACTCGGGCACCATCCGCCGCGTCTCGGCTGACCACCTCGCAGAGAAGTGGTTGGACTAGCGCCGAGTGGTTGGGCTAGCGCCGAGTGGTTGGGCTAGCAAGACTGCTCTACGCGCGCTTCTTCTTCTCCGAGAGGGTGGGCAGCTCGGGGATGTCCAGCTGCGCGCCGTCGAACGGCTCGCGCGCGACGCCGGGCAGCTCGTCGAGGGCCGCGAGCTCCATCTCGACAGCGGTCAGCTGCTTGGCGCCGGTCTCGATGGTGGCGGCCGTGCCGATGACCTTCGACTCGTCGAGCGCGTTGAGCTTGCGGGCGGTGACCAGCACGCGCGTCTCGAGCGAGTTGGCGAACTGGTTGTAGCTGCTGACCGTGGAGTCGATCGAGCGGCGCAGCTTGTCGGCGTGCTCGGAGAGCGTCGCGAGCCGCGAGTACAGCTCCTTGCTGAGGTCGAAGAGGGTCTTGGCCTGGTCGGTGAGCACATCCTGCTGCCAGGAGAACGCGACGGTCTTGAGCACCGACCACAGGGTCACGGGGGAGGCGAGGGCGACGCGCTTGTTGAACGCGTAGTCCATGATCGCGGGGTCGGCCTCCAGGGCCGACGACACGAGCGACTCGCTCGGGATGAACGCGATGACGAGCTCGGGCGATGCCTCGAGGCCCTGCCAGTAGGCCTTGCTCGCGAGCGTGTCGATGTGGCCGCGCAGCACCTTCACGTGCTGCTTAATGAGGGCCTCGCGGCGCGCACCCTCCTCGCCCGTGGCGGTGACCGAGATCTGGCTCGCCTCCAGGTAGGCGGTGAACGGCACCTTCGCGTCGACGGCGATGTTCTTGCCGCCGGGCAGGTGGATGACCATGTCGGGCCGGCCGGCACCCGCGTCGGAGCTGATGCTGTGCTGCACGTCGAAGTCGACGCGCTCGATGAGCCCGGCTGCCTGCACGACGTTGCGCAGCTGCGTCTCGCCCCACACCCCGCGCGTGCTGTTGCTGCGCAGGGCGGAGGCGAGCGACTCGGTGGTCGCACGGATCTGGTCGCCCGAGAGCTGGGTCTGCTTGAGTTGCTCGGCGATCTGGCCGTACTGCTGGCTGCGCTGCGACTCGAGGTCGGTGACCTTCTGCTGCATGGTGCGCAGCGTCTCCTGCACGGGGGTGAGGGCCTGGAGGATCTTGCTCTCGGCCGCGCGCTCCTGCGCTTCCGCCCGAGCGCGGTCGACCGCCTCGTGGTACCGGTTCTGCGCCTCCTCGAGCTGCTCGCGAAGGCCCGCGATACTCGCCTCCGTCGCGGCGAGGTTGGCCTCGATCGCGGAACGGCGCGCGGCCTCGTCGGCCTGCAGCTGCATGAGTGCCGCCGTGTGGCGCGCCTCGATGAGGGCGGGGCTCGCGCTGCGCGCACGTGCCACCAGCAGGCCGATGACCGCACCGAGCACGAGGCCGACCAGAAGGGCTGCAACCAGCATCACGAGATCCATACCCCGAGTGTCGCACCGAGCCCAGACATTACTGTGGACCCATGCCGGACCCGCGCCCACTGGATGTCAGCACGGATGACCTGCGCTACCTGCTCGCGGTGGCGCGGGCCGGGCGCATGGTGTCGGCCGCCGCTCTCCTCGCCGTCGACCACACCACGGTCAAGCGGCGCATCGACCGGCTCGAGGCGGCGCTGGGTGTGCGGCTCCTCGATCGCGGCGCGGACGGCTGGGAGCTCACCGCTATCGGGCGCGAGGTCGCGGAGCGCGCCGGCAGCCTCGAGCAGCTGGTCGAGCAGGTCGTGGCCGCGGCATCCGGCGGAGACGACGCCGTGCGCGGCACCGTGCGGATCGTCGCGCCCGACGGGTTCGGCTCGCTGTTCGTCGCGCCGGCGCTCGCGCGGCTGCAGCGCGCGCATCCGGGTATCGTCGTCGAGCTGGTCACGAGCACGCGACCGCTCAGCCTGCGCGGGTCGGGCTACGACATCGCCGTGACCGTGGGGTCGTCTGCCGCGTCGCGCCTCACCTCCGAGGTGCTCGCGCCCTACTCGCTGCGCCTCTACGCCTCGCCCGGCTACCTCGCGTCGCATCCGCCGATCCGCAGCTTCGCCGACCTCGAGAACCACGACCTGGTCTTCTACGTGGATGCGCTGCTCACGGTGCACGAACTCGACCTCGCTCCCGTGCTCAACGGCATGCGCGTCGGGTTCGGCTCGACGAACGTGTTCGCGCAGCTCGAGGCCACGCGCGCGGGAGCGGGCGTCGGCCTGCTGCACGCATTCATGGGGGAGCGCGACCCGGGGCTCGTGCCCGTGCTGCCCAAGGACGTCGAGTTCCGGCTGCAGTTCAGCATCGCCACGCGCCGGGAGAGCGCGAACGTGGAGGCCGTCGCCCTCGTCGAGAAGGCCATCAGGTCCGAGGTCGAGGAGCGCGCGGCCGAGCTGCTCTAATGTGCAGTTCTGCAGATTGACTCTGCATGAGTCGTGCTTGATCGCAGATCGCTCAGGGGCGAGACTGTGGCTATGACTGACATCCTCGACCACTGGGTGAGCGGCTCGTCGTTCGCCGGCGCCTCCACCCGCACCTCGCCC
>CAIXMB010000048.1 GCA_903920435.1 uncultured Actinomycetes bacterium
CAGCGACGGGATCACCGTCATCACAGTCGGGCGGCGCCGGCACCTCGTAGGAGACAAGCTCGTTACAACCTCTGAAGAGGTCGACCTCGAAATCGGCATAGCCCGGGACGACGGCCACCAAACGACGTGGCTCTACATCGGATCCGGACCTGCCTCTTCTGTCGAGGTCGAGGTGAGCGCCGCAGACGAGCTGGTTGCCGCAATCCTCGCCCTCTCGCATCGCTGACAAGCGAGGGATGCGGTGCATACGGAGCCGACCGGGGTCGGCGCTGTCCTTTCGGTTTGTTGTCCTTTCCGTCCGCCGACTGTAGTTCGCTCCCGGCCCTTCGTTCCCGGCTTTCGCGGCATATCCTCACTCGCTGCGCTCCCTCCGGTATTCCACGACCGGGCACTGCGGTCCGTCCACTCTCAACAGATCTCTGTGCCGGAAAGGCAAACAAAACAGTCGATCAAAGAGAGAAGACCATGAACGACACCATCACGATGGACAAGCTGCACGAGCAGCACCACGCACTCACCGCCGACGCCCTCGCGCGGGCGATCTGGTCGCAGATCACAGAACCGGGCGACGGAGAGGCAGGCATACTTGTTGCCGAGCTGGGCGCGGCCCCGGCAATCGATGTGATAACCGGCGACACCCACTACATCGAGGGAATCGACCTGCCGGGACTTCGAGAGCGGGTGCTGCCGAAGTTGGCGGCGGGCACCGTAGAGCAGATGTTCCGGTCGGCGGCCCGATACAGTGCTGAGCTGGTCACACCCGAGCACGCACACTGGCCGACCCGAGTGTCCGATCTCGGAGTGCACGCCCCGTTCGCCCTCTGGGTTCGCGGGAACACGGAGTTGCTGGCAGACGAAGTCACGACGTCGATCGTGGGAGCGCGGGCGGCGACCGGATACGGCGAGCACGTCACTATGGAGTTCTCCGCAGGACTCGTGGACCGCGGGCACACGATCGCATCGGGCGCCGCCTACGGCATCGACGGGATGGCGCACCGTGCAGCGCTCGCATCCCGGGGCCGGACGATCGCCTACCTCGCGGGGGGAGTGGACCGGTTCTACCCATCCGGGCACGACGCCCTCCTCACGCGCATCGTCGAGCACGGCGCGGTGGTTTCGGAACTGCCCTGCGGCTCGGCACCCACGCGCTGGCGATTCCTGCAGCGCAACCGGCTCATCGCCGCCAACTCACGCGGAACCGTCGTTATCGAGGCAGGGTGGCGGTCCGGCTCTCTCAACACCGCATCGCACGCCCAGGCCATCGGACGCCCGGTCGGAGCGGTGCCCGGCCCCGTGACAAGCGCGGCATCGAGTGGATGCCACAAGCTCATCCGCGAAGGCGCGACCATCGTCACCACAGCGGAAGAGGCGGCAGACCTCGCTTAGTCGGCGGCGGGCGGCCCTCCCGGGGCCGCCCGCACACCGCCACTAGGTGGGTTCGATCAGCTCCGGCCCGTCATTCGGGACGCCCTTCGACTTCTGCACCCGGTTCATCGACCGGGAGACCTCGAAGAACTCCAACTCATCAGCTACAGCCTCGGAGGAGTGCTTCAGAAGGTCGATCAGCTCGTCAGAATTGAGCTCGTCGCCGAGCCAGTCGTCGACCGCTTCATGGGTCAGAAAGGCGGGTTCGCGGTCGTGCACCTCGCCTGGGGTGACGTGCGCGTCCAGGGTGACGATCGCCATCGAGAGGCGCTCCCGCTCCGGGTCGCCCTCATCCTTGGACCTGTCGTGCCAGGTGCGGACGATGCCCGCCAGTGCGAGTGGCTCGGCCGGCATCCGGATGAAGTACGGCTGCTTGCCGTCCGGGCGTTCCTGCCACTCGTAGTACCCGAGGGCCGGCACGACGACGCGGTGCTCGAGGAATGGCCTCTTGAACATGCCGTTCGTCGCCACCGTCTCTATGCGAGCGTTGAAGGTCGGCTGCCCGCCGAACTCCTTGGCGTACGGGGCGACCATGCCCCACCGGACCGACTCGATGCTCCTGGCCCCGTCGTGGCTCGCTGCGACGGGGACATCGTTAGTCGGAGCGACGTTGTAGTTCGCTGGCCAGTGCTTTTGCCAGTCCTTTAGCGCGCCCATGCCGTGGGCGTTGACGATCGATTCGAGGAGGTCGTTGGTCTCCTTGTTCATCGCGAACCGTCCGCACATGCTTTCAGGCTACGCCGCGGCGTGAAGGAGCCAGCTGCGCTGGCGCTGTGCCTTTGGTTTGTTGTCTTTCCGTCTCGCCGACTGTAGTTCGCTCCCGGCCCTTCGTTCCCGGCTTTCGCGGCATATCCTCCTGCGTCCGGTATTCCACGACCGGGCACTGCGGTCCGTCCACTCTCAACAGATCTCTGTGCCGGAAAGGCAAACAAAACAGTCGATCAAAGAGAGAGAAACGACATGACTGACACCAGCATCACCACCGGAACCATCGAGCACGTCGACCCCACCACGGTGATCGTCGAAGCGAACGTGCGCACGACCGCCCCGCTGGACAGGGAATTCCTTGCCAGCATCCGCGAGAACGGCGTACTCACCCCCATCCTCGCCAGACGCGACGACACCGGGAACGTCATCGTGCGCGCCGGTCAGCGCCGCATCCTCGCCGCACGAGAGGTCGGACTGACCAGCATCCCCGCCTTCGTCGTGGAAGCGTCCGAGGCGATCGCCGATCGCATCATCCAGCAGCTGGTCGAGAACGAGCACCGCACCGCCCTCACGGACGGCGACCGGGTAGCGGCGTTCCAGCAGTTGGCGTTCGAGGGACTCACCCCGCAGCTGATCGCCAAGCGGACCGCCACCAAGCAGGCGGAAGTCAAGCAGGGTCTGAAGGTTGCCGAGTCGCAGTTCGCGACGGCAGCGGTGGTGGAGCACCAGTTGTCGTTCGATCAGGCGGCAACACTGATCGAGTTCGAGGGAGACGACGAGCGGGTCGCCGACCTGATCGAGGTCGCCACGAGCCAGCCCGATCAGTTCGCCCACGCCGCCCAGCGCGCCCGAGACGACAAGACACGAGCGGAAGAAGTCGCCCGAGTCAGTGTCGAACTGCGCGAACAGGGCTACACGGTCCTCGACCGTGACCCCGGCTACTACGACGACACCTACATCCGAATCGGCGACCTCGTCACCGGCGAGGGCAAGCGGGTCACCCCCGACGACCTGCCGACCGAGGGGGAGCGGTTCGTGTTCGTGCGCTCCTACATCTCCGGCAGCGTCGACGTGACCCACTTCGTCACCGACTACAAGGCGCTCGGGTTCCGCAAGGACGGAAGCACGGCCCCCTCCGGACCGATGACCGACGAGCAGAAGGCCGAACGCCGCGAGCTGATCGCAAACAACAAGGCCTGGGCTTCCGCCGAGACGGTGCGCCGCGAATGGCTCACCACGTTCCTGGGTCGCAAGACCCTCCCCAAGGACGCGGGCCTGTTCGTCGCGCGCGGACTCACCAGCAACCGCAGCACTGTCGCGGATGCGATGAGCCGAGGCAACAGCCTCGCCCACGCCCTGCTGGGCATCGAGCACGACGGCAGCATGTGGAGCGGTGACAAGCTCGCGGCCCTCGTCGAGGCCAACCCCGGCAAAGCCGTCACAGTCACCCTCGCAGTTGTGCTCGCCGGTATCGAGTCCCACACCAGCAAGGACACGTGGCGTCACCCCACCCGCGACATGAGCGCCTACTTCGGCCAGCTCACCGCCTGGGGATACGCCGCCTCTGAAGTCGAGCACATCGTCATCGACCACGCGACGACAGCCGAACCGAGCCGCGCATACGACACAGCCGAGGAGGGCGACCACACGACTCACGAGGCAACTGAGGAGGACGACTAATCGCCCTCGGCCCCCGGCAGCCGCCGGGGGCCACCCCGCGGCGGCGCCCTCCGGGCGCGCGGGGAAGGCGGAGCCAGCACGGAGGCCGGCGCTGTGTAAGACCTTCCTGGTTGTTTTCTGCCTTCCGCACTGGCGATCATGCGCGGGCGTCCCCCGAGCGCAACGGCTTTCGCGGCATATCCTCGCGAGCTCCGGTATTCCACGACCGTTGCCGCTCTCCTCCCGCACCGCTTCATCTCTCTTGGTGCCGGAAGGCAGAAAAAGTGATCGATTCAAACAAGGAGAGAAGAACCATGAGCAACGACACCATCACCATCACCGGACTCGTCGCAACTACCCCGCGACTCATCACCACCGGCGAGGGTCTGACCATCAGCTCGTTCCGACTCGCATCCACGCAGCGACGGTTCGATAAGGACACCGAGAAGTGGGTCGACGGGGAAACCAACTGGTTCACCGTGACCTCCTTCCGCCAGCTTGCGACCAACGTGGGACGGAGCGTCAACAAGGGCGAGCGAGTGGTAGTCACCGGTGTGCTTCGCATTCGCGAGTGGGATAACGGTGAGAAAGTGGGCACCTCCGTCGAAGTTGAGGCGGACGCGATCGGGCATGACCTGATGTGGGGCGCATCCATCTTCTCCAGGAATCACCCGCAGGAGCAGGCGGATGCTGAGGTCCAGCCTGCCTGAGTGAAACGGTGCCCGGCTATCGGCCGGGCACCGTTTCAGCGAGTGGGCAGCTCCACGCTGTCGCCGCGTCCGAACCTGCGACTACCGCATTCCCTGCACATCTGGTCAATGCGCGGAAGCTCTAGAAGGTGCTCGCCCGTAAGAGCATCCATCTGGTGCCACGACGTCTGCGCATACGGTTGAGTGATTCCCGTCACGTCCATGAGCCACTCGTTGACAGCCTGCGCCGCCGCGACGGCATTTAGTGTGATGACGCTTGGGGATACCACTGAGTCATCGTCCACATATCGCTGTCGCTGCAGTTGCTCCGGAGACGTGATCTCGATGCGCAGGCGATCAGGGTTGACTAGCCCGTTGCACCATATGCAGCCCGCACCGGGCGTGCTTGCCCGGCTTACCGAGAACACGTCAGTCAGGTTTCCGGATTTGTCCACGCTCACCTTGGCCCCGATCTGCGTTACGGGGATGAGGTACTGGTGGGCGATCGCGTTGATGACGTGGCGCGCTAGCGCGGTGTCCGCGGCCAGGAAGATCTGGTCGCAGTCCAACAGCAGGTCGGCCACAGAGCGGTCTGCGACACTGCCTCGCACCGACGTCACGCGAATCTTCCTGGAGGCTTGTCGGATCACTCTCTTCGCGACGGACACCTTAGGAGTACGCAGCCAACTTGCGATCGACCGGACCAAACTCGGTCGGCGTTCATCCGACATCCAAGGGAGCGCGTCGAGGCGCCGAGCCCCGACGATGCGGGGCAGGTTCGTCAACTCGACCCGGTCGGGATCGATCAGGACGATGTGTCCCACGCCCAGCCGCGCCAGAAGCTCGCTGATGATTGACCCGCCGCCCCCAAGGCCGATGACCGCCACTTTCTGCTTGCGCAGAAGCTCTTGGCCCCGATCGCCGAAGATCCGGCTTTGGCGATCGTAGGTAGGGTCACCAGAGAGAGTGAGGGTCGGTGCGGGCTGCAGCCATCGCCGGGGACGTCCGGCCACGCGCATGCCCTCGATCTCCACGCGACTCCCGTCCTCGAGCCAGATGTCCCCGGCGACAGCGTCCTTGGCGAACACGAGCGCACCGACCGGCATGCCCCGTGAGATCCCGAGAAGCGCGGGGTACCCACGGACGTGCGATGCAAAGTCATCGCCGCTGAAGCCGACCTCGTGCACGCCGCCGTGGCAATGCACAGCCAGGTAGGCGAGGCGTTCGTCGTCGCACACGGTGATGTTGTTCAGCACGAAGTCCTCGGTGAGCATCCGATAGCCCCGGCGACCAGGCACGTAGTCGACCCCATCGCGAGCAGGTACGACATCGCGAACCAGCAGGCGCGTCCCGCTGGCGGTTTCCGCGATCCCGCAGCGGAGGATCGCCCCGTGCTCGTCCCCGTCACCGGGGAACAGGTGGCCGTCCAGCTCAGCCCACTGTTCCCCGGTGATGGTCACGCTCCATGTGCTCATCGGCTCTGGATCCATTCGAGGACCTTCAGCAGCTTGACCACAGGCGTGTCGATGTTCGGGTCGTGTCGGAGGTTTCGCCGCGAGACCTGAACCGCCATCTCGCCGCTCTGGCCCCACGGCGTAGCCGCGAAGGCCTCACCGAGGCCTGCGCCGTCGCGACGAGCGAGGTCGGGCCGCACAAAGTGGGGGTACACGTCGGTCGCAGGCGATAGGAAGTCGATGTGAAACCGGATCCAGGTGGTCGGCTGCACATAAGACTGGCCCGTGGGAACGGGATCAACGACAACCCACGCGCCACCCTGGCCATCCTCCTCCACGGTGACCTTCGCCACGTGAAACGTGGTGATGATCTCCGCGATCGCGGCGGCGACGTCCTCGGTGAGGCTCATGGCCGCGGCCTAGGAGTTGTCGTCGCTGGCGACGGCGCGGAAGACAGCGTCTTCCTTCACCTTGATCGACTCAGTGTCGCCGACGATCTGCCAGACGCCCTTTTTTGTCTCCATAGAGAGCTTGAACGTGGAGTCGATCGGAACTCCGCCGGCGATAGCGGCGTCCTTGATCTCGGCACCGGTGTTGCGAACCTTGTGGAGCACGAGCTTCACGTGGTTGACGGTGATGTGGATGGTGACCTTGCGGTCTTCGATGGTGCTACTTGCTAGCGACATGTCTTCCTCCTAAGGAAGCTTTATCGGAAGCACGCACGGCCTTGGCGAAATGCCGCGTCCGTGTAGAGTCATCCCAATCCCTAGCGGGAGAAAGCGATGAGTCTTCGCGCTATCCGGTTGTGAATCACCGCCGGTTGGCTGTGACCTCGTCCGCAGGAAGCCCAGTTGTGATGTCCGTCACGCTGGGCTTTTCTGCGTCTTGCGCCACTGGCTGTGACGTCGCTCCCACTGTACAGCACATGGTAAGACTTAATCCAAGTAGACCGATTTGTTTCCATGCAGATACCTTGGTTTGTCGGCACCATTCAGTAGTATGGAAAACATGGCAGACCGCGCGAAGAATAGTTACCAGCATGAACAAGGGCTCGAGGACGCCCTCGTCGACCTCGTCCGAGTCGGGGTTTCCGGCTATGGAGCGGGTGTACGTCAGATCGCTGGCCGGCTACTCAGATCCCTGCCGCCTGGTGTTGACGAAGAAAGGCTTCGCCCCGCACTGCGTGCAGCGCTGTCTTCTAGTGCGACGCGAGGCGACTTGCGATTTGCATCGGGCGAGCGGCCCCAAGATAGCGAGGCGCACCCTTTGGTCGACGTTGATCCGCATCCAGAGGGAAGCCCTTTGGTCCTCGAGGGAGAGGCGATGGCAGTCCTCCGGGAGGTCGTAGAAGAGCGCCTCAATCGAGACCGTCTCGAACTAGCAGGTGTCTCGCCCACACGGTCGCTGCTACTGAGCGGCCCGCCAGGTGTCGGCAAGACCTTGGCAGCGAAGTGGCTGGCGAGCGAGATCGGGATCCCTCTGGTGTCTTTGGATCTGGCCTCCGTGGTTTCGAGCTATCTGGGCTCATCTGGTCGCAACATTAAGGCCGTCCTCGACTACGCGCAGAGCGGGCCCTGTGTCCTGCTGCTGGACGAGTTCGACGCCGTTGCAAAGCGGCGGGATGACGACACTGATATCGGCGAACTTAAGAGAATCGTGAACGTTCTCTTGGTGGAGCTCGACCGCTGGCCGGACACGAGCCTGCTTGTCGCGGCGACAAACCATCCTCAGCTGCTGGATCCGGCCATTGGACGACGCTTCGATCGACACCTCGAGTTGAAATTGCCGGGACTCGAAGAACGAATGCAAATTCTCGATCGACTGGACGAGTCTCTAAGCGGCGACGTCCGTTCTCTGGTTTCGACGATGCTCGAGGGCGCAAGCGGCTCCGAGGTGGTCAAAACTCTCGAGACGGCCAAGAGGCGCGCGGTGCTAAAGGGAGATCGGATCGAGAACGAACTGCTTGGCGAGGTGGTCTGGAAAGCTACTCAGAGCGGTGAGGCTCGTGACCGTGCTTGGAGTCTGGCTTCGAAGGTACTTGGTTTGTCTGCGAGGCAAATTGCGCTTAAGGCTGACGTTTCGCACCCGACGGTGAGCGCGGCAATCCGAAGAGAAGAGGAGCGTTCACGTGGCTGACGTAAAGCGAGGCGGTCCCCTTCTAGTCAATGGGGAAGCCCTCCGAGTCGAGGTGACCGCGCCGCGCGCTGGTGGAGGAGAGAAGTTCAACCCGCAGACTTCTGACGAGGCTAGAGCCCTGCTAGCTCCCCTAATCCAGTCGGCGGTTGATGCTGCGGCGAGACTTCCAATGGAACTTCGCGGGGAGCGGCTTTATGTCGAGGCGCGTCTGTTGCCCAACTACATTGCGGCCTCTCACTTTCCTGCTGATCTCTTGGCGGCTATAGGCGCCGTGCCGGTTGGCTCAAGAGCTGATCGTGCGCTTTACAGGACGCGAACCAAGGAGCCGAAGTTGGTGGGGACAAAGCGGCTGATCCTGTCGATTGAAGACTCCGGCCTCGAGGCACTATCCGACCTGATCGAGCGAGGGGGAGCCAACAAGGAGCAGCGCCAGGCGATCGAAGGTGACGCGATGAAGCTGGACGACTTCACGCTCTCTTCGGCACCGGCATTCCGGACGCCAGACGGGTCCGGCCTTTGGGAGGCTGTTCTACACCCTGAGCCTGTTGCGTCATGGCAGACGACCCCGGCGAGCGACGAGGTTCTCGGTAAGTGGGAGCACTGGATCGCCCTCCTCGGGGGCGAGCTCAATACGAAGTACATTCGTCGCGTCGGCAACCTGACATTTACAGCTGTAGAGCTTCCAATCGGTGCTGTTGAGGAGGCGGCTCGCTTCAACCCATTGCGCGTGATCCGTCCGATGCCCGTCATTCGCCCCGTTCCTGGAGTCCAACTCCGATCGGGCAATCCGTTCACGGCACCAGCCTCAAGAGGATCTCGGAGCGATTACACACGGATTGCTGTGTTCGATGGCGGGCTTGGCGTGCCTACCTCGCTCTTCCCTGAGGCTTGCATCGACTTGACTCCAGAGCCTGCGGATCCCTCAGGCAATTTGCATGGGACGGCAGTGACGGGAGCGGTCATGTACGGACTAGCTCAGCCTGGAGAGCAAGCCGAGGAGCTTCCCCTGCCAGTCGATTCATTTCGGATCTACCCGGCACCCGACGATCCCACAGATCCCGATGGATACTGGATGCTCGATCGGATCGTCGAGACGGTCGAAGCGGGTGGGCACAAGATCGTCAATCTGAGCTTGGGGCCGTCCGCAGCCGTTGAGGAAGACCAAGAGCCGAATTTGTGGACGAGCACTTTGGATCAGCTCGCTTGGGAGAACGACGTCGTCTTCGTGGTGGCCGCGGGCAATCATGGGGAAGCTGACCCCAAACTCGGGTTAAACCGTGTTGAGGCGCCGGCGGACATGGCCAATGGAGTCAGCGTAGGTGCTGCTGACAAACTCTCTCCGCAACCCAAATGGTCTCGAACGCCGTACTCATCGATCGGTCCGGGGCGCCAGGGCAGTCGCATTCAACCAATCTGTGTTCAGTTCGGTGGAACACAAGGTGACCAATTCCCGATCCTCAAGAGTGACGGGTCATTCGGTCGCTCGCTGGGCACGAGCTTCGCGACTCCCCTGGTAACGCACGCACTGGCCGAGGTAGCTAGCCAGCTGCCTCAACCCACACCTAGCGCACTCCGCGCATTCGTCACGCATTTTGCGGAGAGGCACAGCCAGCACAAGAAGCGCCGCGACGAGGTCGGCTATGGGCGGGTTCCTCTGAGCTTCGATCCGACCCTTGCTTCGTCAAGCAACGAGGCGCACGTGCTCTACGTCGATGAAATTGCTCGTGACGAGCTCTTGGGATACCAAGTGCCCGTTCCCGCCCGCTTTCGAGGGCGGGTGCAAGTGCGGGTCACTCTCGCCTTCATGTCTCCGGTCGAGCCGACGGAACCAACTGAGTACACGCGATCGACGATCGATGTGACTTTCCGGCCGAACGAGAACCGCTACGTCTTTCATCCTCCCAAAGGTTCGCCCGGAGCGATCAAGGATGCCGTGCTGGATCACACTAGCGCCGAGGCTATCGATCTTCTTGAGAAGGGATGGACACAGGCCGGTGCCCCGAAGGCGGAGGGTCTAGGCCCAGCGGCGTTCATTCCCGAGCACAATCTTCGAGATGAAGGAAAGTGGGAAACATTGCGGCACGCTCGGATGAATCTCGCTTCCGGTGCCGCTGATAACCCTCGAATCGAGTTGTCTTATGTTGCCCGACAACTTGGAGCACTCGAGCACGGTCCCGCAAAGCTTCCGTTCGCAGTACTTATCTCGGTCATAGACCAGGACGCGACGGGCACGCTTTACCCCGCCGTGGTAGATCAATTTGCCGCGCTGAGGCCCCTGATCGACCTTCGTGCTCAGGCACAGGTTAGGTCCCGCTAGTTGTCGCAAGCCCGCCTCTTGCCCTACAAAAACCCTACAAATCTCCGATATCCAAGTCGACGAACATGATCACGTCAGGGCAACTTCCTTTTGATTTGCAGGAGAATCGATCAAAGGGAGGGCTCTACGACGTGGCCGAATAGAGTTCAAATCCCTCCGGGCGCACCAACGAGAAAGAGCCCGTCGCTTTTTGATGGGGTCTTTCTCGTTTGTTCGTTGGGGTGGACGCGAACCCGCTCGTGGGCCCCGACCCGCGCAGTCCGGACCATTGCGCCCTGCGATGAGGATGCACCCGCGTGGGGCCGCGCGATGGGCCGGCGGCTCGGGTTGGGAGTCAAATCCCTCCGGGCGCACCAATCAGGCGAGGCGTCACTTTCGAGTGGCGTCTCGCTTCGTTTAACCAACGTCTTGCTTGATTGGTGCGCCCGGGTGGACGCGAAGCCTCTCGTGGGCCCCCGCTGAGCAGTCCGGAAAATCGCGCCATACGGGTTACTAGCGCGTTGCCAGTACCGCGCGGTTTTCCGGCGGCTCAGTAGGGGAGTCAAATCCCTCCGGGCGCACCAATCAAGCGAGGCGTCACTTTCGAGTGGCGTCTCGCTTTTGGTTCGTCGACGCGACCGACGTCACGCCGAGAGCTGCGCGCGCAGCTCCGCATCCTCGCTGCCGCTGAGCTCCGTGATCCGCCCGTTCACCAAGCGGTAGAAGGCGAACTCGGCGACGTTGACGTGGCGGCCCGTCGGGGCGACTCCTCGATAGCGCCCGGTGTGGGTTCCGCTGGCGCGCATGTGCGCGGCGATGCGATCCTCTTCGACGACGAGCTGGATGCGGCGCACCCGCCAGTCGGGGAACGCTGCGTAGAGCTCGGCCAGGTCTGACAGCCACGCGTCGACCCCACCGGGACGGTGCGCGCGCCGCACCGCCGGGTCGATCATCGAGCGGAGCGCGTCGAGGTCGTGGCGGTTGCAGGCCTCGAGATACTCGGCGAACCACTCGTGCATCTGCCAGGGCTCCACACCTCAAGTATCGCGTGGAGACCTCGGCGCGCGATCAGAAGTGGGCGCCGCACCGCCGCAGGGCGAGGAGGGTCAGCGCGCGCGTGACATCCAGCAGCTCGGCGATCTCGACCTGCTCGCGGGGTGCGTGCGCGAACCCCACATCACCAGGCCCGTAATGCAGGGCAGGGATGCCGCCGAGCCCCGCGTACAGCCGAAGGTCGCTGCCGTACGGGGCGGCCGCGCTGCGCGGCGTGGCGGTGGGGGTGACGCTGGTGATCGCGCTCGCCATCTCGCCGATGAGGGGATCGCCCGCATCCAGCCGACCGCTCGCGAACTGGCCGCCGGGCCAGGTGACCTCGGGCGGGTTGTCCGCGAGCCAGGGGTCCCGTCGCGCCGCCTCGGCGATGGTGCGCTCGAACGCGGCGCGCGCGGCATCCGGGTCTTCACCCAGCTGCACTCCCAGCCGGCCCTCCGCCACGAGGAGGTCGGGAACGCTGGAGGCCCAGTCGCCGGCACGAATGCGGCCGATCGAGATCGGGTAGGGCAGCGGGTAGGCCCAGAACAGCGGATCGGGAGCGCTGTTGCGCTCGCGTTCGAGTTCGGCGATCGCGGTGGTGAGCGGCAAGAACGCGTCGAGCGCGCTGATGCCCTCGAGCCGCATGCTGCCGTGCGCCGCGCGTCCGGCGACGCGGAGCTCGAAGGTGAGGGCGCCGGCGTTGGCCGTGACGATGCGCCCGCTGGTCGGCTCGCTCAGCACCGCGGCGTCGCCGCCGTGGCCGCGCAGCATCGTGGCGAAGGCGCCGAGCCCGCCATCCTCCTCGCTCACCACCGCGTGGTAGGCGAGGGGGCGCTCGAGCGTCACGCCGGAGGCGCGGATCGCCCGCACGACGGCGAGGTTCGCGGCGAGCCCCGCCTTCATGTCGCAGGCCCCGCGGCCGTGGATGACGCCGCCGTCGATGTGGCCGCTGAACGGGTCGCGGTCCTTCCACTTGTCGAGGTCGCCGGTGGGGACGACATCGACGTGGCCCTGCAGCACGAGTGCGGGCGTCCCGGGTCCCGTAACCCCGACCACGCCGTACCCTTCGGCGCGCGGCGCCTCCGTGCCCGGGAAGCGCGGGTCGGCGCGCAGCTCGTCGAGGTCGAGCTTCCAGGCGTCGACGTCGAGCCCGAGCTCGCGTAACCGTTCGGCCTGCGAGTGCTGGAGGTCTGACTCGGCATCCGTGCCGGTGACGCTCGGCACCCGGATCAGACCGACCACGTCGGCGACGACTGCGTCGGTGTCGATGGACGCGAGGACGCGGGATTCGAGGTCGGTGAGGCTCACGATTCGGAGCCTATCGACAAGGGGACCGGCACCGTCTGCCGTTCGCGGGACACGAGGTCGGTTTTGGCCCAGTTTGGCATTGGACAAAGAATCGTTCTTCCCGCACACTCATGCCAAGACGTTTTGCCAAAACGTTTGACCACCGCTAAGGTGGTCCAATCACAGTCGGTAGCACTGCTGCTACCAAAGAACGGAGTCGAAGTGATGAAGCTTCGCAAGACACGCGGAACCCGTGCCGCGCTACTCGGTACGGCTGTCCTGTCGGTGACCGCGCTGGCGCTTACCGGATGTGGGGCGGGCGGCGGTACGGCCGACGCCACCACCGATGAACTCACCGTCCTCGTCGAGGGCGGCGGGCTGGCAGAGCTGCAGCCGATCGCCGATCTCTACAAGGAGCAGACCGGAACGACGGTCAAGCTCGTCGAGCTTCCGTATGACGGCCTGTACGACCGGATTCAGACCGAGCTCGGCTCGGGCAGCGTCTCGTTCGACATCGCCGCGCTCGACGCCATCTGGCTGAGCGCCTTCGCCGACGGCGTGCAGCCGCTCGACGACCTCTTCACCGACGACGTGAAGTCCGACCTCTTCCCGGGGCTCGTCTCCGAGGCGCAGGTCGGCGGCAAGTACGTGGGGATGCCCATCTTCACCAACTCCGAGATCCTCTACTACCGCACCGACCTGTTCAACGACGAGAAGAACAAGGCCGACTTCGAGGCGGAGTTCGGCTACCCGCTGGCACCGCCGACGACGTGGGAGCAGTACACCGATGTCGCCAAGTTCTTCACGCGTGACACCGATGGAGACGGCCAGGTCGACCTGTACGGCACCGACGTGAAGGGCGCTGTCGAGACGGAGTGGCTCGCCACCGTGTCGCAGGCGGGCGAGAAGCAGATGGTGCTCGACCCCGCGAGCGGCGAGGTCACGATCGACGACGCCGACCACCTCAAGGCGCTCGACTTCTACACCAGCCTTCTTCCGTATGCCCCTGCGGGCGCGGCACAGCTCGACTGGGCGGGGTCGCAGAACCTCTTCTACCAGGGCAAGCTCGCCATGATGCGCTTCTGGGGCCACGCCTACACGCAGACCCCCGACGACGCAGTGGTCAAGGGCAACATCGGTGCCGCACCGATGATCGCGGGGCCTGGTGGAATCGCCGGCGTGCCCGGGGCCTGGTACCTCTCGGTACCGACCGCCACGACGAAGTCCGATGCGGCCAAGGCGTTCATCGCCTTCGCCTACGAGCACAACGACCTGTCGATCGACACGTCGCTCGGTCTCGTGTCGCGCATCTCGGCCTTCGAGTCGCAGGCCGATGTCGCCGGCCACGAGAACTACCCGGCGATCCTCGAGACGCTGAACTCCCCGGCGACCTATGCGCGACCGGCCACTCCGAAGTGGCAGGAGATCGTGAACACGGTGCTCACTCCGATGCTCCAGAAGGCGGTCGAGCCCGGCGCTGACAACGCGGCCCTGCTCAAGGATGCCAAGGCGCAGATCGAGGCGATCATCAAGTAGCTCGTTCGCTCACGGGGCAGCCGGCGACACCGTCGGCTGCCCCACCCCCTGACCCACCAAAGGACTCCTCGTGCGCATCACCGATCGCCGGTTCGCCCTCCTGCTGATGGCACCGGCCGCCGCCTTCCTCGCAGCCTTCGTGCTGTGGCCGCTCATCCGGTTCGTGTCGAACGGCTTCTTCGAGATCTCGCCCATCGCGGGCGGACCGCGCGAGTTCGTCGGATTCGACAACTTCGTCGCCGCATTCCAATCCGCCGCCTTCCAAGGCGCCTCGGTGCGCACCGTCGTCTACACGCTCGTCGTCGTGGTGCTCGAGTTCACGATCGGTCTGGGTGTCGCCCTGATCTTCGCCTCGCTCGGAGCCCGCTCGGCGGTGTTCCGCACGGTCTTCATGTACCCGCTCATGATCGCGCCCGTGGTGGCGGGACTGCTCTGGCGCTTCCTGCTCATCGACAACTTCGGCATCGTCAACGAACTGCTGCGCCAGGCGGGCATCCTGCGCAGCACGAGCCAGATCGGCTGGCTCAGCGACCCGAACATCGCCCTCTTCTCGGTGGCCCTGCCCGACATCTGGCTCACCACCTCGTTCATCACGCTGGTGCTGTTCGCGGGTCTGCAGAATGTTCCCGGTGACGTGATCGAGGCGGCCAAGCTCGACGGCGCGCGCTTCCCGACGCTGCTGTTCCGCATCATCATCCCGCTGCTGCGGCCCGTCATCGCCGTCGCCCTCATCGTGCGGGGAATCGACGCGGCACGCGCGTTCGACATCATCCTGATCCAGACCAACGGCGGGCCGCAGGAGAGCACGACCACTCTGAGCCTGCTGATCTACCGCACCATGACGAGGTATGGCGATCCGGGGCTCGCGAGCGCCATGGGCACGATCTACCTCGTCGCCATGCTGCTGGTGGCGAGCGTCGCGATCTTCGCCATCTGGCGACCGGGGAGCGACCGATGATCGGCATCGAGACGAACCGGGCTTCGTCGCGCGTCCTGCTCTGGATCACGCTCGCCGTGGTGCTCGTGATCTACGGTTTCCCCTTCATCTACCTCCTGCTGACGTCGTTCAAGACCCCGCTCGATGCGATCGCGGTGCCACCCTCCGTGCTCCCCTCGCAGTGGACGCTCGAGAACTACGTCACGGCGCTCACGAAGGACGGCGTCGCGCCCGCCCTCATCAACAGCGTGGTGACGGCCGTGCTCAGCACGGTCTTCTCACTGGTGCTCGCGGTGCCGGCCGCGTACGCCATCACGCGGTACCGCACCCCGAGCGGGCGGGTGTTCGTGCTCGCGGCCCTCGTGACCCGCATGGTGCCCACCATCGCGGTCGGCGCTCCGCTCGTCGAGACGATGCGCACTCTCGGGCTGAGCGACACCTCGCTCGGGCTCGCGATAGCCCACACCACCATCTCCCTCCCGCTCTCGATCTGGCTCATGTCGAGCTTCTTCGAGTCGGTGCCCGACGAGCTCGAGGAAGCGGCCAAGGTCGACGGCGCCTCGCGTCTCGGGGCGCTCTGGCGGGTCGTTCTTCCCGTCGTCTCGGGCGGCCTCGCGGTGACCGCGATCTTCGCCTTCCTCGCGTCGTGGAACGAGTTCCTGTTCTCCCTCCTGCTCACCTCCGTGCGGGCGCAGACCACTCCCATCGTGATCGCGAACTTCCAGACCCAGTTCGGCCTGGACTGGGGAGGGATGACGGCGCTCGCGGCGGTGTACTCGATCCCGGTCATCCTGCTCACCCTCGCGCTCCAGCGCCACATCGTGGCGGGCCTCACCCTCGGTGCGGTGAAAGGATGAGCGGCACCGCGGTGCGGCACGTGACGGAAGGACGATCGTGGCAGTGAGAGGCGTGGGCATCCGTGATGTTGCCGAGTTGGCCGGGGTGTCGGTCACGACGGTCTCCCACGTGCTGAACGACACGGAGGGCATGCGAGTCGCGCCCGAGACGCGCGCGCGTGTGCGCGAGGCGGCGAAGACACTCGGGTACGGTCCCAACCGCATGGCCCAAGCGCTGCGCACCAACCGGTCGGGGCTCATCGGGCTGCTGAGCGAGGAGATCGCCACCACTCCGCACGCGGGCAGGATCATCCTGGGCGCCCAGAACGCCGCGCGCGCTCACGACCTCACCCTCGTGATCATCAACACCGAGCGGGAATCGAGCGGCACCTCCCACAAGGACGATGTGCAGGCGCTCATCGACCGTCAGGTCGAGGCCGTGCTCTACGCGACGATGTACCACCGGCAGGTGTCGCTGCCGCCGAACCTCCAGGGCATCCCGGCCGTGCTGATCGACTCCACGGACCGGGCGGGCATCGTGCCGGCCGTCGTCCCCGACGAAGTGGGCGGCGCGGTCGCCGCGGTCACCCATCTCGTGGAGGCCGGGCACCGGCGCATCGGCTTCCTCAACAACGACGACGACGTGCCTGCGACTCACGAGCGCCTCATCGGGTTCCGGCAGGTCATGCAGCAGCACGGCCTCCCGATCGACGAGTCCCTCATCGTGCAGGCGCCCTCCGAGACGCTGCCGGGCTATGCGCTCGCGCGAGAGGTGCTCGACCGGCCCGACCGACCGACCGCCCTGTTCTGCTACAACGACCGCATGGCGATGGGCGCCTACCGGGCGGCCGCCGAGCTGGGGCTCGACATCCCCCACGACCTCTCGATCGTCGGCTTCGACAACCAGGAGCTCATCGCCGCCAACCTCTTCCCGGGGCTCACGACCGTGGCGCTGCCGCACTACGAGATGGGCGTGTGGGCCGTGGAGACCCTCGTGCACCTGCTCAGCGGGGAGGCGGAGTACAAGCTGCTCGCCGACAGGCCCACCCGTCTCGACTGCCCGCTGGTCATCCGCGGTTCGGTCGCCCCACCCCGAGACAACTGAAAGGTTCCCCGAACATGCTCCGACTGGCTTCGTCCTGGGTGTGGGACTTCTGGATAGCCGACGACGGCGACCAGTTCCACCTGTTCTTCCTGAAGGCGTCCCGCGCACTGATCGACCCCGACCGGCGGCACTGGCGCGCCACGGTGGGCCACGCGACGTCGTCAGACCTGACCCACTGGACCGAGCACGCCGACGCCGTCATCCCCGACGACTCGCCCGCCTTCGACGACCTCGCGACCTGGACCGGATCGGTGGTGCGCGAGGACTCCGGCCTCTGGCGCATGTTCTACACGGCGGTGAGTCGCGCCGAGGGCGGGCTCAACCAGCGGATCAGTTCTGTGGTGTCGGACGACCTGTTCACATGGCGCCGGGAGGCCGACCGCGAGGTTGTCGAGCCGGATGCCCGCTGGTACGAGACCGCGCAGACGCGGCAGTGGCCCGACCAGGCGTGGCGCGACCCGTGGGTCTTCCGCGGCGCGGACTCGTGGCACATGCTCGTAACGGCGCGCGCGAACTCCGGCGACTCCGACGACCGCGGGGTCATCGGGCACGCGACCTCGGCCGACCTCGAGCACTGGACGGTGCAGCCTCCCCTCTCCCAGGCCGGTGCGGGTTTCGGCCACATCGAGGTGGTGCAGACGGCGGTGATCGACGGCACCGCCGTGGGGATCTTCTCCTGCCTCGGTTCCGAACTCGCGCAGTCGCGGCGCGCTGAGGACCCCGTCGGGGGAGTGTGGGCGTTCCCCGCCGATTCCCCGGAGGGCCCGTTCCACGTGGACGCCGCGTACCGGCTCACGGACGAGCGGCTCTACGTGGGCCGCCTCGTCCAGGATCGCGAGGGCCGATGGCAGATGCTCGCCTTCCGCAACGACGACGGCGACGGCGGCTGGGTGGGGGAGATCACCGACCCGCAGCCGGTGCACTGGGTCGAGGGCAGGCTGGCGATCGCGCTCCACGACCGGGTGCCGTCGTGAGCACCGGCGCACTCGTCGTCGGTGAGGCGCTCATCGACGAGGTGCACGACGCGGGCCGCACCGGCCGCCACGTGGGTGGCTCGCCCGCGAACGTCGCGCTGGGGCTCGCGCGGCTCGGCGTGCCGACCCGCCTGCACACCGCGATCGGGTCCGACGCCGACGGTGCGCTCATCCGCGAGCACCTCGCCGAGTCCGGCGTGACCCTGACGGACGAGTCGGTGACGGATGCCCCGACCTCCCGTGCGACGGCGACTCTCGCGGCCGACGGCTCGGCGACCTACGAGTTCGCGCTCGGCTGGAACCCGCTGCCGCTCTCCGAGCTGGGAGCTCCGACGCTGATCCACACCGGCTCGCTGGGGGCGCTCCTCGAGCCGGGCGCCGACGTCACCGCCGACATCGTCCGGCGCGGGCGGGAGGGCGGCGCGCTCGTCACGTTCGACCCCAACGTGCGACCGAGCCTCCTCGCTGACGCGGGGAGCGCGCGAGCGGCCGTCGAGCAGCTCGCCCGGCTCAGCCACGTCACGAAGCTCAGCGACGAAGACGCGGAGTACCTCTACCCGGGGACGCCGCTCGACGATGTGCTCGACCTCCTCCTTGCCGCAGGGGTGGTCGTGGTCGGCATCACGCGCGGGAGTCGTGGCGCACTGCTCGCGAGCGGGACGGCCCGCGTGATCGTCCCCCCGGTATCCACCTCGGTCGCCGACACCGTGGGCGCCGGCGACTCGTTCATGGCGGCGCTCGTCTGGGAGCTCGTGTTCCGGTCGGGCGGGTGGGACGGGCATCCGGTCGACGCGGAAGCGCTGGAGCGGATCGGGCGCACAGCGGCCCGGGCCGCGGCGATCACGGTCTCGCGACCCGGCGCCGACCTGCCGCGAGCTGACGAGCTGGGGGAGCGAGCGTGACCAGTCCGAACCGCTACGACGTGACCGATTGGCCCGTCGGTGATGCCGCCACCGACATCGGCGAGGTGATCAACAGCATCATCGCCGACATCAAGAGGCGGCAGTCCGTGACGGCCGACGGCGGCAAACCCGGCGCGGTGATCTCCGTGCCGCCCGGCGACTACCACCTGCGCACGCAGGTGCTCATCGATATCAGCTTCCTGCGCATCGAGGGCTCGGGGCACGGCTTCACGTCGTCGAGCATCCGCTTCAACGTGCCCGAGGAGCAGTGGCCCGACCTGCACGAGCTGTGGCCGGGGGGCAGCAGGATCCTCGTGGAGATCACGGACGCGGCCTTCCGGGTGGAGCGCGCCGGCAGCCCGCGCATCAGCTCGGTGGAGTTCTCGAACTTCTGCATCGATGGTCTGCACTTCGAGCAGGATGGCTCCGACCTCCATCCTGAGAACACCTACGTGAACGGCAAGACCGGCATCCTCGTGGCTAGCGCGAACGACTCGTTCCGGGTCAACGGCATGGGCTTCATCTACCTCGAGCACGCCCTCACCATCCACAACGCCGACGCGCTCTCCGTGCACGACAACTTCATCGCCGAGTGCGGCAACTGCATCGAGCTGCGCGGGTGGGGGCAGGCGTCGAAGCTCACCGACAACCTCATCGGGGCCGGGTTCAGGGGCTACTCGATCTACGCGGAGAACCACGGGGGCCTGCTCGTCACGGCCAACAACGTGTTCCCCCGCGGCGCCAGCAGCGTCCACCTGAGCGGGGTGACGCGGTCGAGTGTCTCCAACAACCGCCTTCACTCGTTCTACCCCGGCATGGTGGTGCTCGACGACGACAGCTCCGAGAACCTGGTCGCAGCGAACCACCTGCTGCGCGATCTCGAGCCGTGGACTCCGTTCCTCGACATCGACAACGGGCGCGACGACACCTTCGGGTTGCTGTACGTGAGCGGCAGCAACAACTCCATCATCGGCAACCACATCTCGGAGGTCGTCGACTCGCGGCGCATCCGGCCGACGGATGCCACGCCCGTTGTCATCCGGCTCGCGACCGGTACCGGCAACTACGTCGCGACCAACCATGTCGTGGCGGTGAATGCGCGCGCCAAGTCGAGCGGATCGGCCTTCGAGGCCCAGGTCGATGCGCTGCTCACCACCGAGGCATCGGAGAGCCTGCCGGTGACATCCGTGCGCATCGACCCGACGTCGTCGCGCAACACCGTGCTCGACTCGGGAACGGAGACCGAGGTCGACCTGGACGTCACCCTGAACGCGTTCCGCCCGACGCCCTCCTAGTGCCCGGCCGCGCCGACCTTCGCGCCGCGCGCCACGCGCACGAGCCCGACGACCGACACGATCGCCCACACGCCCTCGAGCAGCAGGAACCCCCACTGCTGGCCGATCACGGCCTCCACGGCGAGCACTGACGAGCCGACGGCGTTCGCCACGAGGTAGGCGGGGTGCGTCGGGGTGAGCTTGCGCAACTGCACGAGCACGAAGGGCACGAGCACGATGAGCGAGCCGATGATCTGGATTGCGGCATCCATGACGGACTTCCTCGCATCCGTCGTGTCTGGCCGGGTACGGTGCGTCTCGTCCGGGGTGGCGTGGGGCCTCCACAATTATCGCAGTGGTGTCGGCTAGCGTCGATGCCGTGACCAGACTCCGCGCCCACAACCTCGCAGTCTCCCTCGACGGTTTCGCCACGGGAGACGACCGCACCCTCGAGGCGCCCTTCGGCCATGCCGGCCAGCGCCTCATGACCTGGTTCTTCCCCACCCGCACCTTCGTCTCGATGTCGGGCCACGACAGCGAGGCCGTCGGCCAGGGCGAGACGGGGGTCGACGACGACTTCGCTGCCGCCACCAACGACAACATCGGCGCCGAGATCATGGGTCGCGGCAAGTTCGGCCCGCAGACCGGCCCGTGGGAGGACGAGTCGTGGCAGGGCTGGTGGGGCGATGAGCCTCCGTTCCACTCCCCGGTCGTCGTGCTCACGCACTACCCGCGGCCCGACCTCGTTCTCGGCGAGACGACATTCCACTTCAGGGATGCCACCCCGCAGGCCGCGCTCGACTTCGCGACCGACCTTGCCGGCGGTCGCGACGTGCGGCTCGGGGGCGGCCCCACCGTCGTGCGCGAGTTCCTCGACGCCGACCTGGTCGACTACCTCCACGTCGTGATCTCGCCCATCCTGCTGGGCAGGGGAGTGCGGCTCTGGGATGGCCAGGAGGGCCTCGAGGAGCGCTTCGACACCCGCACGACTGCGTCGCCTTCGGGAGTCACGCACCTCGAGTTCACGCGCAAACCGCGCTAGTCGGCGATCCGCCTCGCCTCGTACAGGGCGGCGTCGAACCCCTCGTCGGGGTCGGTGATCTGGCGCTGCGTCGCGATGGCGTGGGCGCGCACGTTGCGGTCGGGGTGTGCGCGGGCATCCGTGAGCGCCTGCTCCGCGGCGGTGCCCAGGGCGGCGAGTGAGCGGCTGAGGCTGAGCTGCACGTCGCGACCACCGCGGGCCAGCTGCGTGGTCAGGACGCCCGCGACCCACGCGCGCCGGTCGTCGGGCGCGAGCACGACCGCTGCGCGCCAGGCAGTACGGGCCACCTCGTCGTCCGGGTCGGTGAGGAGCTCGGGCGTGATGACGGGCCACGCCGAGGCGTCGCCGATCTTGGAGAGCGAGTGCAGCGCCTGGCTGCGGGCCTGGCCGTCGTGCGTGCGGATCTCGTCCATGAGGCGCGGCACGGTCAGCTCGGCGGGGTGCCGCAGGAGCGCCCACGTGAGCATGTCGCGCACGTAGAAGTCGGGCTCGACCGCGCACCGCTCGATGAGCGCATCGACGTACGAGGGGTCGGGGCGCGTGCCCGCGGCGAGGGCCGACTGCAGCCGGTCCGACGACGAGGGGGCGCTCAGCGCGAATCGGAGCGGTGTGTCATCCACGCCGCCCCACGATACCCGTGATGATCACGTGCAGCAGGGGTATGACGGAGGCCGCCATGATCACGGTGCCGAAGACCACATCGTCGCGTCGCAGCACGATGCCGCCGATGAGGAGGGTGGCGAACACGATCGCGGAGACGAAGCGCCCGCCCACCCGCTCGAGCGCAGCGATCCGGCGCTCGAGCCGCGGAGACTGCACCGCGATGCGCCCCTCGTCGATGCGCGTCGCGAGCTCGTCGAGCCGCTGGGGCAGTCGCGCCACGACGCCGGCGACCGAGACGGCCTGCTTCGCGAAGTCGGCCACGACGTTGCCGCCCTCGGCCCGGATGAGCTGCGCGGAGTAGGGCTCGACGGCATCCCAGATGTTGAAGGCGGGGTCGAGCGAACTGCACATGCCCGAGGTGAGCGACATCGCCCGGATGATCAGCAGGAAGTTCTCCGGAAGCTGGAACGGCAGCGTGCGCACCAGGTCACCGAACTCGGTGGCAAAGGCCCGGAACTCCCGGGGATCCACCTCCTGCAGTTCGGCGAACCCCATGCCGCCGAACCGCGCGAACAGCGTGGTCATGGCGCGCTCCAGCTCGATGGTGTCCGCCGAGGGCAGCAGCACCCCGACATCGCGGATTCCGGAGACCATGCCCTTGCCGTCGCGCGATGCCGCGGCGATGAGGAGCCTGCGCAGACCTCGGCGGAGGGAATCCGGAACCTCGCCCATCATGCCGAAGTCGATGAAGGTGAAGGTCCAGCCACCGTCGGGCAGCGGCGTGACGAAGATGTTGCCCGGGTGCGGGTCGGCATGGAAGAAGCCGTGCAGGAAGAGCTGGTCGAACATGACGGCGGCGAACCGGGTGGCGACCTCGGCCGGGTCGATGCCGGCGGCACGCAGCGCGTCGACGTCGTTGATCTTGATGGCCGTGACGTCCTGCAGGGTGAGCACCCGCCGAGTGGTGCGCTCCCAGACGATCTCGGGAACGCGCACGCGGTCGTCGCCCTCGAAGCTGGCGGCGAACCGCTCGCCGCTGGTCGCCTCGTGCAGGTAGTCGATCTCTTCGAGGCTCGTCGCCGCGAACTCCTCGACGAGGGTGGGCACGTCGACTCGGTCGGCCACGAGCCGCACCCGGCTGAGCCAGCGCGCGACGCGGCGCAGGGCCCTGAGGTCGACGTCCACCACCGCATCGATGCCGGGCCGCTGGATCTTCACGACCACGTCGAGCATGCCGGTCTGCTCGGCATCGGACTCCGAGAGCCGGGCGCGGTGCGCCTGACCCAGGGATGCCGCGGCCAACGGCACCGGGTCGACCCACGAGAACGCCACCTCGAGCGGCACCCCCAGCTCCGCCTCCGCGAGCGTGCGGATCGCCGGGAACGGCACGGGCGGAACCTCGTCCTGAAGCCCCTCGAGCTCCTTCGTGATCTCGGGCGGCAGCACGTCGAGACGCGACGACATGAACTGCCCGACCTTGATCATGAGGCCGCCGAGGTCGACGGCGAGCACGTGGAAGCGCCGCGCGATGCGCTGCAGCCGAGCCGGCCGACCGCGGGCCGCGAGTCGGCCGAGCCCCAGTCGCGGCAGGAACAGCTCGTACCACCACGCCTGCACGAGGTAGCGCGAGGCGAACCGCAGGATTCTGCGGTACCGCACCCGCATGGCGGCGTCTGTCATGTGGCCTTTCAGCTCTGCGCGAGGATCGAGTACAGCTTGCGACGAGCCTCGTCGAGCACCGCTACCGCCTGCTCGACCTGCTCGTGGCTGCCCGAGCGGCCGACCTGGGCCGCGGCCTGCGCGAGCTCGATTCCGGCCTTGGGCAGCGCGCCGCCGCGCGGGTGCTCGCGCGGGGTTGCACCCTCCCAGGGTGCGGGCCCCGCAGCCTCGGCGGCAGCGGTGCCCTCCGGGGTGAGCGAGTACGTCTTGCGTCCGTTGGACTCCTCGGCGGTGATGAGCCCCTCGTCGGCGAGCAGCTGCAGCGTCGGGTACACCGAGCCGGGGCTCGGCTTCCACGCGCCACCGCTGCGCTCCGCGATCTCGCTGATCACCTGGTACCCGTGCATGGGCTTCTCGGCGAGGAGCGCGAGCACTGCCGCGCGCACGTCGCCGCGGCCCATCCGCGGTCCCATCTTCTGCTCGAACTGGCCGCGGAACTGGTCCATGGCCTCCCACATCGCCTCGCCGGGCCAGCCCTTGCCGAACCCGCCCGTGAATGACCCGCTCATGATGACCTCCTCTGGCGCCGTAGCTCCGATAGCTCGACGATAGTCAACGATATATCGTTAAGTCGCCGTTCGCGACCGGTCGAAGTCCGCTCTCAGCGGGCTCGTGTCGTACAGGATGTGCAGCGTTGTGATCAGGCCGTCGCGGAGCTCGAGCACGTCGACGACGTCGAACGGAGCGGCAGTGCCATCGCGCAGAGTCCAGTCGAAGTGGAACCAGATGGTCAGCAGCTCGGCGCCCGCCACGCTCGTTCCCGCGGTCGTGCCGAGCAGCGTGAGGCGCGAGCTCTCGGAGTCCGCGAATAGCGCCTCGTAGAACTCGCGCGCGGGATTCGTGCCGTAGAGCGGGGAGACGACGACGCCGTCGGGCGCGAAGAGCGCGGTGACCGCGTCGACGTCGGAGGCCTCGAGCGCGGCGAGGTAGGCGGTAGTGATGCTCACCCTCGAAAACCTACCGCCCCGAACCGCTCGGCAACCTGGGCGAACGCGTCGCGCAGCTGCGCCGGCTCGGCGGCGAGCACCGCCGCGTCGAAGCGGGCGACGGATGCCGCGAGCCCCACCCATGACCACGATCCGAGCTGCACGCGGCAGGTGCCGTCGCCCAGGTCGTCCGCGCTGTCCACATACGGCGCAACCTCCGCGACCGGGAGCGCGAGCACCACCGACCCCGTGCACGGCCACTCGTCGGCGCCCGAACTCCCCTTGAAGCGGGCCGAGACGAACGTGGCGACATCGTCGAGCGGTCGGGGCGTGAAGCGCGGGCCGGTCGGCGTTCGCGGAATGAGGCGGTCGACGCGGACCGTGCGCCAGTCGTCGCGCTCGAGATCCCACGCGACGAGGTACCAGCGACCGGAGCGCACGACGAGGTGGTGCGGCTCGACCCTGCGCACGGCGTCGCCGTAGTCGAAGCGCAGCACCACCGAGTCGCGCACCGCCGAGCTGAGCGCCATGAGCACCGCGGGGTCGACCGCGGGCTGCGGCTCGGTGACCGGCGTGACGTGTACGGAGTCGATGCGGTGCCGCAGCCGTGACGGCATCACCTGCCGCACGGTGGCGAGCGCGCGTGCCGCAGCCTCGTCCAGTCCCGTCACGGCGAGGGTCTGCAGCGCGACAGCGAGCGCCACAGCCTGCTCGTCGTCGAAGAGGAGCGGGGGCAGCTCGGAGCCGGCGTCGAGGCGGTAGCCGCCGTCCGGCCCTTTGATGGCACAGATGCGGTAGCCCAGGTCGCGCAGGCGCTCCACGTCACGGCGGATCGTGCGCTCGCTCACCTCGAGGCGCTCGGCGAGAGCGTGCCCGGGCCAGTCCCGACGCGCCTGGAGGAGCGACAGGAGCACGAGCATCCGTGACGGTGTTGCCATGTGCCCAGTGTGCTCGAAGTAGCGGACATGTTCTGACCGGTACTGCTGCGAGCGTAGGGGCTCACCAACCCCCTCACCGATAGGAATCGCATGTTCTTCACCTCGCTCAACTGGCTCGCCGTGCTCGTCTCGTTCGTGGTCTCCTCCGCGCTCGGCGCCCTGTACTTCACCGTCATCATCGCCAAGCCGTACGTGGTCGCGCTCGGCAGGCAGGGCGCGGAGAAGCCCAAGGGCAGCCTCGTCTCCGGCCTCGGCCCGGTCGTGTGCACGCTCGTCGTGATCCTGACGACGGCGGTGCTGCTGCGCGCACTCGATGTGACCTCGGTCGCCGATGCAGTCGTCTTCGGCCTCATCGTCGGGGTCGGTTACCTCGCGGCGATGACCTTCCAGATCGCGATCAACCCGAACTTCCCGCGTCCGATCCTCTACGGCCTCCTCAACGCACCGTACTTCGTCGTCACGAGCGTGATCACGAGCATCATCCTCACGCTCTGGCGGTAGGACGACGCAGACCTCCTAGGGTGGAGGGCGTGACCACTCTGAGCCCCGCGGGCATCGACTTCGTGACCGAGCGGCACCTCGCCACGCTCTCCACCCTGGGGCCTGACGGCCGCATCCACGTCGTGCCCGTGGGCTTCACGTGGCACGACGGGCTCGTGCGCATCATCACCTCCGGCCCGTCGCAGAAGGTCGCCAACCTGCGCCGGGAACCCAAAGCTACGGTCTCCCAGGTCGACGGCGGCCGCTGGATCACGATCGCCGGCTCGGCGCGCATCCTCGACGACGCGGAGTCCGTCGCCGAGGCCGTCGAGCTCTACGCCGTGCGCTACCGGCAGCCGCGCGTCAACCCGCTGCGCGTGGCGATCGTGATCGAGCCGGAGACCGCGATGGGTTCCGCCGGCCTCCTCAGCTGACCGGCTTCGACCCGCCCAGGCGGTAGAACAGGAAGGGCACGATCGACAGCAGGCAGCTGATCGCCGGCACGAGCGTGATCGACGAGAAGACCGTCTGCTGCATGGCGGGCGTGACGTCGACGCCGTTCTGGTAGCCCGCCGCCACGATGAAGACGCCGAACACGAGAAGCGCCACGGCGTTCATGATCTTCGACACGAACGTGAGCGTCGCGAACGAGATGCCATCGTTGCGCACCCCGAGCCGCTTCTCCACGTCATCGACCGAGTCGGCGATCATCGTGGCCTGCACCACGAGGAAGATGCCGAGGGTCAGGCCGGTGAGGAAGATGAAGACCAGCACCACGATGAGGTTCTCGAAGCCCGCGAAGTACAGCCCGAGGTAGAGGCCCATCGCGACGAGCGAGCTCACGATGAGGAGCGATCGGCCCGACCAGCGGCGCAGCAGGGCGGGCGTCGCGAACGACGAGATCACGAGCCCCGCGATGATCGACGCGCCCACGAGGGTGAACGTTCCCTCGTCGCCGTACGCGATGACGACGAACACCGCACCGCCGGCCTGCACGATGAACCTGCCGAAGCCGAGGATCGACCCCAGCAGCACCATGAGCAAGGGAGTGTTCTTCGCGAGCGTGGAGAACAGCTGGCGGAACGTGAGGCGCATCGATACCGCCGTGGTCTGCCGTTCGCGCGCGTTGAAGAATGCGAGGAGGAAGAGCCCCATGCCGAGCGCCGAGGTGATGAACACCGCGAGCGACCAGCCCTGCGCCGTGGTCTCCCCGCCTCCGCCGAAGCTCAGGGCCTTGGCGATCCACGGCATGCCGAGGGTGCTGAGCCCCAGTGCGATGGCGCCGAAGGCACGCACGGAGCCGATGACGCGGGTGCGGGCATCCGGGTCGACGAATGCCGATCCGATGAGGCCCCAGAACGGCACATCGCACACCGTGTAGGCGAGGCCCCACAGCAGGTAGGCCACCCCGAAGTAGAGCAGCTCGCCCGGTTCATCGATGTCGGGGACCGTGAAGAGGAGCCCGGAGAGGGCTGCGACCGGCAGTGCCGAGAACAGGATGTACGGTCGCAGCTTGCCCCAGCGCGTGCGGGTCATGTCGATGATGCTGCCCATCACCGGGTCGAGCACCGCGTCCACGATCTTCGCGACCGTGATGATGCCCGTGACCACGGCGATGCCCGCGACGCTGATGTCGGCGTACTGCACCAGGTAGAGCAGCAGGAACGTCGAGACCGTGGTGAGCACGAAGTTCTGCCCGAATCCGGCGGTGACGATCGATACCGTCTGCTTCCTCACCGACACATCGCTCACACTCATGCGCTACTCCTCCAAGAGGATCGTCTTGATCTCGAACGGCCCGAAGCTGAGGTGCTCGAGGTCGGCGGTGCCCGTCGGTCGTTCGAGCAGGTCTGTCTCGTGCGCGGTGCTGTGCGGCAGCCGAGTGCGCAGCGCGGTCGTGGTCTCGCGGCCCAGGCTCTCGTAGAGCCGCAGTACCGCGCCGCCGTTCTCGCCCACCTTGATGGTCTCGAGCACGACCCCGGGGCCGTCGACGGAGGCCAGGCTCGCAAGCTGCGCCTCCGTGGCGGTGAGTGGGTTGTTCAGCCGGTAGCCCTCACGGATGACCTTCGCGAGGTCGCCCGTCGCGAAGGGCGTGAACGCGTACGTGAAGCTGTGCGAGCCGCGGTCGGCGGTCTTGTCGGGGAAGGTCGGCGCGCGCAGCAGGTTGAGCGAGAGCAGCCCGTTCTTCGCCCGGTGCCCGTACTTCGCGTCGTTGAGCAGGGCGAACCCGCCGCCCGAGTCCTCTGTGGCTAACCACTTGTGGGCGCACACCTCGAACTGCGCCTTCTCCACCGCGTCGCGCTCGGTGGTGACGCGGGCGATGTGGCCGAACTGTATTTCGCAGAGCGCGGTGTCGCCGTAGTGCACGGGGCGGAACTCGGCACGAAGCATCCGGTGCTTCTCGTGCCAGTCGACGTCGGTCTCGAATCGCACGACGTCGCTGCCCGACTCGAGGATCACGCGCTGGGTGATCGTGACCGTGCGTGACCGGTGCTCCTGCGTACGGATGACCGTGGGCCCGTCGATCGCGGTGCCGACGTGCGTCATCCCGAGCGTGCGCGGCTGCCGCTTGGTGTAGTCGACGGCGATGTCCCACGCGTTGAACGGCCACACATACGGATCCTTGAACAGCACCAGCCGGTTGAGGCCGTCGGCCGCGTGCTCGGCGCCCGCGGCATCGACGCACGAGACGATCTCGCCGGAGTCGCCGAACCGCAGGGTGAGCAGGCCGTTGGTGAGGGTGTCGTCGCCGAAGTCGAGGCCCGACGCCTCCGACCGGGTGAGCCGCCCGGAGGCGTACGGCTCGACGTCGGCCTCGAACCACTCGTCGTTGATCTTGAGGTGCTCGCGCCGCGCGAAGCCCGTGAGGTTCAGCGCCGACCGCTCGCCGGCCGGCAGTCGAGCGATCAGCCCGTCGCCATAGGCGTCGAGCTCGCCCTCGATGCGCCGGTATGTCTCGAGGGCCTCGCGGTTCACGCGAGCGATCGAGGAGCCGGGGATGACGTCGTGGAACTGGTTCAGCAGCACCTCCCGCCACAGCTCGGCGAGCACGGGCCGACTGTCGTCGCCCACGGCGACGGCGAGCGCCTCGACCTCGTGCAGCTGCCGCTCGACGAGCCGGTTGTGCCGCTTGATCTGGGCCTGGGTCGTGTACGTGCCCTGGTGGGTCTCGAGGTAGAGCTCGCCCGTGTGGGTGTGCGTGACGTCGAGCTTCTCCAGGGCGCGGAAGAAGTCGCCCGCCGTCGAGTGCACGACCTTGGGCAGCCCGCGCAGCGACTGCTCGCGCGAGGTCACCTCGTGGTGGATCTCGCCCGGCCCGCCGCCGCCGTCGCCAGATCCGTAGACCAGCAGGGCGGTGTCGAGCGCCTTCTCCGGGTAGCGCTTCAGGCCGAGCAGCAGGCCGTCGGCGGCACCGCGGCTGTTGTAGTCGCCCTCGGGCGGCATGTGCACGAGCACGCTCGAGCCGTCGATGCCCTCCCAGTGGAAGGTGCGGTGCGGGAAGTCGTTGACCTTGTTCCACGCGAGCTTGATGGTCTGGAACCAGTCCATGCCGCTCTTGCGGAGGATCTGCGGCAGGTTGCCGTTGTAGCCGAACGTGTCGGGCAGCCAGCACAGCCGCAGTTGCTCGTCGGTGAGGCCGAACTCCTCCTGCTGGAACCGGCGGCCCACGAGGGCCTGGCGCACGAGCGACTCGCCCGACGGCAGGTTGGTGTCGGGCTCCACCCAGAACGAGCCCTGGATCTCGAGCCGGCCCGCGGCCACCGCCTTCTTCATGCGGTCGAAGAGGGCCGGATGCCGCTCCTTCATCCACGCCATCTGCTGCGGCTGGCTCGTGCCGTAGATGTAGTCGTCGCGAGTCTCGATGGTGTTGAGCGCGCGCACGTACGTGCGGGCGGACTTGCGCCGTGTCTCCCGCAACGGCCACAGCCATGCCATGTCGAGGTGGCCGTGCCCGACGGCGCTGTACGTGAAGTCGCTCTCCGACCGCTCGTCGAGGCGTTCCGCGAGCGCGGCGCGTGCGCCGGCGGTGTCGCCCGACGTGAACCGCGAGAACGCGGTGCGCAGGGATGCCCGCAGTTGCCGCTCGAGCGCCGCGTCATCCGTCGCCCCGGCGAGCACGAGCAGGGTGAGGTAGTCGTAGTAGAGGCCGAACACCTCGTCGTCGCGAGTGGCGAGGTACGCGCCGAAGTAGGTGGGGCGGCCGACCTCGTAGAGGATCCAGCCGTTGTAGGTGACGTCGGCGTAGACCTCGACGGTGCCGCCCGAGAGGTCGACGCCCCGCACCGGGCGGAACCTGCCCGCGCTGTGCGGCAGGTCGCCCTGCTGGAACGCCGTACTCACCGAGTCGAGCAGCTCGCCCTGGGCGGAGTGCACGAGCCCCTCGCTGCGGATGCCCAAGAACACCTGCACCTTGCCGGTTGAGCCTGTCGAAACCCCCGCAGGAACCTCGCCCGTGATGCGCAGCCAGGCGCAGTCGAAGGTGCGGCCCCAGCCCGTGCCCGGGCGCAGCGGGCGGAAGGCCGACCGGTCGAGCTCGGTGAAGGGGATCGGCTCCGGGGAGCGCACGATCTCGGCGCGAAGATCGCCGACCTTGGTGTAGATCCGGCGCCGGATGCGCATGAGCCGCCGGTACTCGGCCGGCTGCTGCACCTTGAGGCCGAAGAGGAAGGCCGCGAATCCGCCCATCATCCGCCTCCCTTGTGCGGTCGCCAGTCTATTCTGAGGACATGACGTTTTCGTTCGTGGAGGTCGTCGGCGGCTCGTCCGCCGGTGGCAGATAACCCCGCTCCCGGGTCACCTCGCGTGGCTCGGCGCTGAGTCGTACCCACTTACCGAAAACTCTCAAGGGAGAAATCATGCTTCCCCTCACCGACCAGGTGATTCGTTCGGCGTTCGTCAACGCCACCCGCAAGGAGCTCAGCGAGCTCACCATCCCCGACCTCGCAGAGGTGGCGTGGGCCAACCTCGACTACCTCGGCTGGCGCGACCCCAAGTTCGCCAAGCGCGCCTGGATAGTCGTTCCCGTCGGCGACGAGGTCATCGGCGTCGTGCTCAAGCAGGCCGATGCCGACCCGCGCCGCCGCGCGCAGTGCGCGTGGTGCCAGGACGTCACCCTGCCCAACGACGTCGTGCTCTACGGTGCCCGTCGCGCCGGTCACGGCGGCCGCAACGGCAACACGCTCGGCACCCTGGTGTGCGAGAGCTTCCAGTGCTCGAAGAACGTACGGATGCTCCCGCCCTCCGCCTACCTCGGGTTCGACCGCGAGGCGGCGCGACAGGAGCGCATCGGGCTGCTCCGCGAGCGGTCGGCGGCCTTCGCGGCCTCGGTGGCCGCGGAGTAGGCCCGCCACGACGGAAGGG
>CAIXMB010000049.1 GCA_903920435.1 uncultured Actinomycetes bacterium
CCCTGCGCCCCCTGGCCCGCCGCCTCGGCTTCACCGTGCGCGCCATCGAGGGTGCGGGCACCCTCGACGGCGGTGACGTGCTCAAGGTCGGCACGACCGTCTACGTCGGTCGCGGCGGCCGCACCAACGGCGAGGGCATCGCCCAGCTGCGCGCGATTGTCGCGCCGCTCGGCTACACGGTGGTGCCGGTGCCCGTCACCAAGGTGCTGCACCTGAAGAGCGCGGTCACGGCACTGCCCGACGGCACGGTCGTGGGCTACGCGAAGCACGTGGACAACCCCGCCGTCTTCGACCGGTTCCTCCCGCTGCCGGAGCCGGGCGCGGCGGTCGTCGTGCTCGGGGATGACTCGGTGCTCATGGCCGCGTCGGTGCCCAAGTCGGTCGCGCTCATCGAGAGCCTCGGCTACCGCGTCGTCACCGTCGACGTGAGCGAGTTCGAGAAGCTCGAGGGCTGCGTCACCTGCTTGTCCGTGCGCATTCGCTAGTTTCGGTGGTCGAGCGGAGCCGGGACCTTGCATCGCGCTGACCGAGGGGCCTAGTCTGGAGGGCTGCCCCGGGGGTGGCACGAAGCCACGGGAGGGCACCATGACGAAGACAGAGAACGCCACGACGCGACTGATCGCGACCACGGGCACTGTCCTCGGTGCCTTTGTTCCGCGACCGCGGCACGCCTAGCCCTCCTACGGCTCCTCGACGGCGCACGACGCCGACTCCACCACGCAAGTTCACACAGCGCCGCGCCACCGCGCCGCGCTCCCCATAAGGGATGTTCTCCATGTCTTCACCCAAGGCCGTCGGCACCTTCGCGGCTCTTCGCAGGCTCTACCCCTACGCCAAGGCGGCGATGCCGCGCATCTACCTCGGCATGGTCGCGGCGCTCGCCGCGGGTGTCGTCGCGCTGCTCATCCCGCAGGTGCTGCGGTCGCTCGTCGACGGGCCCCTGCAGTCGGGCGACTCCGCGCAGATCTTCCCCGCGTTCGCCATCGTGCTGGGCCTCGGGGTGCTCGAAGCGATCATGGTCTTCCTGCGGCGCACGTTCGTGCTCACGCCCGGCACGCACGTCGAGGCGCGCCTGCGCAACGCGCTGTACGACAAGCTGCAGAACCTGCCCGTGAGCTTCCACGACCGGTGGCCGAGCGGCCAGCTGCTGTCGCGCGCGATCAGCGACCTCAACCTCATCCGGCGCTGGATCTCGTTCGGCCTGGTGCTGCTCGTCGTCAACATCGTGACGATCGCCGTCGGGTTCGTCTTCCTCGTCAACATCTCGTGGATGCTCGGCGTGCTCTTCATGGTGTGCTCGATCCCGCTCTGGATCTACGGCTACCTCTTTGAGAACAAGTACTCGATCGTCGCCCGCCGCAGCCAGGACCAGGCCGGCGACCTCGCCACCGCGGTCGAGGAGTCGGTGCACGGCATCCGGGTGCTCAAGGCGTTCGGCCGCGGCAAGCACGCCCTCGAGAACTTCTCGAGCCAGGCGGAGGAGCTGCGCGGTACCGAGATCGAGAAGGCGCGGGCGATCGCGGGCATCTGGCTGTGGCTGCTGCTCGTGCCCGATGTCACGTTCGCCCTGTGCCTGCTCGGCGGAGTGTGGCTCGCCGTCAACGGGCAGCTCACCGTCGGCGAGCTCGTCGCCTTCTTCGCGACCGCGACGGTGCTGCGCTGGCCGGTCGAGTCGATCGGCTTCCTGCTGTCGATGACGTTCGACACCCGCACGGCGGCCGACCGCTTCTTCGAGGTGATGGACTCCGAGAACACGATCACCGATCCGGCGGAGCCCAAGACGGTGACGGACCCGAAGGGCCGCCTCGTGTTCGACGACGTGCACTTCAGGTACCAGGACTCGCCGGAGCAGGTCACCGACCTCATCGACGGCGTGAACCTCGCCATCGAGCCCGGCGAGACGATGGCACTCGTCGGCCTCACCGGCTCCGGCAAGTCGACGGTGACAGCACTCACCACCCGGCTGTACGACGTGACGGGCGGAGCGATCCTCGTCGACGGCGTCGACATCCGTGATCTGAGGCTCGTGGAGTTGCGCTCGCTGCTGGCCATGGCGTTCGAAGACGCGACGCTCTTCTCGGCGAGCGTGCGCGACAACGTGCTCCTCGGTCGACCGGATGCCACGGAGGCCGACCTCGCCGAGGCACTCGACATCGCGCAGGCGTCGTTCGTCTACGAGCTGCCCGAGGGCCTCGACACGAAGGTGGGGGAGGAGGGCCTCTCGCTCTCCGGCGGACAGCGCCAGCGCCTCGCGCTCGCCCGCGCCGTCGCCGCGCGCCCCTCCGTGCTCGTGCTCGACGACCCGCTGTCGGCGCTCGACGTCGACACCGAGGCGCTCGTCGAGGCGGCGCTGCGCAAGGTGCTCACCACGACGACCGCGCTCATCGTGGCGCACCGCCCGTCGACGGTCATGCTCGCCGACCGCGTCGCCCTGCTCGAGAACGGCAGGATCACCGCGGTGGGCAAGCACTCCGACCTGCTCGCCACGAGCGAGCACTACCGGTTCGTCATCTCCAGTCTCGAGGACGAGGAAAAGCGCGAGAGGGTCAACTCATGAGCAGCGTCACAGGAGTCGAGGGCGAGGAGCGCAACGACTACAGCAAGGCGGAGAGCCGGCAGATCCGGCAGCGCTCGCTGCGCCTGCTCGGGTCGCTGATCCGGCCGGTTCGTCCGCTCGTCGTGCTCACCATGATCGTCGTGGTCGTGAGCACGGCCGCGCAGGTCGCCGGGCCGGCGTTCATCGCGTTCGGAATCGATACGGGCCTGCCCGCCGCGATGAAGCAGGACTGGATGCCCCTGTGGCTCACGGTCATCGCCTACCTCGTCACGGGCGGCATCGGCGCAGGACTGATCGCGTGGTACACCGTGCTCACGGCGCGCGTGAGCCAGGCGATCCTCTTCGACCTGCGCAAGCGCGTGTTCCTGCACACCCAGCGGCTGTCGCTCGACTTCCACGAGAGCTACACCTCCGGGCGCATCATCGCGCGCCAGACGAGCGACCTCGACGCGATCAGGGAGTTGCTCGACTCGGGCATCAACCAGCTCGTGCAGGGCGCGCTGTACATGCTGTTCATCGCCATCGCGCTGTTCTCGCTCGATTGGGTGAGCGGCCTCGTGCTGCTGGGCTCGCTCATCCCGCTCGCGGCGCTCACGCGCTGGTTCCAGGTGAAGTCGCAGATGTATTTCCGCGACACCCGCACCGCCTCGGCCCGCCTCATCGTGCAGTTCGTGGAGACGATGACGGGCATCCGTGCGGTGAAGGCGTTCCGCAAGGAGAAGCGCAACGAGACCGAGTTCGGCGCGCTCGTCGAGGACTACCGGGCGACGAACTTCAAGGTCATCCGACTGTTCGGAATCTTCGACCCTGGGCTGGTGCTCATCGGCAACCTCGCGCTCGCCGTGATCCTGCTCGTGGGCGGCCTCCGCGTCGCGGCGGGCGGCCTCGAGATCGGCGCGCTGCTCGCGGCGCTGCTGTACTCGCGGCAGTTCTTCGCGCCCGCGCAGGAGATGGCGATGTTCTACAACTCGTACCAGTCGGCAGCCGCCGCGCTCGAGAAGATCTCGGGCGTGCTCGAGGAGAAGCCGTCGGTGCCCGACCCCACCCGGCCCATCGACCTGCGCAAGGCGAGCGGCCACGTGAACTTCGACAACGTGGAGTTCGCCTACAAGGCCGACCGGGTGATCCTGCCGACCTTCGACCTCGACCTGCCCGCGGGGCAGACGATCGCCCTCGTCGGGTCGACGGGCGCCGGCAAGTCCACGCTCGCGAAACTCATCTCGCGGTTCTACGACCCCACGACCGGCAGCGTCTCGCTCGACGGCGTGGACCTGCGGCAGCTGCATCCCAAAGACCTGCGTCGCGCCATTGTGATGGTGACCCAGGAGGCCTACCTGTTCTCGGGTACCGTCGCCGACAACATCGCGCTCGGCAAGCCGGAGGCGACGCGCGATGAGATCGTGCGCGCGGCGAAGGCCGTGGGCGCGCACGAGTTCATCGAGTCCCTGCCGAACGGCTACGACACCGACGTGAACAAGCGCGGTGGGCGGGTCTCCGCGGGCCAGCGCCAGTTGCTCTCGTTCGCGCGCGCGTTCATCGCCGACCCCGTGGTGCTCATCCTCGACGAGGCGACCGCGTCGCTCGACATCCCGTCGGAGCGGCTCGTGCAGGAGGGGCTGCAGACCCTGCTCGCGGACCGCACGGCGATCATCATCGCGCACCGGCTGTCGACCGTCGCCATTGCGGACCGCGTGCTGGTGATGGAGCATGGGCGCATCGTCGAGGACGGCACGCCCCGCGACCTCATCGCGGGCACCGGCCGGTTCGCGCAGCTGCACGCCGCTTGGAGAGATTCCCTGGTCTGAGTGTCGAGACGGGGTGATCCGCTCCGACTCACTGTCGAAAGGAGCACGACAATGACAACAACGATCACCCCCTTCCTCTGGTTCGACAACGACGCGGAGGAGGCGTTCGCGTTCTACGCGACGCTCTTCCCCGGCACCCGACTGGTCGACGGCGCCCGCGGGCCCGATGGCGCCTTCTTCTTCGGCACCTTCGAGCTCAACGGCCCGAGGATCATGGCCATGAATGCCGGACCGGCCTTCCCGCACACCGAGGCGTTCTCGTTCTTCACCCAGGTCGACGACCAGACGGAGGTCGACCGGCTGTGGAACGCCCTCACCGCCGACGGTGGCGAGGAGTCGCAGTGCGGCTGGCTCAAGGACAAGTTCGGCGTCTCGTGGCAGATCGTGCCCGAGGCGCTCATGCGACTCCAACAGGGACCGGATGCCGCGGCCGCCGCCCGCGTCACCCAGGCGATGCTCGGCATGCGCAAGATCGTGGTCGCCGAGCTCGAGGCGGCGTACGCCGGCTGACCCCGGACACACATCCCGCCCCGCTCCATGTATCAAATGACGGAACGCAGGCATCCCCAGCTGCCGAGTTGCTTGCAGAGCTGGTGCAGGATGCCCGCGTCCCCGTCATCTGATGCGTGCGCGGTGCCGGTCAGAGGTGATCGCCTCGCGCTACGGCCGCCCGGAGCCCGGAGCCCGGGAGCGCTACGGCGTGTGCCGCGCGGCCGCCAGGTCGACGCGGTACACGCCGCCGGCGCTCCACTTCAGCGGTGTGCCCTCCGCCCGGTAGTACTCGAGGGCGCGCTGCTCATGGTCGATCGGCGGATGCCCGCTCGCACGCACCACGCGCCACCACGGGGCATCCGACCCGTAGTGCGACATGACGGTGCCGACCGCCCGGGCGGCGCGGGAGCCGAGTGCCGCCGCGACGTCGCCGTAGGCCATGACGTGACCCGCAGGAATGGATTCGACGACCTCCAGGACAGCGGAGACGAAGTCAGGCGAGCTTGAGCTCACCGATGTTCTCGCCGTACTGGGTCTCGCCCACGATGCTGAAGCCCACGCGGAGGAAGAACTGCTCTGGGCCTTCCTCGCCGGGCTCCCAGATGGCGGTGAGGCGCTCGAAGCCGCGGCTGCGCGCCTCGTCGGCGAGGGCCCACACGGCGAACTTGCCGACACCGGTGCCCTGGGCATCCGAGGCGACGGTCACGCGCCAGACGCAGCTGCGGAACTCGGGCTGCACGGCCTCGGGGTCGAAGTTGCCGCGGATGAAGCCCACGACCTTGTCGCCCTCGAGCACGACCCGCGGCCACGAGGTCGCCGGGTTGATGAAGCTGTCGGCGATGGCGTACGACGGGGGCGTGACGAACTGCTCCTGCCCGCGCCGAAGGGTGAGATTGTTTGCGGCGACGATGGTCTTTGCCGACAATTCTTCGAGTCGCAGTTCAGCCATGGTGACAGCGTAACAGCCTCGAAAAGTATCTTGATGTCGAGATACTTCGGCGAACGAGTATGCTGTTCACGGCCCAAAAGACTAAGGAGTTCAGCTTGTCCAAGATCAAGGTAGAAGGCACCGTCGTCGAGCTCGACGGCGATGAGATGACCCGCATCATCTGGCAGAAGATCAAAGACACGCTGATCCACCCGTACCTCGACATCAACCTCGAGTACTACGACCTCGGCATCGAGCACCGCGATGCGACCGACGACCAGGTCACCATCGACGCCGCCCACGCGATCCAGAAGCACGGCGTCGGCGTCAAGTGCGCGACGATCACGCCCGATGAGGCGCGCGTCGAGGAGTTCGGCCTCAAGAAGATGTGGAAGAGCCCGAACGGCACGATCCGCAACATCCTCGGCGGCGTGATCTTCCGCGAGCCGATCATCATCTCGAACATCCCCCGTCTCGTGCCGGGCTGGAACAAGCCGATCATCATCGGCCGTCACGCGTTCGGCGACCAGTACCGTGCCACCGACTTCCGCTTCGCGGGCGCCGGCAAGCTCGAGGTGAGCTTCACCCCCGACGACGGCTCGGAGCCGCTCAAGTTCGAGGTCTTCCAGGCTCCCGGCGACGGCGTCGCGCAGGTGCAGTACAACCTCGACGAGTCGATCGAGGACTTCGCGCGCGCCTCGCTCAACTACGGCCTCTCGCGCAACTACCCGGTGTACCTCTCCACGAAGAACACGATCCTCAAGGCGTACGACGGCCGCTTCAAGGACATCTTCGAGGAGATCTTCCAGAACGAGTTCAAGGACAAGTTCGAGGCCGCCGGCCTCACCTACGAGCACCGCCTCATCGACGACATGGTCGCCTCGGCCATGAAGTGGGAGGGCGGCTACGTCTGGGCCTGCAAGAACTACGACGGCGACGTGCAGTCCGACACCGTTGCCCAGGGCTTCGGCTCGCTGGGCCTCATGACCTCGGTGCTGTCCGTTCCGGATGGCTCGGTCGTCGAGGCCGAGGCCGCCCACGGCACGGTGACCCGGCACTACCGCCAGCACCAGGCGGGCAAGCCCACCTCCACCAACCCGATCGCGTCGATCTACGCGTGGACCCGCGGCCTGTCGCACCGCGCCAAGCTCGACAACAACCCCGAGCTCGCGACCTTCGCCGAGACCCTCGAGGACGTCGTCATCAAGTCGGTCGAGGCCGGCCACATGACGAAGGACCTCGCGCTCCTCGTCGGCCCCGACCAGAAGTGGGAGACCACCGAGGAGTTCCTCGACACCCTCGACAAGAACCTCGCGGCGCGCCTGGCGTAAGGCGGGTTGAGTAGGCCGCCCGCGGCCGTATCGAAACCACACGAACGAAGGCCCGAGACGGATGTCTCGGGCCTTCGTTCTTTAGGGGGAACTACTCCGCGGCGACCTCAGGAGCAGAAGCCGCACCGGCGACGACCACCTTGCGCGGCTTCGCCTTCTCGGCGACCGGAAGGGTCACGGTCAGCACGCCGTCGCGGTAGTCCGCGGCGATGCTCTCGGTGTCGATGCTCTCGCCGAGGCGCAGCTTGCGCACGACCGCGCCGCTCTGGCGCTCGCGGCTCAGCCAGGTCGCGCCCTCGACGGAGGGGGCGGTGCGCTGGGCGCGCACGGTGAGGATTCGGCCGTCGACTCCGACGTCGATGGAGCCCGCGTCGACCCCCGGGAGGTCGACGGAGAGCACGACGTTCTCGTCGGTGCGGTACAGGTCGACCGCGGCGAGGCGGGTGGCGGTGGGGGTGAAGGCGACGCGGCGAGCGTCGCGGTAGGGGGCGTAGGCGACAGTCATGATGTACTCCAGCTATGGTCTGAAACTTGAGCCGGTATGACTCAACTCATGAAGTGTAAGCGGCCGGAGACCGAGAATATTGCCCTGTTCGCCTTGGGCTTAGCGCGCCTTCTGCGGGTAGATGGTGACGCCGTTCGCGAGGTCGTCGACGTACCCGGCGATCTTGCGCTCACGGGTCTCGGCGCGCTTGACGTTGCCGATGCGGAACAGCACGGCGAATCGATTCTGCGAACTCAGCTTCTCGAACATGGCGGCCGCCGCGGGGTTCGCATTGAGAGCGGCGAGCAGGTCATCCGGCACCGGGTGGTCTTTCTGGCGGTAGGCCGCCTCCCACCGGCCGTCGGCCTTCGCCCTGTCGATTTCGGCCTGGCCCGCCGGCCGCATGCGGCCCGCGACGATGAGCGCCTCGACGTAGTCGCGGTTCACCTGCGACCAGAGGCTGCGGGCGCGGCGCGGGCTGTAGGCCTGGAGGAAGTAGTCGGCGTCGAGGCCGTTGCGCTGGCCGTCGATCCACCCGAAGCACAGCGCGACCTGCAGGGCGTCGGCGACGAGGATGCCGGGCTTGACGGAGTTGGTCTTGCGGATGCGCAACTGCACGCCGATGTCGCTCGGCGAGCCCTCGAGATACCGCTCCCACTCGTCGATGTGGTCGAACTCGAGGATGGGCTTGTCAGACACCGCGGCCATGCCGTCAGGGTAGCGGTTGCCCCCGACTAGTACCCCGAGAAGTAGTCCGAGTGCACGCGCCGCGCGCCCTGCGAGCGCAGCGCACGGCGGAGGTCGTTGACGAGCGCGGGCGGGCCTGACACGAACGCGCGGCGCGCAGCGGCGTCGGGCACGCTCTGCGCGAGGCGCTCGCCGGTCACTCGACCCTCGCCGCCGTAGACCCAGCCTGCGGGCAGGGTTCCGGGGTCGGGTCCGTACAGCACGACGTGGGCGCCCGAGCGCTCGAGCAGCTCGCGGTAGGGCAGTGGCCCGGTGGCGCTCGTCGCGTAGACGAGGGTCACGTCGCGCTTCTCGCCGCGGTCGGTCGCGTGGGCGAGCTGCGACGCGAAGGGGGTGATGCCGATGCCGCCCGCGACGAGCAGCAGCGGCTCCGAGGTGTCGCGGGGCAGTGCGAAGTCGCCGCCCACACTCGTGCCGTGCACGAGGGCGCCGGGCTCGAGCTCGAGCAGCGCGTGCTTGAAGCTGCTCGATTTCGTGGGCATCGTGAGCGCGAAGGTGATGGGCCCGTCGTCGGTGGGCGCCGACGAGATCGAGAAGTAGCGCCGCTTGCCGCGGAAGTCGGCCTTGCGGTGCGGGATCGTCAGCTCCATGTACTGGCCGGGGAAGAACCGCACGCGGCGCGAGGGCTGGAACGCGAGCTCCCAGGTCGTGTCGTTCAGCTGCGTCTTACCGAGGTAGGTGAGCCGGATGCCGCGGCGCTGGCCCGCGAAGAACGCGAGCAGGTTGCCGACGAGGAGTGCGACCTGGGGCGTGCTCGTCACCAGCCCGAAGCTGAACGGCACGGTGAGGATGAGCCCGACGATGACCGCCTCCACGAGCTGCTGCCAGCGCCGTGGCGGGAGGGTGAGGGGCTCGCTGAGCATGAAGCCCGCGAGGAACACGGTGGGTGACGACAGGAACACGTACGACAGAGCGTCGCCGGCGGGCGAGCCGCCGAGCACGTAGCGGAGGACGACGGATGCCGCGGCCACGACCACGAGCACCACGCCCATCGTGAGCCGCTGGGTGCGGTACAGGATGAGGAACGACGCGACGGCGACGGGCAGCAGCAGGTAGGGCGTGCCCACCCACCAGTTGGCGAAGGTGAAGCCCTCGACACCGGCGAAGGTGATGATCGTGATGACGAAGGCGCCGACCGCCGCGGGGTTGAAGATGTGGCGGCCGCGGGCCGCGAGTAGGTACTTCGACGCGCTCGCAATCACCCCCGCGAGCGCGATGCTCGCGAGCCCGAGGGCGTCGAGCTTCGGGCCGAGCACGAAGAAGAGCAGCAGCGCCGTGATGAGCGACGACTCGGCGTGCGGCTCGACTCGCGCGATCGTCGCGAAGAGCCAATTTGACCCGTACGTGAACGCCAGCGCGACGAGCGCCGACGCGATGAGGGCGAGCGGTCCGTAGCTGAGCTGCCCGAAGAACGACAGCGCGAGCGCGATGACGCCGATGCCGATGAGGCTGAGGAGGATCATCCGGTACATGGTGACCGCACCGGTCACGCGGTCGAGCCATTGCTTCATGTGAACAACTCCCCGTCGAAGGTTGGCGAGAACTCTACTCGCCCGGCCGAGAACATGCGTACGTATGAGAAGTCGAACTCGGCGGCGAGCCGGGCGGGGTCGGCGAAGAAGAGCGCGGTCGACAACCCGTCGGCCTCGAGCGCCGTGGGGGCGATGGCCCAGGTGGCGATGACGTTGTGCGTCGGGAGCCCCGTGAGGGCATCGATGACGTGGTGCAGGCCCTCGCCCCACGCCCTGCGGTTCGTGGCCGACGAGCAGATCGCGCCGTCGTGCACGAGCGCGATCCCGATGGCCTTCGTGGTGTCGAGCGGGTGCTCGAGCCCCACCCGGATGGGCGCCGCTCCGCGGCGCCGGATGTCACCGCTGCCGTCGACCGTGTAGTCGACGTGACCGGCCGCATCGAGCATCCGTGCCACGATGTCGACGAGGTAGCCCTTGCCCGCGGCCCCCACGTCGAGGGAGACCGGCCGCACGGTGGTGAGGGCGCTGCCGTCCCACGCGACGGCGTCGTCCCACTCCGGTACCGGGCCCGAGCGCCCGGTCGGCCGCAGCGAGTACGCGCGGTCGTAGCCGAGGTCGTCGAGCGCGCGGCCGACGAGCGGGCTCACCGCGCCGTCGGTCGCGGTGTACAGCCGCCGGTACAGGTCGAAGAGCGCGGGTGCGTCGTCGGGGAACCGCCACGTTCCGGGCCGCTGCGCGACGCGCGACACGAGGGAGTCGTCGCGGAAGCGCGACCAGGTGAGGTCGAACTCGGCGATGCGCTCGTGGATCGCCGCCTCGAGGTCGGCGGCGACGGGCTCGGAGGTCTCGATCTCCCAGCCCGTGCCGATGGCCTCGAACCGGAGGCTATGCCCCAGCGTCGGCCTTGATCAGCTCGACCGCCTTGTTGAACCCGCCGCTCGTGAGCGACGAGCCGCCCACGCGGTCGACCTTGATCTCGTCGAGGTTCTTGCCGACGACCACACCGGCGATGCCGTCCTTGAACTCGCCCTGGTGCTGCTTGGCCTGGGGGTCGGTCGCGTGGCCGGTGACCTCGACGGCCGTGATGACGTTGTCGGCGAGAGTCAGGGTGACGTCGACCGTCTCGGTTCCGCTGGGCGCCTGGTAGTCGGCGCTCTCGGTGTAGGTGCCGTCCTTGTAACTGCCGCTCGACGAGCCCGAGTCGGTGCTGGAGCCGGAACCCGAATCCGTACCCGAACCGGTGTCGGTGGTGGCGGCGGGAGTGGAGCAGCCGGCGAGGGCCCCGACGAGCGCGAGCCCGCCGAGGAGTGCAGTTGCGGTGGTGGACGTACGCATGGAACTCCCTGCTCGAGAAACGGTTGTCGGTACAAGCATGTCGCACTTGTCTGGGTGTCTGCGCACAACGATTTTTGCGTTCTACCCCCTATCGGGGGCCATTCGGGGATATGGTCGAAAGTGCGCAGGCCCGAACTGCCTCCAGTAGAAGCCCTTTCACGAGAAGGAAAACCCTGTGAGCAAACTGAGCCCTAAGTCCATCCTTGCCTTCGCCGCTGGTGCGTCGGTCGTCGCGTCGGGGCTCTTCGCAGCTCCCGCCATGGCGTCCACGGCACCGGCGGGTAGCGGCCAGACGAGTTTCGAGCCGGGGCGCTACATCGTCACGCTCGTCGATGACTCGGTGGCCACGTACGACGGCGGTATCCCCGGATACCCCGGCACCCAGCCCGACGAGGGCGACCAGTTGAACGCGCGCACGGCGCCCGTGCTCGACTACAGCGACTACCTCGCAGAGAAGCAGACCGAGGTGGCGGAGTCGGCGGGTGTCTCCATCGACGTCTCGTACACGCTCGCCCTCAATGCCTTCTCGGCCCAGTTGAGCTCGGCGCAGGCGTCGCAGCTGCTCGCCAACAAGAACGTGCTCGCGGTCACGCCCGACGAGCTCAAGCACATCACCGCGACCCCCTCGACGAGCTTCCTGGGCCTCGACGGCCCGGGCGGGGTGTGGGAGTCCATCGGCGGAGCCGACCAGGCCGGAGACGGTGTCGTCCTCGGCGTGCTCGACACCGGCATCGCGCCGGAGAACCCGGCGTTCGCGGGCGACCCGCTCGCGGGGTCGTCGAACCCCAGCACCGACGGCAGCACGATCACCTTCGCGAAGAGCGACGGCGGCGTCTTCCACGGCGTGTGCGAGGAGGGCGAGCAGTTCACCGCAGACGACTGCTCGACCAAGATCATCGGCGCGCGCTACTACCTCGACGGCTTCGGTGCGGGCAGTATCGGCGATGCCACGACCGGCACCGGCGAGTTCGTCTCGCCCCGCGACGGCGACGGCCACGGGTCGCACACCTCGAGCACGGCGGCCGGCAACGTCGCGACGCCGGCCAGCATCGGCGGCATCGACTTCGGCACCATCACGGGCGTCGCGCCCGCGGCCAAGATCGCCGTCTACAAGGTCTGCTGGTCGGGTCCGGACCCGACCGTGCAGACCGACGACGGATGCTCGACCACCGACCTGCTCTCCGGCATCAACCAGGCCGTGGCCGATGGTGTCGACGTCATCAACTACTCCATCGGCGGCGGCGCGGCGCAGACCACGTACTCCGCGACGGATGACGCGTTCCTCGGTGCCGCGTCCGCGGGCATCTTCGTGGCGGCCTCGGCCGGCAACGACGGCCCCGGCGCCTCCACCCTCGACAACGCCTCCCCGTGGATCACGACGGTCGCCGCGGCCACGATCCCGAGCTACGAGGCAACCGCCACGCTCGGCGACGGCCAGGCGTTCGCCGGGGCATCCATCACCGTGAACATGGACCCGGAGGCGGAGCCCCTCACGGCCCCGCTCGTGAACTCGACGGCGGTTGCGGTCGAGGGCGCGGATGCTGGGCTGTGCGCGCCGGGCTCCCTCACGGAAGCCGCAGCGGGCACGATCGTCGTGTGCGAGCGCGGCGTCTACGACCGAGTCGCGAAGTCGGCTGAGGTCGCCCGGGTGGGTGGCGTCGGCATGATCCTCGTCAACGTGACGCCTGGCTCCATCGACACCGACTTCCACTCGGTGCCGACCGTCCACCTCGACTCCACGTACCACGACGCTGTCGTCGCGTACGCGGCAACAGAGGGTGCCACCGCCACGTTCACGACCGGGAACTCGACGAGCTACTCGCCGCCGACCCCGCAGGTCGCCGGCTTCTCGTCGCGCGGCCCCGTGCTCGCCGACGGCAGCGACCTGCTGAAGCCCGACATCGCGGCGCCCGGCGTCTCGATACTCGCGGCCGGCCCCAACCAGGAGTCGACGGACCCGACCTACGAGTTCCTCAGCGGAACGTCGATGGCGGCACCGCACATCGCGGGTCTCGCCGCGCTCTACCTCGGTGAGCGGCCGAACGCGACTCCCGCCGAGATCAAGTCGGCGATGATGACCACCGCCTACGACACGGTCGACGCCGACGGCAACGCCGTGACCGATCCGTTCGCGCAGGGCGCAGGCCACGTGGATCCGACCAGGTTCTTCGAACCCGGCCTGCTCTACCTCAACGGCAAGCTCGACTGGTACGCGTACCTGCAGGGCCTCGGCTACGACGCGGGCGTGGAGCCGATCGACGCGAGCAACCTCAACCTCGCCTCGATCTCGATCGGTGCGCTCACCGCGCCGGAGACCGTCACCCGCACGGTGACCTCGACCCAGGCGGGCACCTTCGACGCGAGCGTCGACGGGCTGCCCGGCATCGACGTCACGGTCGAGCCGTCGTCGCTCACGTTCGGTGGGCCCGGGGAGTCGCAGACGTACTCCGTGACCTTCTCGCGCACGGATGCCGCACTCGACGCGTTCTCGACGGGATCGCTCACGTGGACCTCGGGTGACACGACAGTCCGCAGCCCCATCGCCGTGCAGCCCGTCACGATCGTGGCGCCCTCGTCGGTGGAGGGTGAGGGTGTCACGGGCTCCGTGGCCGTCGAGGTCACGCCCGGCGGCGACGGCGAGATCCCGCTGTCGACCTCGGGCCTCTCCGCCGGGGTGCTCCTGGGCTCCGACGAGGGAGTGACCGGCGATTCCGCCGAGTACACGACGACGGTTCCGGAGGGTGCGGAATTCGCGCGCTTCGACCTCGACGCGCTCGACGACACGACGGACCTCGACCTGATCGTCTACCTGCTCGATGGCGACGGAAACCCGGTGGCGGGCTGGCAGTCGGCGACGGGCTCGGCCGATGAGCGCGTCGACCTCGCGTTCCCCGACCCGGGCACGTACCTGATGCTCGTGGACGTGTTCAGCGCCCCCGACGGCGTGACCTGGAACGCGACGGCCACCTCGGTGGTGCCCGGCGGTGCTCCGCTCGTGCTCGACCCCGCCGTGCTCGCCGCGACGCAGGGCGTACCCGTGAGCTACACGGCCTCGTGGGCCGACCTCGCGCCGAACAGCTCGTACCTCGGTCTCGTGAACTACGGCGACACCGGTGTCTCGACTGTCGTGCAGGTGACCACGGGTGACCCCGTGGAGCCGGGCACGCCGCTCAACACGAGCCCGCCGACGATCTCGGGAACTCCGGGGGTGGGCAGTAAGCTCACCGCCTCCCCGGGCGAGTGGGATACCGAAGGGTTGACGTTCGGGTACCAGTGGCAGGCCGACGGGGTCGACATCCCCGGCGCCACCAAGGCGACGTACCGCGTGAAGGGGTCCGATCAGGGCAAGACCCTCACGGTCGTCGTCACCGCGTCGAAGGAGGGTGTGCCGCCCGGTACCGCGACCTCGGCGGGCGTGGTGGTGAAGTACGCGGCATCCGTGAAGCTGTCGCTGAGCCGTTCGGTCTACTTCTCCTGGCAGACCTCGACGGCGACGATCACCGTCGACAGCCGGGCTGACGCGGCACCGACCGGGGTCGTCACCCTCACGGTGAACGGCAAGACCGTGACGGGCACGCTCGTGAACGGGGTGGCGAAGGTGCAGCTGCCCAAGGTCTCGGGCGGTATCTACGCCGTCAAGGCGAGCTACGCGGGCGACCCGGTGACGGGCTCCGGTTCCACCTCGAAGGTGATCTGGGTCGTGTTCTAGAAACCCCTGTGGGGTCGGCCCGAGCCGGCCCCACAGGCTCACCGCGCTCAGCGCCGGCAATGTAACGACCCTGTAAACCGACGAGAAATAGCTTGCGAATAATTAGTTCGTAAGCTTTACTAACAAACATGTCGACGGGGTTCACCACGGGACGGGCGCTGCGGCCCACCACGAAAGTGCTGCCCGAGCACGCCCGTGGCCACAACCGCTCGCTCGTGCTGCAGACCCTCTACCGCGCCGGTCAGCAGAGCCGGGCCGACATCGCCCGCGAGACGGGCCTCACCCGCGTCACCGTGTCAGACCTCGTTGCCGAGCTCATCGCCGAGGGCCTCGTGATCGAGACCGGCCAGCGGGAGGACGCCCGCCCCGGCAAGCCCGCCACGCTGCTCGACCTCGATCGCACGGCGTTCCAGATCATCGGCATCGACCTCAGCGAGTACGCGATCTTCCGCGGCGCGGTGCTCGACCTCGACGGCCAGATCCTGCACCGCGCCGAGCTCCCGCTCGCGGGCGCGACGGGCACGGATGCCACAGCGCTCGTCATCCGCCTCGCCGAGGCGCTCGTGGGCAAGGCCACCCTCCCGATCCTCGGGCTCGGCGTCGGATCACCCGGTGTCGTCGACATCGCGGGCGTCGTGCTCTCGGCCCCCAACCTCGGCTGGGTGGGCGAGGACCTGCAGGGCATCCTGCACTCGCGCTTCGCGCTCCCGGTCGTCGTCGCGAACGACGCCAACGCTGCGGCGCTCGCGGAGCACAGCTTCGGCGACGCAGACAGCGACATGATGCTCATCAAGGTGGGCCACGGTGTCGGCGCGGGCCTGCTGCTCGACGGCACCCCGCTCTTCGGCAGCCGCTTCGCCGCGGGCGAGATCGGCCACGTCGTGGTCGGCACCGACGGCGGCCTCGAGTGCGTGTGCGGCAAGCACGGATGCCTCGAGACGTGGCTCGCGACCCCCCGCCTGGAGAGGGCGATCGCGGCGAACCCCGCCGCCCGTGACGAGATCCTCACCGAGGCGGGGCAGCGGCTCGGCATCGCGCTCGCCCCCGTCGTCGGAGCGCTCAACCTCGCCGAGGTCGTGCTGAGCGGCCCGACCCACCTACTTGATGGCCCGCTTGCCCAGGCGACCATCGACACGCTCCGCAGTCGGACGATGGCCGAGTTCCACGGCGATCTCACACTGCGGATGACAACGCTCGGCGAGGACATCGTCATGCGCGGCGCAGCCGTCATGGTCCTCTCCGCGCAACTCGGGGTCTCCTAAACCCCACGCACCACTGCCCTGCACCACCCCCATCCAAAGAAGGAAGACACAATGAAGCGAAAGATCGGAATCGTCGCAGCCGCGACGGCCGCACTCGTCGTTCTCGCCGGGTGCTCCACTCCGGCGGCTCCCGAGGCGGAGTCGGCCGACGGCCAGAACATCACCCTGTGGCTCATGGGCGGTGACACCCCGGATGCGCTGCGCGACTACCTTAAGACCGAGTACGCAGACGCAACCGGGGGCACCCTTACCATTGAGCAGCAGGACTGGGCCGACGCCCTTTCGAAGCTGACCACAGCGCTGCCTGATGCCGAGAATACCCCCGACGTGACGGAGATCGGCAACACCTGGTCGCCGACGTTCACGACTGTCGGCGCGTTCAGCGACATCAGCGACATGTACGACGAGCTCGGCGGCAGCAAGCTGCTGCAGTCGTTCGTCGATGTCGGCGCCGTCGACGGTGCCAACTACGCCCTGCCGTACTACTTCGGCTCGCGCTACATCTTCTTCCGCAAGGACATCTGGGCCGCGGCCGGCCTCGAGGTTCCGACCACCCTCGCCGAGTTCAACGACGACGCGGCGAAGCTGAAGACGGCCACGCAGTCCGGTTTCTACATCGGCGGCGAAGACTGGCGCAACGGCATCTCGTGGATCTTCGCGAACGGCGGAGAGCTCGCGGCCAAGGATGGCGACATCTGGAAGTCCACCCTCTCCGACCCGAAGACGATCGAGGGCCTCACGCAGCTGCAGAAGCTGTACACGGATTCCTCGCTCGCCCCGGTCACGGAAGCGGACAGCACCCCGTGGGTCAACATCAACAACAACGCCGCAACGGGTGCGCCCGAGGCCGCCACGATCATCGCTCCCGGATGGGCGCACTGGTCGATCGGTGACCTCACGCCCGACCCCAAGGACGCGACCAAGACCGTCGCGACGTGGAACGACGCGACCTTCGGCAACTTCGTCCTCCCGGGTGTCGACGGCGGCGCAGCCCCCGTGTTCGCCGGTGGCTCCAACATCGCGATCTCGGCGGCCAGCAAGAACCAGGCCGGCGCCCGCGAGCTGATGAAGATCATCTTCTCGGAGGAGTACCAGAACATGCTCGGCGCGAACGGCCTCGGCCCGGCGAACACGGACTACACCGCCTCGCTCGGTGACGACCAGTTCGCCACGGCGCTCGCGGAGTCCGCGAAGAACTCGAAGCTCACCCCCGCCGCTCCCGGCTGGGCTGCAGTCGAGGGTTCCGGCCTGCTCGAGGAGTTCTTCGGCAAGGTCAACGGCGGCGGCGACATCAAGGCCCTCGCCAAGGAGTACGACGCCAAGATCGACGAACTGATCAACGGCTAACACCCACCCCGCTGGTTGAGTAGGCCGCCTGCGGCCGTATCGAAACCCTGTGCCAGCACGGTTTCGATACGGCCCTGGCGGGCCTACTCAACCCACCAAACCTGCCGAAAGGAGGAACCCCCATGTCTTCACTCGGGAACGCGCGCCGCGGCATCCGTGCCCCGCACCTGCTGCTCATCCCCGCCATCGTGATCATGCTGCTCGGCATGGGCTACCCCATGATCTGGCAGGTAGTCACGTCGTTGCAGAAGTACGGGCTGCAGCAGCAGTTCGGCAAGCCCGCGCCGTTCGTGGGCCTCGACAACTACGTCACTCTCGCCACCGACCCGCAGCTGTGGCTGGTGGTCGGCAAGTCCCTCGCGTTCTGCCTCATCACGGCGGCGCTCACCCTCGCGATCGGTACGCTCCTCGCGCTGCTCATGTCCGCGGTCACGAAGACCGCCCGCCTGATTCTGCAGGTCGCGCTCCTGCTCGCGTGGGCGATGCCCGTCGTCTCGGCGATGACCGTTTGGATCTGGCTGTTCGACCGCCGGCGCGGGGCGATCAACTACCTGCTCGACATGATCCCCGGCGTGAATATGAACCGCTTCGACTGGCTCTCCACGCCCCTCACCTTCCTGCTCGTCGCGTGCATCATTGTCGTGTGGATGAGCGTGCCGTTCGTCTCCTTCTCGGTCTATGCGGGGCTCACCCAGGTCTCCGACGAGGTGATGGAGGCCGCCCAACTCGATGGGGCGAACGGCTGGCAGCGATTCTGGGGCGTCATCCTGCCCATGATCCGGCCGGTCATCGCCATCGTCCTTCTCCTGCAGCTCATCTGGGATCTGCGCGTCTTCACGCAGATCAAGCTCCTGCAGGATGCCGGCTCCAAGTCCGGCGACTACGACCTCCTCGGCACCTACATCTACAAGCTCGGCACGAGCTCCCAGGACTTCGGCATGGCATCCGCCGTGTCGATCCTCGTGCTCGGCATCACCGTCGCGCTGAGTTGGTTCTACATCCGCAGCCTGCTGAAGGAGGACGAGGCATGAGAACCTCCAAGATCCTGTTGAGCGTGCTCGCGATCGTCATTGCCGCCCTGTGGGCCTTCCCCGTCTACTGGATGGTCAGCTCGTCGTTCATCCCCACGGCGATCCTGCAGTCGTTCATCCCCACGTTCTTCCCGAACAAGCCGACCGGCAGCAACTACGTGGGCGCGGTCGCCGACGGCTCGTTCTGGAGCGCGCTCGGCATGAGCATCGCCGTGACCCTCACCGTCGTCGTGTTCTGCATCATCTTCGCGTTCCTCGCGGCCGTCGCGATCAGCCGCTTCCGCTTCCGCGGCCGTCGCAGCTTCGTCATCGCCGTGCTCATCGTGCAGATGCTCCCGGCCGAGGGGCTCTTCATCGCCCAGTACAAGATGGTCTCGAGCGTGCACCTGCTCGACAGCGTCATCGGGGTGAGCGTCATCTACATCGCCGCCGTGGTGCCGTTCACCATCTGGATGCTGCGCGGCTTCGTGGCCGGAGTCCCCGCCGATCTCGAGGAGGCCGCGATGGTCGACGGGCTCTCGAGGTTCGGCGCGTTCATGCGCATCACGTTCCCGCTGCTCGCACCGGGGCTCGTGGCATCCGGGGTGTACGCGTTCCTGCAGGCGTGGAACGAGTTCACCGTGGCCCTCGTGCTGCTGCCTTCCGAGGCGGCGCAGACCCTGCCGCTGTGGCTGCGCGGGTTCGTGCAGGCATCGGCGACGCGCGAGACCGACTGGGGGCAGGTCATGGCCGCGTCCACTCTCGTCGCGGTGCCCGTGATCATCTTCTTCCTCATCGTGCAGGGCCGCCTCACCTCGGGCCTCGTGAGCGGGGCGGTCAAGGGATGAGCCACACCCAGCTCGGCGTGGCGCCCGCGCCCGCCGCACTCAGCACGCTGCGCGTCGGCATCGACATCGGCGGCACGAAGACGGATGCCGTCGCCATCGCCCCCACGGGCGAGATCCTGCAGCGGCTCCGGCTGCCCACCGGATTCGGCCCCGAGGCGGTGCTCGAGACCGCCGTATCCGCGGTCACGCAACTCGGAGAGCTCGCCCACACCGAGGTTGCGAGCTTCGTGTCGATCGGCATCGGAATCCCGGGCGCCGTCGACAACGGCACGGGCCGCGTGACGCACGCCGTGAACCTCGGCCTTGAAGGGCTCGAGCTCGGCGCAGAACTCACCGCCCGCCTCGGCCGGCCCGTGCGCATCGACAACGACGTGAACGCCGCGGCACTCGGCGCGTTCCACCTGCTCGAGAAGCACGAGAACCTGTCGATGGCCTACCTCAACCTCGGCACCGGCCTTGCCGCCGGAATCGTCATCGACGGCCGCGTGTGGCGCGGCTCGCGCGGCACCGCAGGCGAGATCGGTCACATCCCCGTCGACCCGAACGGCCCGGAGTGCCCGTGCGGCCAGCGCGGCTGCCTCGAGATGCTCGCCTCCGGATCGGCCATCGCGCGCCAGTGGCCCACCGACGACCCGAAGCCCGCACGCTCGCTCTTCGCGGCAGCTGCTGCGGGCGACCCGCACGCGCTCGAGATCAAGAACCGCTTCGTGGAGAACGTCGCCGCCGCCGTGCGCCTGCTCGTGCTGACCGTGGACGTCGACAGCGTCGTCATCGGGGGCGGGCTCTCGTCGCTCGGCCCGATCCTCCTCGACGACGTGCGCGCGGTGCTCGCGTCGTGGGAGGCAGCCTCGGGGTTCCTCGCCTCCACCGAGCTCAGCACGCGGGTCGCGATCGTGCCCGTCGACTTCCCCGCGGCGGCGTTCGGCGCCGCCCTGGTCGGGGTCGCCTGATGTTCGTCGGGAGGCGCTGATGGCCGAAGTCGTGATCGTCGAGTCTGCGGAGACGGCGGGCGAGGTGGCGGCGGACGAGATCGAGAAGCTCGTGCGCGCCAACCCGCGCGCGGTGCTGGGGCTCGCCACCGGTTCCACGCCCCTCACGACCTGGCGGGCGCTCGCGGCGCGCGGGCTCGACCTGTCGCAGGTGCGGGGGTTCGCACTCGATGAGTACGTGGGGCTGCCGGCCGGGCATCCGGAGAGCTATCGCTCGGTGATCACCCGCGAGGTGGTGGAGCCCCTCGGGCTCACGCCGTCACTCGTGCGCGTGCCCGCCGACGACGGCCCCATCGAGACTGCGGGCGCCGACTATGAGGCTGCTATCACCGCCGCGGGCGGGGTCGACCTGCAGATCCTCGGGATCGGGCGCACGGGCCACATCGGGTTCAACGAGCCCGGATCGTCGTTCGCGTCGCTCACGCGTGTGAAGACCCTCACCGAGCAGACCCGGCTCGACAATGCGCGCTTCTTCGACTCGCTCGACGACGTGCCCAAGCACTGCATCACCCAGGGCCTCGGCACCATCATGCGCGCGCGGCACCTCGTGCTGCTCGCGTTCGGGTCAGGCAAGGCGTCGGCCCTGGCCCGCGCCGTCGAGGGGCCGGTGACCGCGTCGCTGCCCGGGTCGGCGATCCAGCTGCACCAGCGCGTGACCGTGATCGTCGACGAGGAGGCCGCCGCCGACCTCGAGTTCGCCGACTACTACCGCTACGCGTGGGCCAACCGCCTCGACTGGGAGAAGCTCTAACCGTCCGCCGACGGCGCTTCGACCCACCGATCACGCCTTCGTAATGTAAGCGTACGAACGTTCGCGCGCTCTCATGAAGAACGTGCGCCGGTTTGCGCGGCTAGAGGCGGGTGCCGTCCGCCCAGACCTGGGTCACGTGCCACTCGTGGTCGAGCAGCACCGCGTCGGCGACGAAGCCCGGGGCCAGCAGGCCGTGCCGGTGGTCGAGTCCGAGGGCGCGTGCGGGCGTGAGCGTGAGCGCCTCGACCGCAGCCGCGGGGGCGATATGCGCGTCGCGCATGGCGATGCGCAGCGCGCGATCCTGGGTGAGGGTCGAGCCCGCGATCGTGTTCGTGCCGCGCAGCATCGCGAGACCGTCGCGCACCGCGACGGTCAGGTCGCCGAGCGTGTAGTCCCCGTCCGCGGAGCCGGCAGCGGCCATGGCGTCGGTCACGAGCGCGACGCGACCGGGCGCTGCGGTGAACGCCAGGTGCGCGACCGACGGATGCACGTGCTTGCCGTCGAGGATCAACTCGAGTGTCACCCGCTCATCCTCGAACGCCGCGACTATCGGCCCGGGGGCGCGGTGGTGGATGCCGGGCATGGCGTTGAACGCGTGGGTGAGGATGCGGGCGCCGGCGTCGAACGCCCGACGCGCGAGGTCGACGTCGGCCATGGTGTGGCCCACTCCGACCGCCACGCCGGCCTCGACGAGCACGTCGATGGCATCGAACGCTCCGGGCAGCTCGGGCGCGAGGGTGATCTGGCGCAGGTGCCCGCGCGACGCCTCGAGCAGCGCGTCGACGGCGGCCGGCGAAGGCTCGATGAGGTGCTCGGGGCTGTGTGCGCCGCGGTTCTCCGGGGCCAGGAATGGGCCTTCGAGGTGCGCGCCGAGGATGAGCGGGTCGCGCGACGCCGCGTCGGCGATGTACGCGAGCTGCGCCGAGAGCGCCTCGACCGGGCCCGCGACGAGGCTGATCACCGAGCGGGTCGTGCCGTGCGCACGGTGGGTGGCGACGGCGGCGGCGAGGTCGTCCACGCCGTCGTCGTACGAGTGGCCGCCACCGCCGTGGCCGTGCAGGTCGAGGAATCCCGGGACGAGCCAGTGGCCGCCCGCGTCGACGGATGCCGCGGCATCCGGTCGCTCGTGGCCGTGCCCGGTAGCGGCGATCGTGCCGCCGTCGAAGAGCACCCAGAAGTCGTCGACCTGGCCGTGCGCGTCGAGTTTGCGCGCGGAGTGCAGGAGGGTCGTCACGACTCTCAGGCTACCGCGCGGACCGTCCGGAGCCGGGAGAACGCGACCATCGCGAGGCCAGAGAAGAGCAGGAGGAAGGCGACGAGCGGCGGTCCGGGGGTGAGCTCGACGCCGGTGTGGGCGAGCGCCGGCTGCCACTCGACGGCGCCCATATCGAGGCGCTCGAAGACGCGGGCCTGGCCGCGCTGGTCGAACTTGCCCGCGCCGGCGAAGGCGGGGTCGCCCGCGTTGTAGGCGGGGGAGCCGGGGGCGACCAGTCGCGTCTTCGTGACGCCGCCGTTGTTGGCGAGCGCGGCAAGCTGGGGGTCGACGCCGACGAGGTTGCCCACGCCGGCCGGGATGACTGTGCCCGCGCGCGGGTTCTGGATGAGGCTGTACGTGATCGCGAAAGTCGGGGTGGGGTCGAAGTCGTTCGGAGTGTTTCCGTTGTTGCTCGTGCCCCCGGAGACTATGGAGTTCTCGATCTCGATCGTGTGGTCGCCGGGGTTGCCCGCGACACCGGCCGAGGTGTGCGCCGAGTTGTCGGCAATGGTGGACTGGCTGACCACGGTCGTCAGGATGTCGGGACCAGGGACGTACGGAACGCCGGGTCCACCGAATGCGCCGTACTGCGCGGCGGACGCATCGACGCCGCCGC
>CAIXMB010000050.1 GCA_903920435.1 uncultured Actinomycetes bacterium
CCTCGTCGACCCGAACGCGCCGGCCGCGAGCACGGGACACGCCGTGGCTCCTGCCGCCACGTCGGCGACTCCCGCACAGACTGAACAGGCGCCCGTGGACTCGATCCCGGCACCCGTTACCCACTGACCGGCGGAGAGAGCATGAGAACGCGAGGCAGCAGGGCGCGCATCTCCATCGCGGTGGTCATCGTGTTCGTCGTCGTGATCGTCTTCGTCGTGCGCCTGGTCGACATCCAGGTCGTGCGTGCCGCCGACCTCAACGCGGCCTCGGAGGATAGGCGCGCCCAGACCCTCGTGACCTACGGCACGCGCGGCGACATCGTCGATTCCTCGGGCGCCGTGCTCGCCGACAGCGTGCTGCGGTACGACATCACCGCCTCACCGCGCGTCGCGCTGGGCCGGTCGGATGCCGCGACCTCGGTACTTGCCGACCTCACGCGCATCGCCGCCATCACGGGGCAGGACCCGGCGACGATGTACGCCAGCCTCTCCGCCGACCCCACCTCCGACTTCGCGTACATCATCAAGAGCGTGACCCTCGACACGTACGAGAAGATCGACGCCCTCGACATCCCCTGGCTGTACGCCTCGCGCCACCCCGCCCGCACCTACCCGAACGGGCAGATCGCGGGCAACCTCGTAGGCTTCATCGGCACCGACGGCCCGCAGGCCGGCCTCGAGCTCTCGGAGGACGAGTGCCTCGCGAGCACCAACGGCACAGCGACCTACGAGAGCGCAGAGGACGGCACGCAGCTCCCCGGGAGCGTGGTGACGACCCAGGAGACCAAGGACGGCGGCACACTGCGCCTCACCATCGACCGCGATCTGCAGTGGTACGTGCAGCAGCGCATGCAGGTGGCGGCGGGCGACCTCGGCGCGACGTGGGCGACGGCCGTCGTCATCCGGATCAGTGACGGCCACCTCATGGCAGTGGCGGACTGGCCCACGGTCGATCCCAACAACGTCGATGACGCACCCAGCGACGCGCTCGGCTCGCGCGCGTTCAGCACGCCGTACGAGCCCGGCTCCACGATCAAGGCGCTCACCGCGGCGTCGCTCGTCGACGCGGGGGTGGCAACCCCGGAGTCCGGAGTCGTCGTGCCGTACAGCCTCGAGCAGCCCGATGGCAGCTCGATCCACGACGCGTTCTACCACGACACCGAGAACCTCACCCTCACGGGCGCCCTCGTAGAGTCGTCGAACGTCGCGGTCTCGCAGTTCTCCGACCTGCTGCCCGCGCAGCAGCGCCACGACTACATGGCCGCGTTCGGGCTCGGCCAGGAGACCGAGGTCAACTTCCTGGGTGAATCGTCGGGCGATCTGCCCGACGCCGACCAGTGGTTCGGCCGCAGCAACTACTCCGTGCAGTACGGGCAGGGCATCTCGGCGACCTCGGTGCAGGTCGCGAGCATCTTCCAGACCCTCGGCAACGGCGGTGTACGGATGCCCGTGACTCTCGTCGAGGGCTGCGAGCACCCTGACGGCACCGTCACCGACAAGCCGTCCACCGAGGGTCGGCAGGTGGTCTCCGAGGCATCGGCACGCACGACCATCTCCATGATGGAGCAGGTCGCCAACAAGAGCGGTTCCGCGCCCAACCTGCAGATCCCGGGCTACCGCACGGCCGTGAAGAGCGGTACCGCCGAGGTCGCCGTCAATGGCGAGTACGGCAATCAGGTGATCATCTCCTACGCGGGGGTGGCTCCCGCCGACAACCCGCAGTACGCGGTGGTCGTGACCGCCGGCAATCTCGATAGTGTGTACTCGGGCCTCATCGCACCCGTGTGGCGCGACGTGATGGCCCAGACGCTCACCACCTTCCGGGTTCCGCCGTCCACGACGCCGGCACCCGACCTGCCCGTCTACTGGTGAGCGACAGCGGCACACTCACCCCGGGGAGCACGACAGCGTGATCGAACTGAGCATCGCCGACATCGCAACGGCGGTCGGCGGTCGGCTCGTCGGATCCGACGGCGCAGTCGTCGTGAGCGGCACCGTGCGCACCGACTCGCGTGCAGTAACCCGCGGCGACATCTTCTTCGCCCTGCCGGGTGAGGAGACCGACGGCCACCTGTTCGCGCCCGCGGCCGTCGCGAACGGCGCAGCCCTCCTGATCGTCGAGCGGGAGCTCGAGGCACCCGTGCCGCAGATCCTGGTCCCCAACGGCGTCGTCGCCCTCTCCGACCTCGCGCGCGAGGTCGTCGCCCGAGTGCGGGCGGCGGGCGACCTCCGGGTCGTCGCCGTGACCGGCTCGAACGGCAAGACGACCACCAAGAACATGCTGAGCGCGATCTTCGGCGCGGAGGGCGCGACCGTCGCCCCGGTCGGGTCGTACAACAACGAGGTCGGCGCGCCGATCTCGATGCTCGGCATCGACCACGGCACGCGCTACCTCGTCGTCGAGATGGGTGCGGACGGCGTGGGCGACATCGCGAAGCTCGTCTCGGTCGCGAAGCCCGACGTGGGCATCGTGCTCACGGTGGGGCTCGCGCACGTGGGCAAATTCGGCTCGGCCGATGCGATCGAGCTCGCCAAGGGCGAGATGGTCGACGACCTGCCCGAGACGGCGGTCGCCGTGCTCAACGTCGACGATCCCCGGGTCGCGCGCATGAGCTCCCGCACGAAGGCCCGAGTGCAGTGGTTCGGGCTGGGGGAGTCGGCAGACGTTCGCGCCGTCGACGTCGAGGCGACGGCATCCGGCACCGCGTTCACCGTGGTCGCCGACGGCGAGCGCTACCCCGTCCAGCTCGCGATCCTCGGCGAGCACCACGCGATGAACGCCCTCGCGGCACTGACCGCAGCCCGCGCCGTCGGTGTGCCGCTGGAGCGCTCCATCGCGGCCCTCGAGGGCCTCGTTCGCGCGGAGCGCTGGCGCATGGAGGTGCTCGACGGCCCCCGCGGGTCGGTCATCATCAACGACGCCTACAACGCGAGCCCCGACTCCGTGGCCGCGGCGCTCAAGACCCTCGCCCAGATCACGCGCGGCGGCGAACTGCGCTCGGTGGCCGTGCTGGGCGAGATGGCCGAGCTCGGCGAGTTCGCCGACGACGAGCACGACCGCATCGGCCGGCTCATCGTGCGCCTGAACGTGCGCCAGCTCATCGTCGTGGGCCACAACGCCCGCCACATCCACAACGCCGCGGGGCTCGAAGGGTCGTGGGACGGGGAGTCGGTGCTCGTGGACACCCCGGATGAGGCATACGATTTGCTGCGTGACAGTCTGCGCGAGGGTGATGTGGTTCTCGTGAAATCCTCGAAGTCCGCCGGCCTCCGGCTGCTGGGCGACCGACTGGCGGGAGTGACTCCGTGATCGCGCTGCTCGTTGCCGGCGGCTTCTCGCTCGCCTTCACGCTGTTCCTCACACCGCTGTTCATCAAGCTCTTCAACCGCCTCAAGTGGGGGCAGTTCATCCGTGACGACGGCCCTCAGTCGCACCACACCAAGCGCGGCACGCCCACCATGGGCGGCATCATCTTCATCCTCGGTGCGGGCATCGGGTACATGGTCGGCCACCTGGTAGGCCAGACCGACATGACACTCGTGGGCGTGCTCGTGCTCTTCCTCATGGCGGGCATGGGGCTCGTGGGCTTCATCGACGACTTCCTCAAGACGCGCAAGCAGCGCAGCCTCGGCCTCGGTGGCTGGGCCAAGGTCGCCGGCCAGGTGATCGTCGCCTCGATCTTCGCGGCAGTCGCACTGAACTTCCCGGATGAGAACAACCTCACGCCCGCGTCGACGATCATCGACGGCGTACGTCACACCTACATCTCGGGCGTCCGCGACATCTCGTGGCTCGACTTCGCGACCTTCGGACTCATCGCCGGCGGCATCATCTTCGCGATCTGGACGACGCTCATCATCGTGAGTGCTTCGAACGGCGTCAACGTGGCCGACGGCCTGGACGGGCTCGCGACGGGCGCCTCGATCTTCGCCATCTCTGCCTACATCTTCATCGGGTTCTGGCAGTCCAACCAGTCGTGCTTCAATGCCAACCTCCTGCCGGAGGACGCGGGCTACTGCTACACCGTGCGCGACCCCCTCGACCTCGCGGTGGTCGCCGCGGCGATCGCCGGAGCGCTCATCGGATTCCTCTGGTACAACACCTCGCCCGCGCAGATCTTCATGGGCGACACGGGCTCGTTGGGCCTCGGAGGTGCCCTCGCCGCGCTCGCGATCCTCTCGCGCACCGAGCTGCTGCTCATCCTCATCGGAGGCCTCTTCCTCATCGTCACGGGCTCGGTGATCCTGCAGCGCGGGTACTTCAAGCTCACGAAGTGGCGGTTCGGTCAGGGCCGGCGCATCTTCCTGATGAGCCCGCTTCAGCACCACTTCGAGCTCAAGGGGTGGGCTGAGATCACCATCGTCGTGCGCTTCTGGCTCATCGCCGCACTCTTCGTCGCCGTCGGCGTCGGCGTCTTCTACCTCGAGTGGATCACGCGCTGATCGTGCGCGACGTGGATTCGCTGGCCAGCTGGCACGCCGACTGGAAGGGCCTGCGGGTCGTGGTGCTCGGCCTCGGGGTCACGGGCTTCTCGGTTGCCGACACCCTCGCCGAGCTGGGCGCCGCCGTGCTCGTGACCGCGGCGAAGGCCACGCCCGAGCGTCGGCAGATGCTCGAGGTGATCGGCGCCGAGTTCGTCGACGAGTCGTCGCTCGACCTTGAGACGTTCGACCCCGAGCTCGTCGTGGTCTCGCCGGGCTACCCGCTCACGCACCCAGTGCTCACCTGGGCGGCCGCGCGCGGGGTTCCCGTGTGGGGCGATATCGAGCTCGCCTGGCGCGTGCGCGACAAGCTGGGCGACCCGGCCGACTGGATCGCGGTCACGGGCACGAACGGCAAGACCACGACGGTGCAGCTCGTCACCCATCTGCTCGAGTCCGCGGGGCTGAGGGCGGCAGCGGTGGGCAACATCGGGGTTCCCGTCCTCGACGCGATCCGGTACCCGGCGGGGTTCGACGTGCTCGTCGTCGAGCTCTCGAGCTTCCAGTTGCACTGGATGCCGCGCACCGGGCCCGGCGCCATCGCGCCCGCATCGAGCGCCGTGCTGAACATCGCCGACGACCACCTCGATTTCCACGGCTCGCGCGAGGCGTACGCCGAGGCCAAGGGCACCGTGTACTGGAACACCCGGCTCGCGTGCGTCTACAACCGCGCGGACGAGGCGACGATGCACCTCGTCGAGGAGGCCGAGGTGCATGAGGGCTGCCGCGCGGTGAGCTTCGGCCTCGACACACCGGGCCCGAGCGACCTCGGCATGGTGGGCGACCTCGTCGTCGATCGCGCCTTCCTCGATTCGCGGCACAAGGAGGCGCTCGAACTCACCACGCACGGCGAGCTCGCCGAGGCGGGGCTCGCCAGCCCGCACATGGTCGCCAACGTGCTCGCGGCCGCCGCACTCGTGCGCTCCGTGGGCATGACACCCGAGAGCGTGCGCGCCGGCCTCGCCACCTTCCGTGTCGACCATCACCGCACCGAGGTCATCGCGACCCGGGACGGGGTCGTGTGGGTCGACGACTCGAAGGCGACGAACCCGCACGCCGCCGATGCCGCACTGCGATCGTTCGCCTCGGTGGTGTGGATAGTCGGTGGTCTCCTGAAGGGCGTCGACATCGCTCCGCTCGTGCTCCAGCACAAGAGCCGGCTGCGCGGCGCCGTCGTTATCGGGGTTAACCGTCTACCTGTGGTTGAAGCATTTGCGCGACACGCCCCGGAAGTCCCGCTCATCGAAGTCGACGCGACGGACACTGACGGTGTGATGCCGCACGCAGTGCGGATTGCCGGGGGAATGGCGTCTCAGGGGGATACCGTGCTCATGGCACCCGCGGCGGCATCCATGGACCAGTTCATCGATTACGCGGACCGGGGCGATCGCTTCGCCAGGGCCGTTGCAGAACACCTGGGAGGGGCGGGCGATGACGACGACGCGCACCCGGGCACCCCAGACACAGGCGGAACGGGCACGGGCAGCTCAGCAGGCTAGAGCGGCGCAGCTGCGCGCCGCACGCCAGCAGGCGCCGGCACCCGCGGCCCCCCGCCAGGCGCCGCAGCGAGCGCCGAGGCCGGCCGTTGCCGTCGTACCGGTCAAACGAATCTTCGCCGCCGTGCACACCGACTACTTCCTCCTGCTCGGGGTCACGCTCTTCCTCGTGATCTTCGGGCTCGTCATGGTGCTCTCGTCGTCGACCATCGAGTCGTACAACTCCGACGAGGGTTTCTTCGGCAGGTTCGCGCGCCAGGGCCTCTTCGCCGTCGTGGGCATCCCGCTCATGCTCATCGCCTCGCGCATGCCGCCCAGCTTCTGGAAGCGCTGGGCCTGGCACTTCCTGCTCCTGGGTGGCGCGCTGCAGCTTCTGGTCTTCGTGCCCGGCATCGGCTTCGGCTACGGCGGCAACAACAACTGGATCCGCATCGGCGAGTCGTTCTCGGCGCAGCCCTCGGAGTTCGTCAAGGTCGCGCTCATCGTGTGGATAGCCTTCGTGCTGGCACCCCGGTTCGAGCAGCTCGACGAATGGCGCCGCGTCGCCTTCCCGATCCTGCCCATCGCGACCATCGCGATCGGCCTGGTGATGATCGGCCGCGACCTCGGCACCGCGTCGATCATGGTGCTCCTGGTCCTCGGTTGCCTGTACTTCGCCGGGGTGCGGCTCAAGCACCTCGCGGTCGCAGCAGCGGGCGTCGCACTCCTCGGCCTGTTCTTCTCCACGATCGGTGCCTCCCGCTCGTCGCGCATCGACAGCTGGCTGAGCGGTTGCGCCGACCCTTCGGTCGCCGAGTGCTGGCAGCCCCTCCACGCCATGTGGGCCCTCGCCGCGGGTGGTCTGTTCGGCAAGGGCCTCGGCAACTCCGTGGCCAAGTGGAACTGGCTGCCCGAGGCTTCCAGCGACTACATCTTCGCGATCATCGGCGAGGAGCTCGGGCTCATCGGTGCGATCGTCGTGCTGGCGCTCTTCATCGTGCTCGCCATCGCCTTCGTGCGCATCCTCCGGGGTACCCGCGACCCCTTCGCCCGCATCGTCACGGGCGGTGTCATGGTGTGGGTCATCGGGCAGGCCTTCGTGAACATCGCGGTGGTGCTCGGCGTGCTCCCGGTGCTCGGCGTGCCCTTGCCCCTCATCTCCGCCGGCGGCTCGGCGCTCATCGCCACCCTGCTCGGCATCGGCGTCGTGCTCTCGTTCGCCCGGGCGGGCTCGGGGCCGCAGGAAGCCCCGGTGGTGCAGTCGCCCGCCGAGCGGTCACGCATGCTCGCCGAACAGCGGGTACGCTCGCGGGGATGACCACGTATCTCCTGGCGGGCGGCGGCACCGCCGGCCACGTCAACCCGCTTCTGGCCGTGGCCGACCGACTGCGCGAGCGGCACCCGGATGCCACGGTCCTCGTGCTCGGCACGAAGGAGGGCCTCGAGTCCCGCCTGGTGCCCGAGCGCGGCTACGAGCTCCTGACCATCGACCGCGTGCCCCTGCCGCGCCGCCCGGACCGCAGCGCCGCGCGCTTCCCGGCCCGCCTGCGCGGCACCATCGACGCCGTGCGCGCCATCATCCGCGACCGGGGTGTCGACGTCGTTGTGGGGTTCGGCGGCTACGTCTCGGCCCCCGCGTACCTGGCCGCCCGCGCCGAGAAGGTGCCCTTCGCCATCCACGAGGCCAACGCGCGGCCCGGCATCGCCAACCGGCTCGGTGCGCGGTTCACGCGCTTCGTGGGCACGGCGGTCCCCGGCACCCGGATCCGCGGCGGCCAGTTCGTCGGCATGCCGCTGCGCCGCGAGATCGAGCAGCTCGACCGCTTCGAGGGCCGGCGCGCGGGCATCCGCGCCTTCGGGCTCGACGACAGCAAGCCGACCCTGCTCGTCACGGGCGGCTCGTCGGGCGCCAAGCGCATCAACGACACCATCTCGCAGTCGGTCACGCTCATCCTCGGGGCGGGCTGGCAGGTCATCCATGTGACAGGGGAGTACCGCGACGCCGTCGACGACCCGAACCTGCCCGGATACCTCGTGCTCAAGTACGCGGACCGCATGGATCTCGCTCTCGCGGTCGCCGACCTCGCCGTCGCGCGCGCCGGAACGGCCACCGTCGCCGAGCTGTGCGCCCTGGGCGTGCCCGCCGTGTTCGTGCCCTACGCGGTGGGCAACGGCGAGCAGCGCTTCAACGCGCGGGGCGCGGTCGAGGCCGGGGGAGCCGTCATCGTTGACGATGCCGCCTTCACTCCGGACTGGGTGGCTCGCGAGCTCGTGCCCCTGCTGCGCAACCGCGCCCTCATCGCCGAGATGGCCGCGCGCATCGCGACGGTCGGCGTGCTCGACGGCACCGACCGCATGGTCGACCTCGTCGAGCAGGCGCAGTCGGTAAAATAGGCGCAGATGATCAAGCCCGACCTCTCCCTGCCCCTGCCCGCCGAACTCGGTGCCGTGCACTTCGTCGGGATCGGCGGTTCCGGCATGAGCGGCATCGCTCGCCTCTTCGTCGCGTCGGGCCACCGCGTGAGCGGGTCTGACCGCTCGGCCAACCACAACACCGACGATCTGCGCGCGCTCGGTGTCGCGGTCTCGATCGGCCACGACGCCGCCAACCTCGGTGACGCCGACGCCCTCGTCTACACGGGCGCCCTCTGGCCGGACAACCCCGAGTACCTGGAGGCCGTGCGCCGAGGAGTCCCGGTGCTGCACCGGTCGCAAGCGCTGGCCTGGCTCATCAACCCCAAGCGACTCGTCGCGGTCGCGGGCGCCCATGGCAAGACCACGTCGACGGGGATGATCGTCACCGCCCTGCTCGAGCTCGGTGCCGACCCGAGCTTCGTCAACGGCGGCATCATCCAGTCGCTCGGCGTGAGCTCGTCGTTCGGCTCCGGCGAGCTGTTCGTCGTCGAGGCCGACGAGTCCGACGGCTCGTTCCTGCTCTACGACACTGCCGTCGCGCTCGTCACGAACGTCGACGCCGACCATCTCGACCACTACGGCGACCACGACGCGTTCGACGCCGCCTTCGTCACGTTCGCCGACAAGGCCGCCGAGCTCGTCGTGATCTCGAGTGACGACCCCGGGGCGGTGCGCGTCACCCGCGCCCTTACCCACCGCAACGTCGTCACGTTCGGCGAGGATGCCGCTGCCGACGTGCGCCTGCACTCGATCGGCTCCGCCGGCCCTGTCTCGTTCACCGTCTCGTGGCGCGGCACCGACTACTCCACGACGCTGCGCGTTCCCGGGCGCCACAACGCCCTCAACGCCGCAGGCGCCTTCGCCGTGCTCGTGGGCCTGGGCTTCGACCCGCGGGCGTCCCTCGACGCCATAGCGACGTTCGGCGGCACCGAACGGCGCTTCGAGCTGCACGGCGTCGTGCGCGGGGTCAGTGTGTACGACGACTACGCCCACCACCCCACCGAGGTGGCGGCCGCTCTGAGCGCCGCCCGCAGCGTCGTCGGCGAAGGTCGCATCATCGCCGTGCACCAGCCTCACCTGTACAGCCGCACGCAGGCGATGGCCGCTGAGTTCGCGGAGACCTACGAGCGGCTCGCCGACCACACGATCGTGCTCGACGTGTTCGGTGCGCGGGAGGATCCGGTGCCCGGCGTGACCGGCGCCCTCGTCTCGGAGCGCTTCGCCGACGCGAGCCACGTCGACTACCTGCCCGACTGGCAGCAGGCGGCGGACCGGGCGGCGGCCATCGCGCGCGAGGGCGACATCATCATGACGCTCAGCTGCGGCGACGTGTACCGCATCGTGCCCCAGCTCCTCGCCTCCCTCGGCACCGACCGGGACGGCTAGCGGCGGTGAAACGGCCAGAGGGGTTCGACCCGCCCGCGGCCCAGCCGGCGCGGCAGCAGCCTCGGCAACCTCCGCGGCAGCCCAAGGCCAAGCCCGTCGACCCGCCCCCGGCAGCGCGCACGCCCAAGGCAGCGCGGCCGACGCCCGCACCGCAGCGGCGGTCGCCCGTCGGCTCGCCGAGCCGGTCACCCCGGCCGGATGCCGCGGCGCGCGCCGAACTGCGCGCGGCGGCGCGGGAGCGCCGCCGGGTCGAGCGCGCCGAGATC
>CAIXMB010000051.1 GCA_903920435.1 uncultured Actinomycetes bacterium
GCATCGCGTGCCCAGCGCGCGCCGGGCACCGCGAGCGAGATGGCGGCGACGACCAGCGCCGCCACGACGGGCGCGAGCGAGGCGATGACCTCCGGCGCGGCGACCTGCCGCGCTATCGAGTCGAGCAGCCACGCCCCGGCGGGCGCAAGCGCGACCGAGGTGGCGACTCGCTCCGGGGCGAAGGGGGCGCGGGGGAGCAGCACCCACCCGAGCAGGGCGGCGGTGAGCAGTGCGCCGAGCACGATGCTCGTGGCGAACTCGGGGAGCACGAGCTCCCCGCTGCCGCCGGACTGCGCCCAGCTCAGGCCCGCGGTCACGATCGCGGTCGGGAAGGCGAGCCACGCGAGTACACGCGTCTCGGACGTCGACCGCACCCGCCTGAGCAGCAGAGCGAGTGCCAGCAGCACGATGGCGAGGACCGACACCGCGTGCAGCGCATCGATCGCCGCACCCGAACCGCCGCGGAATCGCTCGTTCGTGTGCCAGGCCTCCGAGCCGACGGCGACGAGCGCGAGGATCGCCCCGGCGCCGACGAGCACCGCGCGCACGGGCACGAGCGACGTGGCGTGGCGACCGGCCACGAGCACGCCGACGGCGCCCACCGAGCCGAACCACCACGTGTCGATGCTCGCCCACGAGGCCGAGTACGACAGCACGAGCGACAGCAACCCCGCCACCGCCAGAGCGGTACGGATGCCCCGGCCCCACCCGCGCCGTCGCGCCACGATTAGCAGCGCGACAGACGCCGCCGCCAGGAGCAGCCAGCCGAGCACCACCAGCCAGAACTGGGGCAGGAGCGGCACCGAGAGCACGAGGATTCCGAGCGCCGCCGAGAGCAGGCCGAGACGCCGAGCGGCGAGAGTGCCGCCGAACGCCCACGCGGCGCCGGCGAGCACGGCGACGGCGATGAGGGCGAGGGACGCGAAGGGCTCGTGCGGCGCCACCTCGACGGGCGTGCCGCCCCGGATCGACCAGCGATCGGCGCCGGACGCCGCCAGAACGACGGCGCGAACGAGCTTCGCGCCCGCGATGATGAGCACCGCGAGGGCCGTGACCCCGGCGGCCGAGGAGGCGGCGCCGATCGCCCAGGGCGCGCGCGTACGACGCGCGACGTGCTCCAGGGCGAGTGCGATGACTCCCGCAGCGATGATCGGCACGGTGACCGTGAACGTCGTCTCCCCGAGGCGCGACGCAACGGCGAACAGCGCCGACGCCGCGACCACCGCGCCGAGGCACGCGATGACGATGCCGAACAGCCGGGCGACTCCGACGCGGGCGAGCGCGACGTGTGCGGCCGCGACCGCGGCGACGAGCCCGAACGTAACCAGCGGGGCCCAGTCGGCATCCGGTTCCACGAAGAAGGCCACCAGAGTCGCGGCGACGAGTCCGACGAGGGCGAACACCAGCGCGGCGACGGCTTCGACGCGTTTGCCGAGCGCCAGCGGGTGGGTGAGTGCACCGACCGCGAGCGCGAGGAGGGCCGCGAAGACCCGCACCCCGTCGTCGAGCCCCGCCGTCGCGCCACCCACGAGCAGGGCCAGTGCCGGCGCGAACGAGGCGAAGGCGACGATGCTCGGCAGCCGAAGGCCCGACAGCCGGTGCCACACCGCGAAGCCGACCGACGAGACGAGAAGGGCGCCGCCCCAGTAGAGCAGCCCGTCGGCGTTCGACGACCCGAAGAGGTCGTTCGCCCTGATCGCGAATGCGTCCAAGTAGACGAACACGACTGCGAGCGCGGCGATCGCCTCGGCCGTCGCGGCGAGCTTGCGCCGCCGCAGCAGCGAGGCGCCCGCGAGCGCCGCGATCGTGACGGCGGCGATGATCACCGAGCGCCAGACGAGCCCGAAGGTGATGAACGCGTAGACGAGGAAGAAGATCGCACCGACCGCGAGCAGCGAGACGCCCACGATGAGCAGAATCACCTGCACGCCGGGGTGGCGGCGCGGCGGCTGTTCGACGGGCGGCCTTTCGAGAGGCTCAGGGAGCGTCGAAGCGGGAGGGGGAGCCGCGGGCATCGCCACCGGCACCGACTGGACGGCCGGCGCCGCCGCGAGAGAGCTCTCGAAGCGGATCTGGCCGATGAGCTCGAGGCGGCGTTCCAGGGCTGCCGCGGCATCCGTGCTCGCGGTATCGAGCAGTGCAACCGCCGGATGCGCGAGGTCGAGGCCGCACGTCGGGCACAGCCGAGCCGTGCGCGGCGTGAAACACGCCGGGCACACGGCGGCGGTGAGGTCGTGCGGACCGCGCGGGAACTGCACGTAGCCCACGTGGGGCAGGTAGCTATCCATTGCCGCTCAGGTTAGCGGCACACGCCCTTTGCTGAGCAGAAGTTAAGAAGCTGCCTGGTCGAAGAAGCCGGTGCTGGCCTGCACCTCGGGGCGGCGGTACTCGAGGCGGTCGGTCCAGGCGGAGCCGTCCCACCAGCGGAGCATGGCGGTGCCGGCGGGGTCCGGGTACCAGCCGAAGGGGGCGATTTCGGGCGCGGAAACAGACGTTTCAGACATTCGGGGTGTCCTAGTTGTGCCTCGTCGCCAGGCAATTTCGGGTTGCGACGGCATGGTCCACCGCGAGGACCGGTTCGGGTGCGGTGTCCTCATAGTAGAGGACCCGCCCCGTAACCGGTCTACCCCCCGAACGGGTTAAGAGAGGGTGATAGCTAGGATGAACCCATGAAGATCATCGGCTTCGTCGTCTCCCTCGCTCTCTTCGTCCTGGGTCTCTACATCATGGGCGAGGCCTTCTACGTCGAGGGTGCCCAGCTCCCCGTGTTCATCGGCGGAATTCTCGTGAGTTCGCTCGGGGTGTTCATCCCCGTGCATATCCTCAAGCGCATCGACGGCTAGTCCGCCGTGGCGAGCCTGCTGAGTCGGCTCGCGCCGCTCGTCATCACCCTTCGCGGGTCGAAGCGCATGTTCTCGTCCGCTTCGCGCACCCTTGCTCGCGTCGACAAGCTGCAGCGCAAGCCCGCGTCGTTCGAACCGCCCGCCTCGCTCGGCGCAGCTCGCAGCGAATTCGCCGGATGGCCGGTCTACACGGTCACGCCGCCCGGGTTCACCCGTACCGTCGTCTACCTCCACGGTGGTTGCTACGTCTTCGAGATCGACCCCGTGCACTGGGCGCTGATCGGCAAGCTTGCCGCTGAGGCATCCGTTCGCGTTGTCGTGCCGATCATGCCGCTCGCCCCCATCGGAGTCGCGAGTGCGGTGCTGCCTCAGGTTGCCGACCTCGTGCAGTCGCTCGAGGGCGACGTGAGCATCGTGGGCGACTCCTCGGGCGGCGGCATGGCGCTCGCCGTGGCCATGACCCTGCGTGACCGCGAGGCCGCGCCCCTGCACCACCTCGTGCTCATCTCGCCGTGGCTCGATATCAGCGGAACAGACCCGCGCCTGGCCGAGATCGCGCCGCGCGATCCTTGGCTCGCCGTGCCCGGCACCCATGCCGCCGGCGGCCTCTACCGCGACGTGCTGGGGGAGGGCGACTGGCGCGTGTCACCCATCCACGGTTCCCTCGAGGGGCTGGGCCCGATCACGATGTTCAGCGGCACACGCGACATCCTCAACGCCGATGCCCACCGGCTCCTGCCGCTCGCGGCCGAGGCGGGGGTCGCCCTCGACTTCCACGAGGGGCCGGGCATGATCCACAACTACCCGATCCTGCCGATGCCCGAGGGCGATACGGCGCGCGCGGTGATCGTGGCGGCGGTTCGCTGATCGATCGGGGCCCATCGGCCCTCCCGCCTCCCGCCTCCCGCGCCCCGCTCCCGCGCCCCCGAAAGCTCGGTTTGTAGGTACCGTTGCCTTCATGACCGCCGTCATCGTCACCGTCGCCCTGGGCGCCGCCATGGCCGGCCTCGGGGTTCTTGCGAAGCGCGCCCGTCGTCGCGGTACGGCCGGTTCCGCAATCGCCGGCGCGATGGCCGCCTACGACGAGGGGATGCACGGCACAGCCCACGACGCCTTCGTCGAGTTGCAGCAGCAGGACGAGCGCGTGAAGCCCGCGGAGGCACCGGACCCGCACCGATGACGCGGCGCTTCTGGGTCGCACTCGCGCTTCTCGGCGCTGCCGTGCTCGCCGTGATCGTCGTCAATCTCGGCCTACCGGACTACGACCCCGGCGAGGGATGCATGCGCGCCGGCTACTACGAGAGCGACATCGTGGTCACTACGGTGCTACCGCCTCAGATGACCTGCGGCCCCGGGATGGAGCTCGTGCCCAGGGGAGTGCTGCTTGCGATCGGACTGGGCGGGCTGGCGAGCGCGGTGCTCGTGGTGTGGGATGCGGTGAGCCTGTTGCCGAAGGTACCGGCGCGAGCGCTGGTGGCGCTGCCGGCCCTCTCCGTCGCGGTTCCCTGCCTCTGGGGAGCCCTGGCCTAGAGCGACTCGACTCGAATCGGGGTTATAACTCGGCGATAAGCCCACTCTGGGGCAACTGGAGGGGATGACGGGATCCCCTACTGAGCCGCCGGCAGAAAGCTCCGCAAGCTCCGCTTCCCGCCGGACTGCTCAGCGGGGGCCCATTCGATTCGCTGCACCGCTTTTCGAACGACGAAAGCCGGGTCGCCCCAGAGGGCAACCCGGCTTTCGACGTTCGAGGGGATGACGGGAATCGAACCCGCGTAGTCAGTTTGGAAGACTGAAGCTCTACCATTGAGCTACATCCCCGGAGGCGCTGCCAGAAGGCGCGAACCACCGAGGAATACCTTACCCGACTCACGGGTGTCGAAAACGTGCGCCAAGCTGTGCCACTCTTATGCCAGCAGTGCAGACCCTGCACGTTTTCTTCCTGAAGGACAGCATGAACAAGCCCTCCGCCGGCGAGCGTTTCCGCTATTGGTTCGACAACTGGATGGCGCGGGGCACCATCGCCCTGATCTCGCTGCTCGGTATCGCGACAGTCGTCCTCGTGCTGGTGGTCTTCGGCCTCGTCCAGCTCTTCACGCTGTTCGGTCTTTACCCGAACGACGACCCGAAGACGAACCCGCTGGACACGCTGTGGGGCAACCTCATGCGCACCCTCGACCCGGGAACGATGGGCGGTGACACCGGATGGCTCTTCCGCCTGTTCATGCTCATCATCACCATCGGCGGCCTCATCATCGTGGCGAGCCTCATCGGCATCATCTCGGGGGCGTTCGACAGCAAGGTCGAAGACCTGCGCAAGGGCCGCTCGAAGGTGCTCGAGAGCGACCACACGCTCATCCTCGGCTGGAGCCCGAAGGTCTTCCCGATCATCAGCGAGATCGTCATCGCCAACGAGTCCCGCGGCAAGTCGTTCATCGTCGTCCTCGCCGACAAAGACAAGGTCGAGATGGAGGACGAGATCTTCGCCAAGGTCGGCAAGACCGGCAAGACGCGCATCATCTGCCGCACCGGCGACCCGATGGACCTCACCGACCTCGACGTCGTGAACCCGTACACCGCGCGCAGCATCATCCTGCTCGCGCCCGACGGCAGCCCCGACCCCGACGCCGACATCATCAAGACCGCGCTCGCGCTCACCAACAACCCGCGCCGCAACCCCGCGCCGTACCACATCGTCGGTGAGATCGCCGAGGAGTCCAACCTCGAGGCCGCCAACCTGGTCGGTCGCGACGAGGCGCACTGGGTACTCGGCACCGACCTCATCGGCCGCATCACGGTGCAGAGCTGCCGCCAGAGCGGACTGAGCGTCGTGTACTCCGAGCTGCTCGATTTCGACGGCGACGAGATCTACTTCACCGAGCAGCCTTCGCTGTATGGCAAGAGCTACTTCGAGACCCAGCTGGCCTTCACGGATTCCACGGTCATCGGCATCGTCAAGGCCGGCGTCGTGCAGCTCAACTGCACCGACACCGCGGTCTACGAGGCGGGCGACCAGCTCATCGTGATCGCCGAGGACGACAGCACGGTCAAGGTCGCGGCTCCCGGTACGCCGGTCGCGGCATCCGTGAGCACGAAGAAGGCACCCAAGGCCAAGCCCGAGCGCACGCTCGTGCTGGGCTACAACTCCGGCCTGCACGGCATGCTGCGCGAACTCAACGAGTACGTCAGCGAGGGCTCGGTCGTCACCGTGCTCGCCGACGCCGAGAAGCCCACGTTCGCTGCCCTGCCCAACCTGAAGGTCGACTTCAAGCGCGGGGATGCCACGAGCCGGGCCGTACTCGACGCCCTCAAGCCCGAGAAGTACGACCACATCATCGTGCTCGCCTACCGTGACACGCTCGACGCCCAGCGCGCGGACAGCAAGACGCTCATCACCCTGCTCCAGCTGCGCGACATCGAGGAGCGCACGGGCGTCGACCTGAACATCGTGAGCGAGATGCTCGACGACAGGAACCGCGAGCTGGCCGAGGTCACCAACGCCGACGACTTCATCGTCAGCGACAAGCTCATCAGCCTCGTGCTCTCGCAGGTGTCGGAGAACAAGAAGCTCACCGAGGTGTTCCAGACGCTGTTCTCGGCCGACGGCCCCGAGGTGTACCTCAACGACTCCGACCTGTACGTCGCCGCCGGCACATCCGTCGACTTCTACACCGTGCTGGAGGCGGCGCGCCGTCGCGGCGAGACCGCGATCGGGTACCGCTTCGCGGCGCATGCGCGCGACTCGCACAAGTCGTACGGCGTTCACGTGAACCCGAAGAAGGGCGAGAGCTTCTCGTTCTCCGCGGGCGACAAGGTGATCGTGCTCGCTGAGGGCTGAAATAACCCTCGGCAGAACAGCGCTCGCGGGTAGGTAGACTGACCAAGGCCTTTTTCGCGGCCGCAGCATCCGTAGCGCGGGGCGTAGCTCAGCTTGGTAGAGCGCTCGGTTTGGGACCGAGAGGCCGCAGGTTCGAATCCTGTCGCCCCGACGATCGACCTTTTGACCACAACTACAGGAGAACCACAACGTGAAGACCACCGTTGAGAAGCTGACCCCCACGCGCGTCAAGCTCAACATCTCAGTCACCCCCGAGGAGCTCAAGCCGAGCATCCAGCACGCCTACGAGCACATCGGCTCGCAGGTGAACATCCCCGGCTTCCGCAAGGGCAAGGTTCCGCCGCAGCTCATCGACCAGCGCGTCGGCCGCGAAGAGGTGCTCAACCACGCGGTGAGCGACGGTCTCGACAAGTTCTACCGCCAGGCGGTCACCGAGGAGAACATCCGCGTGCTCGGCCGCCCCGAGGCCGACATCAAGACCTGGCCAGAGGTGAAGGACTTCTCCGGCGACCTCGAGCTCACCGTCGAGGTCGACGTGCGCCCCGAGTTCACGCTCCCGAAGCTCGACGGCCTCACGCTGACCGTCGACGAGGTCAAGGTCTCGGCCGACGACGTCAAGGACGAGCTGGATGCCCTCCGCAGCCGTTTCGGCACGCTCGTGACCGTCGACCGCCCCGCCAAGAAGGGCGACTTCGCCCAGCTCGACCTGGTTGCCAAGATCGGTGACACCGAGGTGGACTCAGCCACGAGCATCTCGTACGAGGTCGGCTCCGGCGAGCTCATCGAGGGCATCGACGAGGCCCTCGACTCGCTCAGCGCGGGGGAGAGCACCACCTTCGAGTCCGTGCTGCTCGGCGGCGACCACGAGGGCGAGACCGCCCTGATCAACGTGACGCTGCTCGCGGTCAAGGAGCGCGAGCTGCCCGAGGCCGACGACGACTTCGCCCAGATCGCCAGCCAGTTCGACACCATCAAGGAGCTCAAGGCCGACATCAAGGAGCAGGTCGAGCGCTCCAAGGCCTTCGGCCAGGGCGCTCAGGCGCGCGACCAGATCGTCGACGAGCTGCTCAAGTCGGTCGAGATCCCCGTGCCCCCGAAGCTGGTCGAGGACGAGGTGCACCGCCACCTCGAGAACGAGAACCGCCTCGAAGACGACGTGCACCGCGCCGAGGTCACCGAGTCGAGCGAGAAGACGTTCCGCACCCAGATCCTCCTCGACGCGATCGTCGAGCAGGAGGAGGTCAAGGTCACCCAGAACGAGCTCACCACTTACCTCGTGCAGGGCGCTGCCCAGTACGGCATGGAGCCGGGCGAGTTCATCCAGGTGCTCGACAAGAACGGCCAGATCCCCGGCATGATCGCCGAGGTCGCACGCGTGAAGGCGCTCGCGGTCGTGCTCGACAAGGCCAAGGTCGTCGACTCCAAGGGCAACGCCGTCGACGTCTCGGCGTTCACCGCAACCGCACTCGGTGGCGAGAACGACGACTCCGAGGAGATCACGGCCGCCGACGTGCAGGGCACCAACGACGGCCACGAGCACGGCGGCGCGAAGGATGGCCACGGCCGTCGCCCCGGCCACGAGCACTACGGTCACGACCACAAGTAGCCACAACCCAAGAAGCGCCGCTCCCCAC
>CAIXMB010000052.1 GCA_903920435.1 uncultured Actinomycetes bacterium
CTTGGCGTTCTCGATGACCTTCTCGTCGGTCATCGCGTCGATGGCACCGACGATCGACGCCATCGCGAGCGGGTGGCCGGAGTACGTGAGGCCGCCGGGGAAGACCTGCGACTCGAACGCGTTGGCGATCGACTCGGAGATGAGCACGCCGCCCGCGGGGACGTAGCCGGAGTTGACGCCCTTCGCGAAGGTCACGAGGTCGGGAGTCACGCCGAAGCCCTGCCAGGCAAACCACTCCCCCGTGCGGCCGAACCCGCACATGACCTCGTCGAAGATCAGGACGATGCCGTACTTGTCGCAGAGTGCGCGCACGCCCTGCAGGTAGCCGGGCGGCGGCACGAGCACGCCCGCGGTGCCGGGCACGGTCTCGAGGAGGATGGCGGCGATGCCGGTCGCGCCCTCCGACAGGATGACGCGCTCGAGGTGGTGCAGCGCGCGCTCGCTCTCCTGCTCCTCCGACTCGGCCCAGAACTCGGAGCGGTAGAGGAACGGTCCGAAGAAGTGGGCGTGGCCGCGCGAGTACTCGTTCGGCTGACGGCGCCAGTCACCGGTCGCCACGATCGCTCCGCCGGTGTTGCCGTGGTAGCTGCGATAGGTCGAGAGCACCTTGTCGCGGCCGGTCGTGAGCCGGGCCATCCGGATTGCATTTTCGTTCGCATCCGCACCGCCGTTGGTGAAGAAGACCTTGCCGAACGGGCCGCCCGCCTTGGAGATGATGCGCTTGGCCGCTTCGCCGCGTGCGAGGTTCGCGTGCGCGGGAGCCACGGTCGCGAGCACGTCGGCCTGGGCCTTGATCGCACCGATGACGGCCGGATGCTGGTGGCCGAGGTTCGTGTTGACGAGCTGGCTGGAGAAGTCGAGGTAGTTCTTGCCGTCGTAGTCCCACACCGTGGAACCCGAGCCGCCTGCGATCACGAAGGGGGTGAGGGCACCCTGGGCCGACCAGGAGTGGAAGACGTGGGCGCGGTCCAGGTCGTAGGCGAGCTGGCCGTCGGCGCTGTTGAGGTCTGGCATCGGTATCTGTTCTTCCTGCGAAGGGTGGAACGGGGCCGGCCGAAACCGGCCGACCCCGTTCACTGTATAGCTGTTACTGGCCGCCCTCGGTGAGGGTCACGTCGATCGGCGTGTAGTCGCCATTCACGACGACGCCCTCGGCCGCGAGCTCATCGAGAGCCTTCTGGATGTAGGTGTTCGAGTAGGCCGATGCGGCCGGCTCGGCGGTGATGAGGTTGAGACCGTCCTGGTTGACCGCGGCGAGCGCGCCCTTGACCGTCTTGTCCCACGCCGCCTTGTCGACGATGCCGAAGTCGCCACCCGTCCAGATGAGCTTGTTGACCTCGTTCATCTGCCACAGCTGGTGCACGGGACCGACCGGGAACGCGGCCTCGGCGGAGATCGCGGCCTGGTACGTGATGTCCGCAGCCTCCTCGGGGTTGTCGCGTGCGTAGATCCAGCCCTTGGTGACGGCCTTCAGGAAGCGCACGGCGGCGTCGGCGTAGGCCGGGTCGTCGAGGCGGGCGGTGTCGGCCCAGATCGCGTCCTGCAGCATGGCACCCTCGGTGTCCTCGTACGAGACGACATCGAAGTCCGACGGCTGGTAGAGCTTGCCGGTGGCCGGGTTCACGACCTCGAGGATCTGCGCCCACTCGTTGTACGTCATCGCCTGTGCGGCGTCGACGTCACCATCGAGGAGGGCGTTCATCGAGAAGTCCTGCGTCGTGATCGAGACGGTCGAGGCGTCGAGGCCCTCGGCGGCCATGGCCGCGAAGATCTCCCACTCGTTGCCGAAGCCCCACGAGCCGATGCGCTTGCCCTCGAAGTCGGCAACGGAGGGAACTCCCTTGTCGGCGAACGAGACCTGCAGCGTTCCGGACTTCTGGAACACCTGCGCGATGTCGGTGAGCTCGGCGCCGGTGGCCTCGAGCGTTCCGAGCACCTTGGGCACCCATGCGACGGCGAAGTCGACGTCACCCGCGACGAGGGCGTCCTGCGGAACGATGTCGCCGCCCGAGGGGAGGATCTCGACGTCGTCGAAGCCCTCGTCCGTGAAGTAGCCCTTGTCGAGAGCCACGTAGTATCCCGCGAACTGCGACTGCGGGAGCCATTGGAGCTGGAGCTTGATCGAGGTGATCGGCTCGAAGTCGCCGGTGTCAGAACCCGTGTCTGCTGCCGGAGCCGAGCAAGCGGCGAGCGCGATGGCCGACACTGTCGCGACGGAGGCGACGGTGAGAGCGCGGCGAATGCTGTGTCTCATTGCTGTTCCTTTCTTGGTGGGATGGGGATGCAAGGTGTCGGTCAGACCGACGTTCGCCTCGACACGAGCCGCTCGAGCAGCGACGTGACGAGGAAAAGGACGAGGCCGATGGCGATGCCGCCGGCCACGTAGGCGAAGGCCAGGGCGGCTCGCCCCGACTTGGCATAGGTGGCGATCGCTGTGCCGATGCCATCGGCCGGGCCACCGAAGTACTCCGCGACGAGTGCAGCGATCACCGCCACCGAGCTCGCGATCCGCAGGCCCGTGAGCAGGTACGGGAGTGCAGTGGGAAGGGTGAGGTACCGGAAGGTCTGTGCGCCGGATGCCGCGGACGCACGCAGCACGTCGCGATGCACCGGCCGCGTCTGGCGCAGCCCCCGCAGCACGTTCACGAAGACCGGGATGAACGCGGCGATCGCCGCGACGTACTGCCTGCCGAACTGGCTCGACGCGCCGAACATCGTGTTGAGGATCGGCGTGATCGCGACGATCGGCACCACCGCGAGGGCGGCGACGAGCGGCGCGAGCATGCCGTCGATCGGCCGGAAGGTCACCGCGAGCGCGGCGAGGACGATGGCCAGGATGGTGCCCGCAGCGAGCCCCACGAGCGCGTTCGTGGCGGTGATGCCCATGTCTTCGAGGATGATGCCGTAGTGCTTGCCGACCTCGGTGAGGATGGCCACGGGGCTCGGCAGCGCCCGCGGCGCCGCGTGCAGCACGTCGACCAGCAGGAACCACACCGCGAGGATCGCGAGGCCCACCACGATCGGCGCGACGACCCGCACCCACGGCGCGGGCGGTCTCGGATCCGCTCGACCGGCGAGGGCGCTCATCGCTCGTTCGCCCGCTCGATGGGTGTTCCGTGCAGGGCCTCACGCACTGCCGTCACACGTTCGAAGTACTCGGTCGATTCGCGCAGCGCCTCCGTGCGGGACGGCCCAAGGTTCGTGGGCAGTATCTCGGTGATGCGCCCCGGTCGCGGACTCATGACCACCACACGGTCGGAGAGGAACACCGCCTCGGGAATCGAGTGCGTCACGAAGACCACGGCGGCGCCCGTCTCGGCGGCGATGCGCGTGAGTTCGCCCTGCAGGTACTCGCGTGTCATCTCATCGAGCGCTCCGAACGGCTCGTCCATGAGCAGCAGGCGCGGCTGCTCGGCCAGCGCCCGCGCAATCGCGACGCGCTGCTGCATGCCGCCGGACAACTGGTCGGGGTAGCGGTCGACGAAGTCGGTGAGCCCCACGAGCTCGGCGAGCTGCGTGACCCGGGTGGCGCGTGCCGCCTTCGTGACGCCGTGGAGCTCGAGGGGCAGCGCCATGTTGCCGCCGACCGTGCGCCACGGCAGGAGGCCGGCCTGCTGGAAGGCGATGCCGTAGTCCTGGTCGATGCGCGCCTGCTTCGCGGGCTTGCCGAAGATCTCGAGCGTGCCCGTCGTCGCCGAGTCGAGGTCGGCGATGAGCCGGAGCAGTGTCGACTTACCGCACCCCGAGGGGCCGATGAGCGACACGAACTCGCCGGCCTCGACGGTCAGGTCGACGTCGGTCAGCGCGACGACGTCGCCCTCCTTCGTGCCGAACGTCTTGCCGACGCCTACGGCGTTCACTGCGAGGTCAGTCATGCTGCTGCTTCTCCCCTGCGGTAGTTCTTGAGGCCCACGCCGATCAGTGCGACGGATCCGGCCGCCACGAGTCCCAGCGCGATCGAGCCGAACGTGGGCCCCCACGGTGCCGCCGGGTCACTCGAGCCCTGCCCGGCGAGCTGGATGAGCATCCGGCCGATGCCGCCGCGCATACCGATCGACACCTCGGCGACCACCGCGCCGACCACCGCGTTCGCTGCGGCGAGGCGCAGGGCGGGCAGCAGGTGCGGCACGGCGGCGGGAAGCCGCAGACGGAACAGCGTCGCCCAGTAGCCGGCGGCGTAGGTGCGCATCAAGTCGAGGTGGATGCGGTCTGGCGCCTCGAGGCCGCGGAGCACCCCGACCGCGACAGGGAAGAACGCGAGGTAGGACGCGATGATCGCGACGGAGAGCCACTGCGGCCACGGGATCGTGCCCGCCCGGTCGACCTGCGACCCGATACTCGCGATGAGCGGCGCGAAGGCGATGAGCGGAACGGTCTGGCTCACGACGATCCAGGGCAGGAGGCCCCACTCGGCGAGGCGCCAGCGCTGCATGACGAGCCCGAGGAGCGCGCCCACGGTCACGCCGATCAGCCAGCCCACTGCGGCGATGCCGAGCGTGGTGAGCGCCGCCGTGACCACCGGGACGATGAGCGGCGGGGTGTCGCCGCCCGAGGTGGACTGGAACAGGCGCGCCACCATGTCCCAGATGTGGGGCATCGCGCGGTCGTTCGTGCGCGGCAGGAGCATGACGCCGGAGCCGGTCTGGCCCGAGATCGCGCCGACGACGAAGCCCTCAGCCGGACCGAGGAATTTGTAGACCTCCCAGGCCACGAGGATGAGGAGCACCCCGAGGGCGCCCCAGCCCACCGCCCGCGCGCGCCTGCCCTGAGGCTCTCGAAGGGTCATGCCTTCGCAGTGATGTGGTCGCGGAGAGCCGGCATGACGGTCTCGCCGTACACGCGCAGCGTCTCCTCCTTGTTGTCGTGCTGGAGATAGCCCGCGAACTGGTCGACGCCGAGCTCCTGGAGTGCCCTGAGCTTCTGGATGTGCTGCTCGGCGGTGCCCAGCACGCAGAACCTGTCGACGATCTCATCCGGCACGAAGTCGACGTGGTCGTTGCCCGCCCTGCCGTGCGAGTTGTAGTCGTAGCCCTCGCGCGCCTTGATGTAGTCGGTGAGCGCTTTCGGAACGTTCGATCCCTCGCCGTACTTGGCGACGATGTCGGCGACGTGGTTGCCCACCATACCGCCGAACCAGCGGGTCTGGTTGCGCATGTGGTCGACGTCGGTGCCGATGTACATCGGCGCCGCCACGCAGAACTTGATCGCCATCGGATCGCGCCCGGCCTTCTCGGCGGCATCGCGCACGGTCTTGATCATCCACTCGGCGATGTCGAGGTCGGCGAGCTGGAGGATGAACCCGTCACCCACCTCCCCCGTCAACTTGAGCGCGAGGGGTCCGTACGCGGCCACCCACACCTCGACCTGCGAGCCCTTCGACCACGGGAACTGCAGCTGCGCGCCGTTGTACTCCACCGGCCGCGAGTTCGCGAGCTCGCGGATCACGTGGATCGACTCGCGCAGCTCGGCGAGCGTCGTCGGCTTGCCGTTCGTCACGCGCACCGCCGAGTCGCCGCGACCGATGCCGATCACCGTGCGGTTGCCGTACATCTCGTTCAGGGTCGCGAAGACGGATGCCGTCACCGTCCAGTCACGTGTCGCCGGGTTCGTCACCATCGGGCCGACGATCACCCGGTTCGTCTCGGCGAGGATCGCGCTGTAGATGACGTACGGCTCCTGCCACAGCAGGTGCGAGTCGAACGTCCACACGTACTCGAATCCGTACTGCTCCGCGAGCTTGGCGAGGTGCACCGTGCGCGAGGCCGGCGGGTTGGTCTGGAGTACTGCTCCGAATTCCATCTGGATCCCTAAATCAGGTACTGCGAGAGGCCGCGCTTGACGAACTTGCCGTCGCCCTTGGCGCCGAGGTCCTGGTTGTCGTCGACGACGACCTTGCCGCGCGAGATCACGGTGTCGACGTGGCCGTCGACCTCGAAGCCCTCCCACGCGGAGTGGTCCATGTTCATGTGGTGCGTCTTGCCCTCGCCGTACCCGATCGACGTGTGGCCGTTCGGGTCGTAGATGACGATGTCGGCGTCGGCCCCGGGCTGGATGACGCCCTTCTTGCCGTACAGGCCGAACATGCGCGCCGGCGTGGTCGCCGTGATCTCCACCCACCGCTCGAGCGAGATCTGACCGTCGACGACGCCCTGGTAGAGCAGGTCCATCCGGTGCTCGACCGAGCCGATGCCGTTCGGGATCTTGCGGAAGTCGCCGAGGCCGAGGTCTTTCTGGCCCTTCATGCAGAACGGGCAGTGGTCGGTCGAGACCATCTGGATGTCGTTCGTGCGCAGCGACTGCCACATGGCGTGCTGGTGGCCCTCCTCCTTGGAGCGCAGTGGCGTCGAGCACACCCACTTGGCACCCTCGAACGTGCCCCACTCCTCGCTCGAAGCTCCGAGCTGCTCCTCGAGGGAGAGGTAGAGGTACTGCGGGCAGGTCTCACCGAACACGTTCTGGCCGTTGTCGCGGGCCCACGCGAGCTGCTGCACCGCCTGCTTCGCCGAGACGTGCACGACGTACAGCGGTGCGTTGGTCAGGTCGGCGAGCATGATCGCGCGGTGCGTCGCCTCCTCCTCCATCTGCCAGGCGCGCGCGATGCCGTGGTAGTACGGGTCGGTCTTGCCCGCCTCGGCGAGCTGGGCGGCGAGCACGTCGATGGCCGGTCCGTTCTCGGCGTGCATCATCGTCATCAACCCGGTGTCGGCGGAGACCTGCATCGCCTTGAGGATCTGCGCGTCATCCGAGTAGAAGACGCCCGGGTAGGCCATGAAGAGCTTGAAGCTCGAGATGCCCTCGTCGGGCAGCTTGCGCATCGCGGCGAGCGAGTCGTCGTTGACGTCGCCGATGATCTGGTGGAACGCGTAGTCGATGGCACACTGGCCCTCGGCCATGCCGTGCCAGGTCGCCAGACCGTCGAACACCTTCTGGCCGTAGGTCTGCACCGCGAAGTCGATGATGGTCGTGGTGCCACCCCACGCCGCCGCGCGCGTTCCGGTCTCGAAGTTGTCGGAGGCCGACGTGCCGCCGAACGGCAGCGACATGTGCGTGTGCGCGTCGACACCGCCCGGGATCACGTACTTGCCCTGCGCGTCGATGACCGTGTCGACATTGCCCGCGACGTCGAAGCCGAGCAGGCTCGAGCCGGGCGCGAGCACGGCGGCGATGGTCTCACCGTCGATGAGCACGTCGGCGAGCGAGCGCCCCGTCGAGGTCACCACGGTGCCGTTTTTGATGAGCGTCTTTGCCACTGGGTTACTCCTTAAAAGAAATCGGACCCTGAGGCTCTCGAAGGGTCGCTTCGAGAGCCTCAGCGCCCGCTACGGCTTGGGGATGCTGGTGTACGACTCCGGGCGGCGGTCGCGGTAGAACTGCCAGTCGTCGCGCATCTGCTGCACCATGTCCATGTCGAGGTCGCGGATGAGGATCTCCTCGTGCTCGCCCGAACCGCGCTCGCCCACGAAGTTGCCGCGCGGGTCGATGACCTGGCTCGTGCCGTAGAAGTCGACGGCCAGCTCGCCGTACTCGTTGTCCTCACGGCCGACGCGGTTGGGCTGCAGCACGAAGTAGCCGTTCGCCACGGCCGCGCACGGGCCCTCGACCTCCCACAGCCGGTTCGAGAGACCCGGCTTGGTGGCGTTGGGGTTGAAGACCATGTGCGCTCCGCCCAGCCCGAGCTCGCGCCATCCCTCGGGGAAGTGCCGGTCGTAGCAGATGTACAGGCCGATCTTGCCGACGGACGTGTCGAACACCGGGTAGCCCAGGTTGCCGGGGCGGAAGTAGAACTTCTCCCAGAAGCGGTCGAGGTGCGGGATGTGGTGCTTGCGGTACTTGCCGAGGATCGTGCCGTCGGACTCGACGATCACCGCGGTGTTGTAGTACACGCCCGTGATGTCCTCCTCGTAGATGGGGAGGATCATCACCAGGTTCAGCTCCTTGGCGAGAGCCGCGAAGCGCTGCACGATGGGGCCGTCGGCCTGCTCGGCGTAGCGGTAGTACTTCTTATCCTCGGTGATGCCGAAGTACGGCCCGTAGAAGAGCTCCTGGAAGCAGATGACCTGGGCGCCGTCTGCGGCGGCGTCACGCGCGAATTGCTCGTGCTTGTCGAGCATCGACTCCTTGTCCCCGGTCCAGGTCGTCTGGGTGATTGCCGCGCGTACAACTGTCAATGCATTCCTCCGGGTGTCTGACCCTCATCATCGAGGGCGAACGTTTCCCCATTGTTTCTGTTTGTGACGGCCGCGTAAATAGACTGGGGCAATACAGACCCGTGCGCCGTGTATGGCGTGGTGTGCTGCCCACGAGTTGGGGCGGCAGGTCGATTTCCGACCATTCACGCCTGCCCACACGGAGAACTCCTTGCGCACCCTCCCCCTCGTCCTCGTTGCCACCCTCGCCCTCGCCGGCTGCGCCGCGGCCCCCTCGGCCACCACTCCCACCCCTACCGCCGACAGCCCGATCACGGTCTCCAACTGCGGCACGGAGGTCACCTTCGACTCCGCGCCCGAGCGAGTGGTCACCATCAAGTCGACCTCCACCGAGATGCTCCTGGCCCTCGGCCTCGGCGACCGGATCGTGGGCACCGCCTTCCAAGACGGCCCGGTTCCCGAGCAGTGGGCGACGGATGCCGCCTCCCTCACGTCCATCGCCGACAAGGTGCCGAGCGAAGAGGTCATCCTCGAGCAGGAGCCCGACCTCGTGTACGCCGGCTGGGAGTCCGCGTTCGCCGCCGACGGCGCTGGCGCGCGCGGTGAGCTCGCCTCGCTCGGCGTGAACAGCTACGTCTCGCCCTCCGCGTGCCAGAGCGCCGAGCAGCCGGCCAAGCTCAGCTTCGACAACATCTTCGGCGACATCACCCAGATCGCCTCCATCTTCCGGGTCGACCCCGCTCCCCTGCTCGCCGACCAGCAGAAGACCCTCGACTCGATCGACGCCGACGGCGACGGGCGCACGGCGTTCTGGTACTCCTCGGGCTCCGACACCCCGTACTCCGGCGCGGGGATCGGCGCGCCCGAGCTCGTCATGGACACGGTGGGGCTGAAGAACATCGCCGCCGACGTGAACGCCACCTGGGCCCCGCTCAGCTGGGAGGCGGTCGTCGACGCGAACCCGTACTTCATCGTGCTCATCGACGCGAGCTGGAACACCGCCGAGTCGAAGATCGAGAGGCTCGAGACGAATCCGGCTACGGCTAACCTCGATGCCGTGGTCAACAAGCGGTACCTCGTGCTCCCGTTCGCGTCGAGCGAGGCCGGCGTGCGCACGGTTGAGGCCGCGGCATCCCTGTCGAAGCAGATCGCGGAGCTCGATGCGCAGTAGGCCGGTGCTGGTGGGGGCGGCGCTCGGCGCAGCCCTCCTGCTGTCGATCGTGGTCGCGGTCACCATCGGTCCCGCGAACATCACGTTCGGCGAGGTGTGGGGCTCGATCGGCAGCCACCTGGGCCTCGGTAACTCGCCGCTGCCGGTGCTGCGCGACGGCATCGTGTGGGAGCTGCGCCTGCCGCGCGTGCTCACCGCCGCCGCCGTCGGCGCTGGTCTCGCGATCGCGGGCGCCGTGATGCAGGCGATCACCCGCAACCCGCTCGCCGACCCGTACCTGCTCGGGCTGTCGTCGGGCGCGTCGCTCGGCGCCGTGAGCGTCGTGCTGCTCGGGGCATCGGTCGTGCTGCCGCTCGCGGCGTTCCTCGGGGCGATGGTCGCGCTGCTGCTCACCCTCCTGCTCGCGAGCTCGCTCGGTGCGATCACGCCGACACGCACGGTGCTCGCCGGTCTCGCCGTCTCGTCGTTGGCCTCCGCCATCACGAGCCTCATCATCTTCTGGACGGCAACGGGCGACTCGTACCGCGAGATACTCGGTTGGCTGCTCGGCTCGCTCGCGGGCGCCCGCTGGCCCGCTGTCGCCATCGCCGTCGTCGCACTCGTGGTGGCGGGCATCCCGATCATGCTCACCGGCCGCGTGCTCGATGCCTTCGCCTTCGGGGATGTCTCGGCCGCCGCCCTCGGCATCAACGTGCCCGCGACCCGCTGGGGCCTGCTCGCGGCCACGGCGCTACTCACCGGGGCGATGGTCTCGGTGAGCGGATCGATCGGGTTCGTCGGCCTCATCCTGCCGCACGGCGTGCGGCTGCTCGTGGGCCCGGCCCACCGCGCGCTCCTGCCGCTCAGCGCACTCGTGGGGGCGATCTTCCTGCTCTGGGCGGACACTGCCGCGCGCAGTCTCTTCGACCCGCGCGAGCTCCCGGTCGGAATCGTGACCGCCATCATCGGTGCCCCGCTCTTCGCCTTCCTGCTCGGTCGGCGCCGGAGTGCGACATGAGCCTCGACGCGTCGCGCATCCGGATCACCGCAGGGCAGAAGCTCATCATCGACGGCGTCGACTGCTCGGTTCCCGCTGGCAGTGTCTCCGCGCTCGTCGGCCCGAACGGCGCCGGCAAGTCGACACTGCTGCGCACGCTCGCGGCCGTGCACCGCCCCGACGCCGGCACCGTCTCGTTCGACGGAGCTGATCTCTTCGCGACCCCGCGGCGCGAGCGGGCGCGCATCGTGGCGTTCGTCGAGCAGGACACGTCGACCGACACGGCGATGAGCGTGCGAGCGGTGGTCGGCCTCGGCCGCCTACCCCACGAGGGTGTGTGGAGCGGCGGGTCCACCGCAGCCGTCGACGCCGCCCTCGAGACCACGGGCACCGCTGCCTTCGCCGACCGCGAGTTCGCCACACTCTCCGGCGGCGAGCGCCAGCGCGTGCTGCTCGCCCGCGCCCTCGCCCAGGAGCCGTCGCTCCTGCTGCTCGACGAACCGACGAACCACCTCGACATCGGGGCGCAGCTCACCGCGCTGACCCTGCTGCGCACGCTCTCCGCGGGCGGAATGACCGTGCTCGCGGCGTTGCACGACCTCGGGCTGGCGGCAACCTACGCCGAGCACGTGATCGTGCTGAGCGCGGGGAAGGTCGTCGCGGCCGGCCCCACGGCGCAGACGCTGACACCCGAGTTGCTGCGGGCGGTGTACGGCGTGCAGGCGACCGTGCTCGTGAACCCCGTGACCGGCGGGCGGGTGCTCGCGTTCAGCCCGCTGGACTAACGACCCGCCTACTCGCGCGCCGGTAGCGGGGCCGCGCGCCGACGCGCGTTGGCGCCTCACCCCGAAAGCGACGCGTCGGCCGCGCTGGTGATACGGGCGCTAGCGCGGCCTACTCGACCGGGCGCGACGGCTCGGGCAGCCAGCCCGCGAAGAGGGAGCGCGGCAGCAGGAACGCGACGGCCGAGCGCATCGGCCCCGCCTTGCGCCGCAGCGACCACGTGACGGCGGCGACATCGCGCGCGGCGGGCGCGGCGGAGCGGTCGTGGAACGCCTCGGTCTCGAGGGCGATCCGGAGACGCGTGAGCGCGGCGGCCCCGCGGTCGTCGAGGTGCGGCGCGAGATCGAGGGCGAGCTGGCGCGGCGTGCGCGTGACACTGGTCGCGAGCCCGAGGTCGTCGGCGGTGTCGCGCAGTTCGTCCCACGCGGCGGCAGCGGAGCCGCCGGATGCCGCGGCAATCCGCCTCGAGCGACGGATGCCGCGCACCACTGCCGGGGCCAGGAGCAGGGCGGCGAGTGCCGCCACCACCGCCCACCACCACGAGATCGTGCGGGACGGGGCATCCGGCAGCGCGCCCGCCGTGGCGCTCGGGGTCGGGACATCCGTGGGCACGGCGCTCGGCGCGGTCGACGGTGCCGGGGTGCTGGTCGCGACGGGGGTCGGCACGGACTCGTCGACGTCGGGGGTCGCCGGGTCGTCGACGGCGAGTGGCGCGAAAGCGGGAACGATCCCCCGCCCGGGAGTGGGCTCGAAGCGCACCCAGCCGATGCCGGTGACGTAGAGCTCAGGCCACGCGTGGAGGTTGTGCGTCGACACCCGGTACTCGAGCCCGCCGCCGTCGGGGAGCGTCGACGGTTCGCCGGGGGTGAAGCCCACGGCGACGCGCGCGGGGATCCCCAGCGTGCGCGCCATCGAGGCCATGGCCGAGGAGAAGTGCACGCAGTAGCCGGACTTCGCCTCCAGGAAGGCGGCGAGCACCGATGCGCCCGACCCGTCGTAGCCGTTCTCGACCGGGGCGTCCTCCGAGTAGGTGAACTGGTCGCTCAGGAAGTACGACTGCAGAGCTATCGCCTTGTCGTAGTTGGTCGCCGCGCCGCCCACGACCTCGAGCGCGGTCTGCGCGACCACGGGCGGGAGATCGTCGGGTATCTCCAGGTAGCGCTCGAGCCCCGGGTCGACGGTCGTTCCCGCTGCCTGCAGCTGGTCGACCGACGGGGTGATCGTGACGCTCTGCACCTCGTAGTCCTGGTTGCGTGCGTTGGACGAGTCGGTGCGCACCGCCAGCGCGTCGGGCTCCCACGACCAGCTGCCGTCGAGCCCCGTGATGCTCGTGGGCGCGTAGGGCGCCGGCAGCCAGCGACTGAGGACGTTGGCGACGGTCACCTCGGTGGTCGCCGTCGTGCGAGTGACAGCGTCTCCCAGCCCGGGTGCGGCGCCGATGAGTGCGACGTCGTTACCGGGGATGACCTCGGCCGAGCTCGGCTTCCACGACGCGCCCGTGAAGTCGTCCAGCGCGGTCAGCCTCAGATAGAGACCGCCCTCCTGGGTGGTCGTGTAGGTGAGGGCGAGGGCGGGGTCACCCCGGCGCAGGTCGTCGCCGAGCGTGATGATCGGGTTGAGCCCGGTCGCCGCGGCCGGGCCGCCGCTGCCCGTGTTCTCCGGCAGGGTCACCGGGGGCAGTGCCGACGGGATGATGAGCGCGATCAGGACGGCGGCGGTGCCGATGCCGAGCGCGGCGCCACGGCCGGCCGGCCGGGAGCGCACGAGAAGCAGCGCGATGAAGGCCGCGGCGGTGAGGGCGAAGTACAGGCCGTCCTCGAGGGTCGGGTCGACGATGCTCGGCACGACGAGGAGCACCACGAGCGGGATGCCCGCGAACGCCGGCACCCGGAGGGTGACCGCCACCAGGTCGAGCACGATGCAGATCGCGGCGACCCCGAGGCACAACAGGTACACGATGCCCTGGTCGGCGTCTGCGGGCAGCGACTGGTTGGCGATCGACTCGGCGCCCGCGACCTCGAGCTCGTGCAGGGCGCCGATGGTGTCGAAGGTGGGGATGAACCCGAGGATCGCCGACCCCGGCGCGAAGAAGAGCGTGACCGTGCCGATCGTCGCGAGCACCGCACCGACGCTGCCCCAGATCCTGCGTCGCGTGAACGAGCGCACCGCGGCTGCTGTGCCGAGCACCACGGTCGCCACCAGCATGCCCACGAGCCACCACTGCACGTCGGTGAGGATGCTGCCGAGCGCGGCCGTCGACGCTCCGACCGCCACGAGCAGGAGGCCGCTCGTGATCCAGTCGAGGCCGATAGTGCGCTGGGCGGGCGGGCTGCCGGTGGTCCTACGCTCCGGCACGCGACCGACCCGTCTCGTAGACGACCGCCTGCCAGGCCGAGGCGTGGTCGTCGTCTGCGCGCCCGGGCACCGCGAGCCAGCCGGCCTCGGCGAGGCGCTCGGCGGCGTCGGTGGTACCCATGGCGTGCACGCCGAACTGGCGGTTGATGATGTCGACCGACGAGACTCCGGCGACCAGGTACGCCACCGAGGTCTGGCCCGCGCGGGCCTGGCCCGCCAGCCAGTCGAGGGTCGCGGCATCCGGCGACCCGAGGAGCGCGATGGTCGGACCGACGCGGCGCGACGCGGGGTGGCGCAGCGTCACATCGTGCACGAGGTCGAACGAGGCGAGGCTCACGAGGAACTCCTCGTCGCCCCACGACCGCCGCGCCTTGCGCCCGAGCGCCGCGAGCTGCGGGGCTCCGGTCTCGATGACGGTCACGATGAAGCCCGCGCGGCGCAGATGAAGCGTGACGGAGGCGAGCATGCGCACCACCCACTCGAACGACTCGCTCTCGACCTCGTCGAACGGGTCGGTGCTCACGTCGTGGTAGCCGACCCGGCGCGTGTCGACGATGATGCGCGCCTCGGGCAGCGTGCGCTGCTCCTCCTGCCGCACCATGAGGTCACCGTGCCGTGCCGTGGCGCGCCAGTGCACGCGCCTCATGGCGTCGCCCGAGCGGTACTCGCGCGTGATCGTGTCATCGTCGTCGCCCGCCGACCGGCGCTGCACGAGGCGGGCCTCGCCCTCGGCGCCATCGCCCGTCAACCCGGATGCGGGAAGCGCAACGACCTCGGGGGTGACGACGATCGACTGGGGCTCACCGGTGGTGAGCGAGCTCTTCGCGAGCCCGAGGGCGTCGGCCACGTCGACACCGAGCGGACCGATGGAGAACACCCCGCGCCGCGGTGGCCGCAACTCGTAGCGAAGGGTCGCCGCGTTGCCCCGGCCCGTGAAGCGCACGCCCCTCGGCATCAGCGCGGGCAGGTCGGCGTCGGGAGTCGCCCCTCGCCCCCACGGCAGCGTGTCGCGCCAGCGCGACCGGGCGCTGCGCCGGTATGAGCGGTTCTCGACGTGCAGGGTGGCCGTGGCGCCCGCGCCCGCCTCCAGGATGTGCGGGCTGAAACTGCGCGTCACCCGGAGGTTGGGCCGCGCCCGCCACACGAGGATGAAGGCCGCGATCGGCAGCACCGCGAGCAGGATCGAGACGTACAGCAGCTCGCGCAGTCCTGCGGCGTAGGCGATGACCGTCGTGACGATGGACGCGACGAGGAAGACCGTGCCACGGCGCGTGAATCCCGCGCGCGCCCGAGGGGCCTTCATCCCGACAGCCCTAGGACGACGCGCTAATCGGGACGGGGGTGTCGGCGATGATGCGCGCGATGATGTCGGCGACGCTCGACCCCGAGAGCACGGATGACCCGGCGCCCGCCCGGCGGGTGGCGATAAGTCGATGGCCCAGCACCGGGATCGCGAGGGCGTCGATGTCATCGGGAAGCACGAACTCGCGGCCGTCGAGCGCGGCGCGCGCCTTGGCGGCACGCACGAGTTGCAGCGTCGCGCGCGGGCTCGCCCCGAGGCGCAGGTCGCGGTCCTCGCGCGTGGCGTTGGCGATCGCAACGGCGTACTGCTCGACGGCGCGGCTGGCGTACACCGCGCGGGCCGTGGTGATCATGTCGCCGAGCTCCGTGGCGTCGACCACGGGGCGCACGGCGTCGAGGGGGCTCGAGGTGGCCCGCGTGCGCAGCATGGCGAGCTCGGCCGTGGCATCCGGGTAGCCCATCGAGATGCGCGCCATGAACCTGTCTCGCTGCGCTTCCGGGAGGGGGTAGGTGCCCTCCATCTCGATGGGGTTCTGGGTGGCGATGACGATGAAGGGCGCGGCGAGCGAGTAGCTGCTGCCGTCGACGGTGACCTGCCGCTCCTCCATGCTCTCGAGCATCGCCGACTGGGTCTTCGGGCTCGCGCGGTTGATCTCGTCGCCGATGACGATGTTGGCGAAGATCGGCCCCGGCTTGAACTCGAACACCCGCTCGGCCTGGTTGTAGACCGAGACCCCGGTGATGTCGGCGGGCAGCAGGTCGGGCGTGAACTGCACGCGCGACACCGAGCAGTCGACCGTGCGGGCCAGGGCGCGGGCGAGCATGGTCTTGCCGACGCCCGGAACATCCTCGATGAGGAGGTGCCCTTCGGCCAGGAGCACCGTGAGTGCCATCTCCACGGCGTCGCGCTTACCGTCGATGACCGTCTCGATGGTCGAGATGATCGCCTGCGCCTTCGCGTGGAAGGCGTCGTAGGTCATGGCTGCCGCGGGCACGCCATCGTGCTGCATCTCGAGGTTGGACACGCTACGAGTCTGCCACGGGTAACGAAAGGGTCACGCTGGGAGTTCGCTGCGGAAGGCTCACGGGTTTGGGTTCGCCCGCTTCGCCTTGAGCTGCGCCTCGAGCCGACGGATCTCGGCCTGCTTCTCGTGGAACTCGATCTCGCGGTCGATCGCGGCGAGATCGTCCTCCGTGCTCGACTGCCGCACGACTGCCGCCTCGCGGCGCGGATCGCCGAAACTCCCGAGCGCCTCGGCGACACCGCGATCCTTGCCCAGGAACAGCCAGAGCAGCGAACCGATGAGCGGCAGGAACACGACGAGCAGCACCCAGCCGAACTTGGGGAGGTACCGGATGCGCCAGTTGTCGGACGTGATGATGTCGACGAGCGCGAAGATCAAGATCGCCAGATAGATGAGCGAGACAATCTGAGCCATACTCCGACCCTATCCAGCTACGGTTGACCAGTGAAAGTAGCAGTTCTCTCCGGAGGCGTCGGTGGCGCACGATTCCTGCTCGGCGTGCGTGAGCACTTCGCGGGAACCGGCACCGAGATCACGGCGATCGTCAACGTCGGCGACGACATGTGGCTCACCGGCGTGCGCATCGCACCCGATCTCGACTCGATCATGTACGCGCTCGCGGGGGTCAATGACACCGAGCGCGGCTGGGGCCGCGCGGGCGAGACCGAGCGGGTGAGCGCCGAGCTGCGCGCCCACGGCGTGGGCTGGCCGTGGTTCACCCTCGGCGACCTCGACCTCGGCACGCACCTCACGCGCACCCACTACCTGCGCGAGGGTCTCGGCCTCGCCGAGGCCACGCGCCGCATCACCGAGCGCTGGCCGCTCGGTGTGACCCTCGTGCCCTCGACGAACGACGAGATCGAGACGCACGTGCTGACGGCCGAGGGCACCATGCACTTCCAGGAGTGGTGGACCCGGCACCGCGCGGCGATCCCCGCCCTCGGCTTCGAGTACCGCGGCTCGGAGGCGGCGACCCCCGCGCCCGGCGTGCTCGAGGCGATCGCCGCGGCCGACCTCATCCTCGTCGCCCCCTCGAACCCCGTCGTGTCGATCGCGCCGATCCTCGCGATCCCGGGCATCCGACAGGCGATCACGGATGCCCCGGCCCCCGTCATCGGACTCTCCCCGATCATCGCCGGCGCCGTCGTGCGGGGTATGGCCGACGCGTGCCTCACGGCCATCGGGGTCGCCACGGCGGCGGACGCCGTCGCGCTGCACTACGGCGCGCGCTCGCGCGGCGGGCTACTCGACGCCTGGCTCGTCGACTCCGCGGACGCGGCGGTGGTCCCCGTGATCGAGGGGGCGGGCATCCGTGCCGCGGCCGTGCCGCTGTGGATGACCGACCCAGCCACGACCGCGGAGATCGTGCGCGCCGCTACAGCAGTCTGAGCGTGCGCGGCCCGAGTCGCGCGGGCGGGATCGCCGCGAGGGATTCCGGCGAGTCGACGTCGAGCCGCAGTCCGCTCGTCGCGGGGAGCTCGAGCTCGCGGTAGCCGAGGGCGCGGTGCGCCGCGCGGGATCCGGCACCGAACGCCGGGACGCGACCGGTGATGAGCGTGGTGCCCGTGCCGTCGGCATCCGGCACCATGCTGTTCTCCACGAGCGCGGCCGCCAGCTCGTCGGGGCGCAGCGCCGGCAGGTCGGCGAGGAGCACGGCGACGCTGCCCTGCACCGTGGCGACCGCGCGTTCGATGGCGCCGTTGAGGCCGTCTCCCGGCTCCTCGGGCATGGTGAGCGCGCCGAGCTCGGCGAACGGCGACAGATCGCCCGATCCCACGACGAGCACTGCCGCGACCTGCAGGGCGGCCTCGACGGTGTCGAGCGCCATCGCTTCGGCGAGGTCGAGGCGCCGCGCATCGGCCCCGAACCGGGACTTCGCCGCGTCGGTGCCCTTCACCGGCACGACGATCGTCCAGCTACTGGCGGGCTGCATGCAGTCCGGCCTCGAAGCCCTCGTTCCAGGCCTCCCTGGTGCCGAGCCGGAACATGTCGCTCTCCGACGATCGCACGAGCGACCGGGCACCCGGCAGGTCGAGCTCGCCCACGACGTGGCCGAGGCCGCGCACGACCGCCACGGGCAGCCCGCCCGACTTGCCCTTCACGAGGTCAGCGGCCGAGGCGATCTCGTCGGCGGTCGCACCGATGGTCGCCTCGAGCTGACGCCCGTTGGCGTCGGTGGTGCCCCGCAGGTCGTCGAGCACACGGATGCCCGCAGCCCCGATCGCCGCATCGGCCTGCCCCTCGCGCCACGGCCGCCCCAGGGTGTCGGTGATCACGACGCCGACGGCCACACCGAAGCGCTCGCGCAGCGCGGACGCGAGCGCGCGGGCCGACGCATCCGGGTCTTCGGGCAGCAGGAGCACGTAGCCCTCGGGGGTGTTGCTCGAGTCGACGCCCGCGGCCGCGAGCACGAGGCCCAGCTTGTTCTCGACGATGCGGGTGGCGCCGCGGGTCGCGACGATGCGCACGGTCTCGGCCGTGATCGCGTCCTCCCGGTCGGCGGCCCGCACGAGCCTGCCCTCGGCCTTGCTCACGATCTTCGAGGTGACGGCGAGGATGTCGCCGTCTTCCAGCCCGGTGGTCGAGCCTGCCGAGACCGCATCGCCGATGATCGTCGCGAGGTCGTCGCCCGCGATGATCTCGGGGATGCCCTCCACCGCCCACACCGTGAGCATCAGCGCACCAGCTTCGGCAGCACGTCCCGGGAGAACACGTCGATCCACTCCTTCTGGTTGCGGCCGGCATTGTGCAGGTACACCCTGTCGAACCCGAGGTCGAGGAAGCGCTGGATGTGGGCGCGGTGCTCGTCGGGATCGTCGGAGACGAGCATCCGGCCCTCGAAATCCTCCGGGCGCACGAGTTTGGCCAGCTGCTCGAGCTCGAACGGCGAGCGCACGTCGCTCTTCGAAAAGCGCATGGCGCCGTTCGGCCACTCCGCGAGGGCGCTCGCCATCGCCTCCTCGGCGGTCGGCGCCCAGCTGAGGTTGAGGCGGAGCACACGGGTCTGCGTCTCGGGCTTGCGGCCCACCTCGCGCGCGCCCTCCGCGAACCGCTGCAGCAGCGGCGCGATCTTGTCGAGGGTGGCCCCCTCGGTGATGAGCCCGTCGACCGTGCGCCCTGCGCGCTTCGCGGCGACCGGGCCGGATGCCGCGACCAGGATGCTCGGGGCGTGCTCCGGCATCGTCCACAACCGGGTGGACTCGAGCCGGTAGTACTGGCCCTCGTGCCGCACGTCTTTGCCCGCGAGGCCCGAGGCGAACAGCTTCTTGATGATGTCGACGGCCTCGAACATGCGGTTGATGCGCTCGTGCGGCTCTGGCCAGTACTGCCCGACCACGTGCTCGCTCAGCGCCTCGCCGCTGCCGAGCCCCAGCCAGTGCCGCCCCGGGTACATCGCCGCGAGCGTCGCGCTCGCCTGCGCGACCATCGCCGGGTGCCAGCGGAACGTGGGGGTCGTGACGCCCGTGCCGAGATCACCGGTGGTGACCTGGCCGAGAGCACCGAGGACGTTCCACACGAAGGACGCCTCACCCTGGTGCGGCAGCCAGGGCTGGAAGTGGTCGGTGGCCATGACACCCTGGAAGCCCCGGGCCTCCGCGTAGCGGGTGAGGTCGATCGCCTCGTTCGGGCCGAAGCGCTCGAGCATGGCGGCATAGCCGATGTGCGGGAGCGTCATGGGACTATTCTCGCGCCTCGCGAGGCACGACTACTCCGCTGAGCCCTTGCTCGCCCTTAGGCGGCGCTCGTTCTATCCTGCGAGCCACATGAACATTCGCTCATCATGTCGCTGGGTCCAGCCTGCCGCGGTTCGAAGCCTAAGAAGCGCAGGATCACTTCGAGTCGCTGCAGAGTCAGATGCGGCGCTCCAGTCCCCGCGTAGCCGGATGCCAAGTGCGCGAACGACTCCAGCAGCAATTCGTGCAATCGGTCCGCAACGTTTCTGTCGAGAGCTCTTAGGGCAAATACGCAGTCGCTCAACAGCATCCGCCCGGACGCTATCTGAACCTTCCGCACATCGGGCTTGCCGACCCGAGGTAGCAGCGTAACGCGACCCTCGACTGCGCGAGGGTCCAAGCTGCCGCGTCGAACTGAATCCAAGTCCGCGCCGAGATTCCGCGTATGTACGAGAGTTTCGAGCTCTTGGTGCCGGTGAACCTGCACTCGGCCCCGAATGACGTCAACGCACACGCATTCGTTGGGCTGCAGCGGCGGCGCGGTCCTATTCGGCGGGAGCCGACCTGCTCCCGAATTTACACCGCCGATTCGGATTAACAGGGAACTGGCCGACACACCCGGAAACGTTCCTCGCGGAAGTGACCGAAGCACTTCCAGCGACCGTTGTCTTTCGATCCACTCCCAGAACTCTAGGTCGCGCTTGTTTGCGAAGGAGCCGGCCGGCAGTATTCCGATCATCTGTCGCGCTGGCTTCGCAACGTCCAAGGACAACGCCACGTACGCCGTCGCCGGGCTCAGCGTTCTTTGAACTCCACCGAGCTCCAACCTCACGCCCCCATTCCCCCGGAACGAGAAGGGAGGGTTGAAAACCACGGCTTCGCAACTGGTTTGGACCGCGCGCCACGCACGCGATTGAGACCTGGACTTCGGGTCCAAGGCATTGGCCTCGCTCACGATCCATTGAGGCTGTCTTTCGCGCAGTCGAGCGACTCGATGCCGATCAATATCGGCACCCACATACTCCAGGGCGCCGTTTCCGTGGACCTCCTGCACCGCGAGCAGCAATGAACCTTCTCCGACGGTCGGGTCGAAAACACGACCTGAATCGACATCGATCAATTGTTCCGCAATCAAGCGAGCGATCCGGACCGGAGTGTCGACTTGGTCGAGTGCAGATCTCACGCAGCACTCACCGCCGTGTACGCACGCGACTGGATGAACTCCGACATGTAGTAGACACAGACGCGCGAAGCCCCTTGAGTCGGTCTGGCTGCCCTCTTGGGGTGATCATAAATGAGCTCAACGTCACCGTCGCAGGCGAGCGCAAAAAGGGCCGCAGCGACGGCGTGCGGTTTGGTGCCAATCGGCGCCACCTGAAGGCGCACACCGCCGAGCGCAGCGCGGATGTTACTAAGCGCCACGAAAGCCTCAAATGGGCAGTTTGCGCGCGCATGAACCACCTGCGAGTAAAGAAAGTTCTGTTCCAGTTCTCGCTGATTGCCCTCATAGCTATAGAAGGGAAACTCGACCTTGTAGCCGGGTACCCCGATTACGGGAAATGTTTGGCCAGGTGGCGGCTCTAGGCGCTGAATGATTCGTGTGAGGCGTGCGCCCTCGAATCCGAGCATCGCGATGAGCGGAACTGGTTCGTCAGTGATTGATGCGACGGAGGCGAACCCAGGGATGCTCGAAATGCCCTCGGTGTAGTCGGAGAGAGAAAAATCGCGACCACCCAGCTGACGCACGTAGTCGCTCGGCTCGACGTATACGAACCGAAATTTGGCGCCGACCGAGAGCGCCGCACGGAGGATTGGAGCCCAAGTTCGCAGTGCCAGTGACGTCATGTCAACAAAGATCGGCTCCGCCAGCGATGCCAGCCAGCCACTAATGGCTCCCTGATCATGGAGATAGATCCTTTCAAAGTCCCCTGCAGAGTGCTCGACCTCTATCCATTCGGCGTCCTCCTGCGTCACCACCTCGAAGGTGACTCGCCGGGCTTCTTGCCGCGCGCGCCAAACAGGACCGCCGACGGATCGCTCCTCCGGAACAGCGTGCCCACGGAGATAGCTGGCGCCTTCTGGGACTTCGAATCTCGCGACGGAGATCTCACGCGTGAACGAAGGGCCGAGGTCAACCAACGCCGGGCCAATCGAACAACTGGCCAGGGGTGTATTGCAAGGTCGACCGCTTGTGTGATCTCAGGATGCGCTCGATCGTCCGTCCTGCAGTGCTGGCGTCAGCCAAGGAAGTCAGCGTCGCGGCCGATAGCAAGAAGCGTCGTTTTCGACGATGACTGTATTCGAAATATGCAGCGAAGATCGGGTGGAGTTGGTAGTCGTATGCTCGCGTCTCACCGGACGCGGCGGCCCTCTTGTCGCCGGGGAATCGTACGATCCCCGAATGCATGATTGAGGCATTGAGAAGCCGCTCAAAACCCTCGTCCTCACCGTCTCGGTCGAGTCTGAACTGATTCACCTCGGGAGTATGCCCCCAAGGCTCTCTGGCCATGACTCCCAGGATTCGGCCGAGTCCAAGCACGAGGAGCATGATCTGTCGACCTAGATCGTCCTGACCCTCCAGATCAAAGGCAAGCTTCTCGCCGACATTGGCCGCCGCTCGCGTCTGCACAGAAGCGTCAACGGGTACAGTCATGTCGTTTCCTGACTGCACATGCTGTGTCAACGCCGTACTCACAAGGTCCAGCAGATACCGGATGTTCCCGTCCGCGAGCAAGACCATAGTCGACCAGCCAGCGAAGTACTTCCTTACGGTTGGGCCGGTAGTTTCACGAATCGTAAACATTGCGGCATAGCCGTAATTGTTGACACGATTGGCCCAGGCCTTCGGCCTTTCCACCGCTTCTCTCAGGACTGCGAGTTCGCGCACGCTAGTGGACCGCGCCCAGTAACCGATCAGGAAGGAAGAAACGCGCCCCATCCGGTCGAACTCGCGAAGATCCTCTGCGGTCGCCCCTTGGTCCACAAGGTTCGAGCGTAAGTCCAGAAGGCGCGCGTCGACGCCCAACCTCGCTGCCTCTTCTTCGTCGCTTAGGTCTTCAAAGAGCGCAGTGATTGGAAGGGTCTTTTCGAACGCCGAGCTAAGCAACTGTAGGCGCTCGGTACACACACGCTCCGCAAATGCCGCGAAACCTTGTTCTTTGTGGTGCTCGACAATCTCGAGGAGGGCGTAATCTGCCACGGCGCTGATCGACTCGTGGGCATTCAGTGTGTGTCGATCTCGGATGCCGGTTGGTTTCACACCGATCTTTAGGGTGTAGGGCGCATCTCCTACATGCTTGAGCAGGCTGTTGACTACTCGCTGCTGATAGGTCTCGAGGTTCTCAAACTCGTCGAGGCAAATCGCGAGAAGTCGGCCGCTGAAGATTGGGTCCCCGCTCAACGCCTGGAGCACTGTTTCTAGGGGAGCGCCCAACATCGACAGTGTGATGCTCGGCAATGTGGTCGACGTATTGTTTATGAGCGCTTGGAACTCAGCCAGATGATCTTCGACGCGGTTGCTCAGTTCGGCGTAGTCCTCGGTGGGGACTAGCCCCAAAGACAAGGCTGTCCGTCTGATGGCCGAGCCATCAACCGATGTCTCCTGGCCCATTTCAGTCTTGCGCCACGATACGAACCGCAATATGCGACCGACCAGCTGGAGGTTCACCCAGTGCGAAAAAAGCCGCGTCCACTCGCTCTCGTCGAGCCTCGGTCCTTTGAACGCAGATAGCGCTAGAACACTCATCCTCCAATAGATTCCGAGAACTGGCCACCTGTCGATTGAATCGCCGTGTAGCGCCCGCTGCCCGTCGTATGCAACCATCCTCAAAGCAACCGTTTTGCCTGTGCCACGACCACCCACCAGGAAGGTCGGTCGGCGATCCGTTAGCGATTGCCAAAATATCGGTTCCTGAAAGACACGTGCAATCGTCGTGTCTGCGTACTCAGCCCGATACATCCCAAACAGATTCGTGATCTCCGCGACCAACCTTTGCGGTGAAGCGCCGAGCGCTAGCGCGTCGTCAATGGGATCCATCCGTTCTCCTTCCAGGTGAACAGCGGCAACGTATTGTTCGGCGTCTTGTGCTCAAAAGAAACCGCGAGACCGGAGCCCCGATAGCCCCACACCATATGTTCGGGGATGCCCGCCACTCGCGAATATCTCTCAACAAGATCGACCGCGGCGGCCCGTATGGAAGGTGCGACCAAGTGTGTGTTAGGTGCTCGAAGCGACGAACTCGACGGCAGCACATTTCCAGCAGAAACACCGAACGGCGAACTGCTTTCGATACGATCCTTGGCCATCCCACTGGCGACGGCCACGACGTAGTGGGCCGACGTTACCCCAAGTCGAGACATCTCATCAAGGAGCGAAGTCCCGCCAGCCCAGGGCTTCCGCACGGTTCGAAGGAACTGATCACCGGTTCCGATGAAATCGTCTACAAGTACAACAGGTGGTGGAGTGGTCAACCCGGTGAGTTCCGCGACAAGGTCATCAAGCTCGTAAATTCGCCCTTCGTCGACTCCGAAGTCATCGCGCATGATGCGGACAAACATGTGGCCCGAGTCGGTTGGGTTTATCGAGGGAAAGCTAAAGAGGGCGTGGTCTCGAAGCTCGGTCCACCGCTCTTCCGCGCTTTCAGCGCTTGTCTCAGCGAGTTGACGTGTCCCGAGTCGCCTGAAGGCTGCGTGAAAACACCTGTCAACGAGACGTGAATTCATGTAAACGAAGCCATCAAGGAGATGCCTTGCGATGCCCTTGTCCACGTCGTCGAAGTTGCTAAGCCATGCACGTGGGTTGAGCGCGATCGGATGAGGCCAAAGGCTTATGTGAGCGAAGTAGTCGCGCACGGAGAGCACGTGTCCCGCATCCATAGCTCTCCTGACAACTTCGACTGGATGCTATGTCTACCATTTGAAATGAGTCCCGCTCAATCCCAGCGGGGATGAGCTACTCCGCGGAGCCCTTGCTCGCCCGCGCGTAGAGCACCGACGAGGTGTTCACCAGGAGCTTGTCGTCGGCGTCGTTCGTCGCCACGCCCTGCACGGCGAAGGCGAGGTTGCCCTGCAGCACGATGTACGTGCGGAAGCTGCGCGCCGCATCCGACGTACCCGCGACGGTGTCGATGAAGAACCCGCGGCCGTCCGGATCCTGGTCGGAGACGGCGACCGCGACGCCGATCGTGTCGCCGCCCTTCGTATCGGTGAACTGCGGGCAGGCCGCGACGGCGGTGTGGAAGTCGGTGAGGAAGGCCTTGGCCGCGGCATCCGTGGAGAACAAGCGGGCCTGCACGGTGACTACCGCCGAGCCGGTGACGAGGGTCGGCAGCTCGTAGAACCGGTCGGTGCTGCTCGCGTCGCGACCGGAGAGCAGCAGCGGGCGGGCGGAGTTGCCGCACTTGGCGGGCGCGAAGACGTCGGCCGCGTCACTCACGTTCGCGAGGTAGTTGGCCACCGAGTCGGTCGCGAGGGTGTTCTTCTCCGCCGTGTAGCCGAGGGTGCCGAACGACGCCTGAGTGTCTTTGCCGAACAGGATCTCCTGCGCGTCGGCGTCGGTGAAGCTCGCCGTGGAGTCGGCGGCGCACCCGGAGAGGGCGAGCAGTGCGAGGGCGGCGACGAGCAGGGGCAGCTTCTTCATGGTGCTGAGGGTACCGATGCGTGCCTGCGAGTTCACAGGGCGCGGAGCCTCGGCGCGAGGTCGCGCTCGAAGAGCTCGAGGAAGCGGCGCTGGTCGTGCCCGGGAGCGTGGAATACGAGGTGGTTGAGTCCGGCATCCGTGTACTGCTTGATCTGCTCGACCACGGCGTCGGGGTCGTTGCCGACGATCCAGCGGCTCGCGATCTGCTCGATGGGCAGCGCGTCGGCGGCCTTCTCCATCTCGATCGGATCGGTGATGTCGTGCTTCTGCTCCTTGCTGAGCGCGAGCGGGGCCCAGAACCTGGTGTTCTCGAGGGCGGTGTCGGCATCGGTGTCGTAGGAGAGCTTGATCTCGATCATGCGGTCGATCTGGTCGAACTCGCGCTGCGCCTGCTCTGCACCCTCCTTGACCGCGGGGATGAGCTCCTTCGTGTAGAGGTCCATGCCCTTGCCCGACGTGCAGATGAACCCGTCGCCGGCGCGGCCGGCGTAGCGGGCGACGAACGGCCCGCCCGCGGCGATGTACACGGGGATCGGGGCATCCGGGCGGTCGTAGATGCTCGCGTCGACGGTCGTGTAGTACTCACCCTCGAAGTTCACGCGGTCGCCCGTCCACAGGGCGCGCATGAGGTCGACCGACTCGCGCAGCCGCGCGAAGCGCTCCTTGAACTCGGGCCACTCCTTGTTCCAGCCCGTGGCGATCTCGTTCAGGGCCTCACCGGTGCCGACACCCAAGAACACGCGGCCCGGGTACAGGCACCCCATCGTCGCGAACGCCTGCGCGATGACGGCCGGGTTGTAGCGGAAGGTGGGCGTCATCACGGATGTCCCGATCGTGATCGTCTTCGTGCGCTCACCCACCGCGGCCATCCAGGTCAGCGAGAACGGCGCATGCCCGCCCTCGTGCCGCCACGGCTGGAAGTGGTCGGAGACTGTCACCGACTCCATGCCGTGACCCTCCGCCGCCACCGCGATCTCCACGAGCTCGCGCGGGTCGAACTGCTCTGCCGATGCCTTGAATCCGAGTTTGAGGGTCACGTGTCTATTGTGCCCCTTCGGCTTGCTGCTCCCCTCCGCGCTAAATCTGTGGAGAGTAGCTTTCCACATTCGTAGAACATAGGTTCGATTATCTGGGACAATATATGTGTGACCCTCCCCTCCGCCCTCACCGAGCTCGCCGCCCTCGCGGCGCGCTGCGTGGAGTCGGCTTCGGGCTCGGCGTCGGCGGCCTCAGACGACGGCCTACTCGACCTCCAGCGGTCCCTCGCGCAGTCGATCCGCCTGCTGGAGACGGCCGCGGCGTCGGTGGCTGCCGAGGTCGCGCATCGTTCGCGCCGCGAGCTCGGTTACCAGGGGCTCGCCCAGAAGCGCGGCCTGCGCACGCCGGAGGCGCTCGTCCAGACGGTCACGGGCACCAGCTCGTCCGCGGCCCGCCGACTCGTGCGCGTGGGCACGCTCGTGGCGCACAGTGCCGGCCGCTACGACTCCCCCGCCGAGCCCTGGCTTGCCGCGGTCCTCGCGGCGGCGGGCCGCGGCGAGATCTCGGCCGAGGCCGTGGACGCCATCCGGCACGGCCTGGGTGCACCGACAGAGGGTGTCAGTGCGGATGCCCTTGCGACCGCCGCCCGCGAGCTCCTCGGCCGCGTGCCGTCGGTCACGCTCGAGAATCTCGCATCGCTCGCGCGGGAGAAGCGCGACGACCTCGATGCCGCGGGGGTCGCCCTTCGGGAGCATGAGCTGCGGCAGAAGCGCTTCGCCCGCCTGACCCGTCTTGCCGATGGCACCACCCGACTGGTCGCTGTGCTCGACCCCGAGTCCGCGGCCGTCGTGGTTTCCGCGATCGATGCCGCAACCTCCCCGCGGCGAGGCGGCCCGCGCTTCGTCGATCCGCAGGAGATCGAGCGGGCCGAGCGACTCATGAGCGACGAGCGCACGACCGAGCAGATCGCGCTCGACGCCCTCGTCGAGCTCATCGACGTGGCGGTGCGCGGTGAGTCGAGCCACATCCTCGGTGCGCGTCGCCCCGAGGTCCGCGTGCTCGTCGCAGCCCGCGACCTGACCAGCGGCGTCGGGGCCGCTCAGCTCGAGGGCCAGTCCGTCGTCATCTCGATACCGTCGGCGCAGCGCTTGGCCTGCGACGGCGGCATCATCCCCATCCTGTTCGACGCCAAGGGCGCGGTACTCAACCTCGGGCGTAAAAAGCGGCTTCACAGCGATCGTCAGCGGGTGGCGGTCGCCGCGCGAGACGGCGGCTGCCGCATCGACGGGTGCGACCGGCCGCCGAGCTGGACAGAAGTGCACCACATAGTTCCGTGGAGCGAGGGCGGCCGCACCAGCGTCGATGACGCGGTGCTGCTGTGCCGGCACCACCACCTGCTCGTCCACAACAACGGGTGGGCGATCCACCGCACCGGCCGGGAGTACTGGTTGTACCCGCCGCCCGGGGTCGCCGACCCGCCGGTACTCCTCGAATCGAAGAGTCGAGCGCTGCGGCGCCTGCTGCAGGCGGCGTGAGCTGGGCTGAGCTGGGCTGACTAACTACTACTCGCGCGGGGACTGCAGGTAGTTCGCGACCGCCGCGGGCACGTAGGGGCTCACGTCACCGCCGAGGGCGGCGACCTGCCGCACCAACGAGCTCGACACGTGGGCGTGCGCCGGGTTGGGCAGGAGGAAGACCGTCTCCACGCCCGCGAGGTCGCGGTTGACGATCGCCATCGGCGTCTCGTAGGCCACATCGATCTGGGAGCGGATTCCCTTCACGAGCACGCTGGCGCCGACATCCGTGCAGTAGTCGACGAGCAGGCCGACGCTCCAGCTGGTCACCTTGATGTTGTCGGGAAGGCCGCCGTCGCGCACCGACTTCTCGATGAGGGCGACGCGCTGGGCGATCGGCAGCAGCGCGGTCTTGCCGGGGTTGTGCACCACCAGCACGTGCAGTTCGTCGAAGAGCCCCGCAGCCCTCTCGATCACGTCGATGTGGCCGAGCGTGATGGGGTCGAAAGACCCAGGAACAACGGCGATCCTGTGCATGCTGCCACCCTACCCGGCGGAGGTTACGGGCTTATTAAAGCTCCGGTCATAGTGCGCAACGAGACTAGTTCTTTGCAAGGAACGCCTCGGACTCGGCATCCAAGCGCCGGTCGAGCGCGGCCCGCAGCGCGGGGTGCGCGGCGAGGTCGGGGTCGTCGGCGAGGATGCCCGCCGCAACCTCGCGCGCCTCGGCGATGAGTTCGCCGTCCTTGGCGACGCGCACCAGGCGCAGACTCGACCTGCCACCGGACTGGGTGCTGCCGAGCACGTCGCCCTCCTGGCGCAGCTCGAGGTCTTTGTTGGCCAGCTCGAACCCGTCGAGGGTGGACGCCACCGCCTCGACGCGCTCGCGGGCGAGGGTGAGCTCCTCGGCGGTGGTGACGAAGAGGGCGAGCCCGGGCACTCCCCCGCGGCCGACCCGGCCGCGCAGCTGGTGCAGCTGCGAGACCCCGAAGCGCTCGGCATCGAGCACGACCATCGTCGAGGCGTTGGGCACGTCGACGCCCACCTCGATCACGGTGGTGGCGACCAGTACGTCGATGGAACCCGCGGCGAACTCGCGCATCAGCCGGTCTTTCTCCTCGCCCGGCAAGCGCCCGTGCAGGGCCTCGATGCGACGGCCGGCCAGCACGGAGTTGCTGCGCAGCGATGCGAGCACGTCGGTGACGTTCGCGGTGGGTGGCGCCATGGGCGCGGCCGGCGCGGCGTCGAGCAACTCGCCCTCCGTTACGGTGCGGTCGATCGCGGGCACGACGACGAACGCCTGGTGGCCCTTCGCGAGCTCCTCGGCGACGCGCTCCCACACCCGCGCCACCCACCCCGGCTTCTCGGCGAGCGGAACGACGAAGCTCTGGATCGGCGAGCGGCCGGCGGGCAGCTCGGCGATCGACGAGATGTCCAGGTCACCGAAGACCGTCATCGCCACCGTGCGCGGGATGGGCGTCGCCGTGAGCACGAGCACATGCGGAGGCTGGCGGCCCTTCAGCCGCAGGGCCTCACGCTGCTCGACACCGAACCGGTGCTGCTCGTCGACGACGACGAGGCCGAGGTCGAAGAACTCCACCTTGTCGCCGAGGAGTGCGTGGGTGCCCACGACGATCTGGGCAGAGCCCGACACCGCCGCGAGCAGTGCCTTGCGCCGCTCGGCCACCGGGAGCTGCCCCGTGAGCAGGGTCGGGCGAAGCCGCGCCGCGAGGTCAGGCCCCAGAGTCCGCACGATCGAGCGCAAGTGCTGGTGGGCGAGCACCTCGGTAGGCGCGAGCAGCGCCGACTGGCCGCCCGACTGCGCGACGGCGAGCATCGCCCGCAGCGCGACGAGCGTCTTGCCCGAGCCCACCTCGCCCTGCACCAGCCGGTTCATGGGCACGGGCTCGGCGAGATCGACAGCGATCTGCTCCCCCACCGCGCGCTGGTCGCCCGTGAGCGTGAAGGGCAGCGCGGCGTCGAAGCCCTCGAGCAGCGGGCCGGACTCGCGCGCCGTCGCGGCCACCTCGCGCAACCGCGCACGCTGCTGCAGCAGGGCCGCCTGCAGCACGAACGCCTCTTGGAAGCGCAGCGCCTTGCGGGCGGCACCCCAGTCCGCGTCGACGAGCGGCCGGTGGATGAGCTCGAGCGCGCGCGCGAAGGGCATGAGCGAGCGGGAGTGGCGCACCGCATCCGGTACCGGGTCGTCGAGCGGCCCCAGGGTGTCGAGAACGACGCCCACGGCCTTCTGGATCTGCCAGCTCGCCACCGTCGAGGTGGCGGGGTAGATCGGGATGGGCAGGAGGGCCCAGGCCTCGGCCTTGGCGGGGTCGGGGTCTTCCCCGTCGTCGGGGAAGAGCTCGTAGTCGGGATGGGCGAGTTGGGCCGAGCCTTTGTAGTCGCCGACCTTGCCCGCGAAGATGCCGCGCACACCCGGGCGCAGCTCGTTGGCGCGCCACGCCTGGTTGAAGAACGTGAGCGACAGGATGCCCTTGCCGTCGCTGATGCGCACCTCGAGGATCGACCCGCGCTTGGCCCGCATCGGCCGGTTGTGCACCTCGAGCACCTCGGCGACGATCGTGACGTTCTCGTCGCGCGGAAGCTCACTCAGGGCGCTGAGCTCGCCCCGACGGGCGTAGCGGCGCGGGTAGTGGCTCAGCAGGTCTCCGACGGTGTGCAGGCCGAGGCCCTTGGCGAACGCGGACGCCGTGCGATCACCGAGCGCACGGTCGAGCTTCACGTCGAGGGGGGATGCCACGTGACAACGGTACCCGCGACCGCCGTGGAAGGATTGCGGCATGACGGAACCCCGGTACGGACAACTCGGCCCCGTGAATCCGGCGGCCTCGTCGGGCTCCGGTGACAGCGCTCCGCCGGCCCGGAGCCGCACGGGGTGGCGCCCCAGCCCGGTCTTCCTCGGGATCGTCGCGGTGGCCGCCCTCTCGGGCTGGGTGCTGTGGAGCGGCAACCTCTCGTGGGGTATCGGGCTCGGTATCGCCGCGTTCTTCTTCGTTACCGCGTGCTGGGTGATCACGCTGTGCCTGCACGAGTTCGGTCACGCGATCGTCGCGTACCGCAACGGCGACCTGTCGGTGGCGCACCGCGGCTACCTGACCCTCGACCCCCTGCGGTACACCCACATGCTGTTCAGCATCGTGCTGCCGCTGCTCTTCCTCGTGCTGGGCGGCATCGGCCTGCCCGGCGGCGCGGTGTTCATCGACCGGCGGGCGCTGCGCAGCCGGTTCGCCCAGTCGGCGGTGTCGGCCGCCGGTCCCCTCATCAACCTCGCCATCGCGATCGTGCTGGCCGTGGCGCTCGCGCTGCGCGAGGCGAACACGCCATTCTGGGCGGCCGTCGCGTTCCTGGTGTTCCTGCAGGTGACGTCGGCGATCCTGAACCTCCTGCCCGTTCCCGGGCTCGACGGCTACGGCATCATCGAGCCGTACCTGCCGCGCGCGTTCGCCGCGCAGGCGGCGCGCATCGCGCCGTTCGCGGTGCTCGGGCTCTTCGCCCTGCTGTGGATACCGGCGTTCAACGCCGCGTTCTTCAGCGGCATCAACGGGCTCGTCTCGCTGCTGGGCGTGCCCGACGGCGCCGTGGGCGCCGGCTACGGCCTGTACCAGTTCTGGCGGCAGTCGTGACGCGCATCATCGCCGGGTTCGCCGGCTCGCTCACCCTCGCCGTGCCGGGCGCGGGCACCCGGCCCACGAGCGACCGTGTGCGCGAGGCGATCTTCTCCGCGCTCGAATCGCGCGACGCGATCGACGGGATGCGCGTGCTCGACCTCTACGCGGGGTCGGGGGCCCTCGGTCTCGAGGCCGCGTCGCGCGGCGCCGCCCACGTCACCCTCGTGGACCGCAACGTCCGGGCGTGCAAGACCAACACCGCCCTCGTGCTCAAGGCCGCGCCGAAAGACGCACGCCCCACCATCGAGAGCACGGGCTCGCCCGTGCAGAACTTCCTGACCTCGGCGAGGGCGTTCTGGGACCTCGTCTTCATCGACCCGCCCTACGAGCTCGGCGTCGCCGAACTCACCCACAACCTCGAGGCCCTCGCACCCAGGCTCGCCCCCGACGCGGTTGTCGTGCTCGAACGCAGCTCGCGTACCCCCGCGCCCGAATGGCCGGAGGGCATCGAGCTCGATCGCCGCAAGGACTACGGCGACACCGCGCTCTACTGGCTGGTCGCGACCGGGGCTCAGCCCGCGGCGCCGTCCCAACCCGCGTAGGGGTCCCACCCCGATCGTTCGAGGTACGGCACGCCGTCGACGAGAACACCCTCCCCCGCGACCACCGTGCCGATGGCGCGGAAGCCGCCGGGCAGCGCGATCCCCGGCGGGAACGTCGCGAGCAGCGAGTGGTCCTCCCCGCCGTCGAGGGCGAGCGTGGGGGCGGCCGATCCGCGTGCCACCTCGACCGCTGACAGGTCGAGCGCCACCGCGCTCGCGCGGGCGAGCCGCCGTGCGTCGATCGCGAGACCGTCGCTCAGGTCGAGCATCGCCGTCGCGCCGGCGCGGGCGGCCGCGCGGCCGTCCGCGATGGGGGGCCGCGGCGTGAGCTGGGCGGCGACTGCCGCCGGATGCTCGCGCCTGAGTGCGGCGGCGGCCGCGGCATCCGGCGCTGGGGCGCTCGCGAAGAGCAGTGCGAGGCCCTGGGCCGCGGCGCCGAGCACGCCCGAGACCGCGACGACATCGCCCACCCGGGCCCCGGCGCGGGTGACGGGCGCCCGGCCCTCGAGGTCGCCGAAGGCCGTGACCGCGATGGTGAGGGTGTCGGAGACGGAGAGGTCGCCGCCCACGACACCGCAGCCGGGCGAGAGGGCGTGGCATCCGTCGCGCAGGCCGTCGGCGAACTGCTCGAGGAAGTCGATGCCGGTGTCGACGGGGGCCGCGAGCGCGACGACGAGGGCGGTCGGCACCGCGCCCATCGCCGCGATGTCGGAGAGGTTGGAGGCCGCGGCCGTCCAGCCGAGGTCGTGGGCCGTCGACCAGGCGAGGCGGAAGTCGGGGCCGTGCACCATCATGTCGGTGGTAATCACGACGCGGCCGTCGGGGGCGGCGACCACCGCCGCGTCGTCGCCGGGGCCCAGGAGTTCCGCGGCGGCGGCGGGCAGGCGCGGGAAGATGCGCGCGAGAACCTGTGACTCCCCCAGCGAGCCGAGGGTCTCGGGGGATGTCATGGTTCACACGATAACCTGACGACGATGAAACTCCGTGCCGCGCTGCTCGCGCCCGTGCTGCTCCTGGCCCTGACCGGCTGCGTTCCCACAGTCGCCCTCGAGCCCGCCGACGACGCGGCCAATCCGCTGTGCGCCCGGGTCACCGTCGCCCTGCCCGACACCGTCGGCGGTCTCGCCGCCCGCGAGACGAACGCGCAGGCGACGGGAGCGTGGGGTGACCCCACGGGCGTGATCCTGCACTGCGGCGTGCCGACGCCGGCACCGACCACGAAGTCGCTGTGCGTGGCGGTGGACGGTGTGGACTGGATCCGCGACGACAGCGGCGACCCGAACTTCGTGTTCACCACCTACGGCCGCACGCCGGCGGTCGAGGTCGTCGTCGACAGCGACGGCGACCCGGAGGTCGACAACGACGGCGTCTCCGGGCTCGAGGCGCTCACCGACCTCGCGAACGCGGTGGCGCTCATCCCGCAGGTGGGCAAGTGCGTCGCCCTGCAGGATGCGGGCTAGCGGATAGCGTCCACGCCGAGGGTGATGAGCTCGTCGATGAGCTCGGGGTAGCTGAGGCCGCTTGCCGCCCAGCACTTGGGGAACATCGAGATGGGCGTGAAGCCCGGCATGGTGTTGAGCTCGTTGACGATGAACTCGCTGCCGGTGAAGAAGAAGTCGACGCGCGCGAGACCCGAGCCGTTGATCGCCTCGAACGCGCGCGCGGCGATGCGCTGCATCTCGAACAGCTCGCCGTCGCCGAGCTCCGCGGGGCACACCAGTTGCGCCGCCGAGTCGTCGAGGTACTTCGCCTCGAAGTCATAGAAGCCGTCGCCCTCGATGACGATCTCGCCCGGCAGGCTCACCCGGGTCGCTCCGCCGTCGCGGCCCGAGAGCACGCCGCACTCGATCTCGCGGCCCTCGATCGCGGACTCGATGAGCGCCTTGCCGTCCTCGGCCCACGCGACGTCGAGCGCCGCGTCGAGGTCCTCGGCGCGGGTCACCTTGGTCACGCCCACCGACGAGCCGGCGCGCGCGGGCTTGACGAACACGGGGAGGCCGAGCGACGACGCCCGACGTCGCCACAGGTCGTTCTCGCGCGACCACTGCGCCGGCGACACGGTGACCCACGGTGCCACCGAGACGCCGGCGGCCTCGAGCGCGAGCTTCGTGAAGTGCTTGTCCATGCCCAGGGCGGAGGCGAGCACGCCGTTGCCCACGTAGGGCAGTCCGACCAGCTCGAGCAGCCCCTGCACGGTGCCGTCCTCCCCGTACGGCCCGTGGAGGATGGGGAAGACCACGTCGACGTCGCCGAGCGAGCGGGTCGTGCCGTCGGCATCCGTGACCCGCAGTTCGCGGGAGGCCGTCGACGACGGCCACAGCACGCGCGAGCCGTTGTCGACGACCATCGGCATGGCGTCGGGGTTGAGGGCAAAGAGCTCGGCGTCGTCGGGCTGGAGTGTGAAGGCGCCCTCGAGCGTGATGCCGACGGGGATCACCGTGTACTTGCTGCGGTCGATCGCCGAGAGCACGCCGCCGGCCGTCGCGCAGCTGATGGTGTGCTCAGACGACCGGCCACCGAAGAGTAGGACGACGGTGAGCATGGTCATTCTCCCTGGGGCACGTCGTCGGTGGTGAGGTGCGGGGCGATGTCCCGCGGAGCCAGCGTACCCGCAAGCACTTCGGCGACCTGGCTCACGATCGGCATCTCTACGCCCTTCGCGAGCGCGAGCTCGAGCACCGGCGCGACGGACGAGAGCCCCTCGGCGGTCTGGTTCATCTGCTTGATGACCTCGCTGAAGCTGTAGCCCTGGCCGAGCAGTCGGCCCGCCGTGTTGTTGCGGCTGAGGGACGACTCGCAGGTGGCGATCAGGTCGCCCAGCCCCGCGAGGCCCGCGAGTGTCTCGGCGCGGCCGCCGTACGCGACGGCGAAATCCGTCATCTCGGCGAGGCCGCGCGTGATGATCGCGGCCTTCGTGTTCTCGCCGTAGCCGACGCCGTCGACGATGCCGATCGCGACCGCGATCAGGTTCTTGAGCACCCCCGCGAACTCGGTGCCGATGACATCGGTGTTCACGAACGAGCGGAAGTAGGGGTTGGTCGCCGTCATCGCCACGGATGTCGCGGTCTCCCGCGTATCGGACGACACGACGGCCGCCGTCGGCTGCTCCTTCGCGATCTCGAGAGCCAGGTTCGGACCCGACACGACGGCCACGCGCTCGGAGTCGATGCCCAGCTCCTGCAGGATCACCTCGCTCATGCGCGCGCGGGTGCCCTTCTCGACGCCCTTCATGAGCGAGACGATGATCGCCGAGTCGGGGATGAGGTCTTTGACGATGCGCAGGTTCTCACGCAGCGACTGCGCCGGCACCGAGAGGTAGACCTGCTCCGCGTCGTCGAGCACGTCGTGCAGGTTGGCGCTCGCCCACAACCCGCGCGGCAGGTTGATGCCGGGCAGGTAGTCGCTGTTGCGCTTGGACTGCGTGATCTCGCGCGCGAGCTCGGCCCGCCGGGCCCACAGTGCGACGTCGGAACCGCCGTCGGCGAGGATCTTCGCGAACGTCGTCCCCCACGAACCCGCACCGAGAACGGCGACCTTCTTACGGGAGACACCCTCGACGTTGCTCACACTCACCATTCTCGCACCCGTGCCGGCGGCGGCCGGGCGCTACGACTTCGGCTTGGGGTTCTTCGCGGTCGCCTTCTCGAAATTGCCGATCTCGCTCTGGCCGTGCTCCGCCGGGTCCCAGCGTTTGTCGGGCGGGGTCTCGCCGCGCAGCTCGCCGACCATGGCCGCGAGGGTATTCATGAGCAGGAGGGTCGCCTCGGCGAGCGCCTTGCCGTCTGACGACTTGCCGTGCCACGTCGACAGGTCCAACGGCGGGCCGAACACGACATCCACCGGCTTGCGCGGGAACAGGCTCAACTTGCCGTACCGCGGCAGGATGCGCTGGGCGCCCCAGCTCACCGTGGGGATCAGCGGGATCCCCGCGTCGAGCGCCGTGCGCACCGCGCCGAACTTGCCGCGCATGGGCCAGTAGTCCGGGTCGCGCGTGAGGGTGCCCTCGGGGTAGATGACCACGGCGTGACCGGCGGCGGCGATGCGGCGCGCGGCCGCGAGCGGGTCCGCTCCGGCGCCCCCGGCGCGCTGCACGGGCACCTGCCCGGCCTTCGTGAGCATCCACCCCAGCACCGGCACCGAGAACAGCGACGCCTTGGCGAGGAAGCGGGGCATCCGTTTCAAGCGGTACAGCGCGTAGCCGATGACGATCGGGTCGATGTCGCTGTAGTGGTTGGGGGCGATGACCACCGAGCCGGTCTTCGGCACGTTCTCGCTGCCGTGCAGCGTGTACTTGCCCACGAGCTGCATGAACGGGATCAGAAGGAACGCGAAGACCCTGAAGATCAGGGTCTTCTCAGACCTCGGCTCGCCCACCGTACCTAGCCCTCGTAGACGAAGTCGGCCCCGAGCTGGGTGAGCTTGTCGATGAAGTGCTCGTAGCCGCGGCTGATGATCCCCACGTTCGTGACCGTCGACTGGCCCTCGGCGGTGAGCGCCGCGATGAGGTGGCTGAAGCCGCCGCGCAGGTCGGGAATCTCGATGTCGGCGCCGTGCAGATCGGTCGGACCCACGATGACCGCTGCCTGCTCGAGCGGGCGGCGCGGCACGCGACGGCTGATCGACTCGATGCCGTCTTTGTGCACGACGATGTTGGCACCCATCTCGATGAGCGCGTCGGTGAAACCGAAGCGGTTCTCGTACACGGTCTCGTGCACCACCGACCGGCCCTCGGCCTTGGTGAGTGCGACGATGAGCGGCTGCTGCCAGTCGGTCATGAAGCCCGGATGCACATCCGTCTC
>CAIXMB010000053.1 GCA_903920435.1 uncultured Actinomycetes bacterium
GATCGCCGCCATCGCCGAACGCGGCTGGACCAACGCGCTGCTCACCGGCAACGGCCCCAACAGGGCCCGCTACAAGCTGCTCGCCGCGGGCTACGACCCCGAGGACTTCGACTGGGAGCACTCGTACTTCGGCCACGAGTCGCCGACGCGCCACCACCTCACCGCAGGCGCGCGCACGGCCCTGGAGGGGCACGACGCGGTGATCATCGGCGACACCCCGAACGACGGACTCGCGGCCGACTCCGCGGGCATCCCCTTCCTCGCCGTAGCCACGGGCATCTACTCGGCCGACCAGCTGCGGGCGACGAGCGCCCGCGTGGTCGTCGAGAGCCTGGCATCCGGCCGCGACGCGGTCATCGACGCGATAGCGGCCCTCGCTACTGCCGCCGCGGACGCCGTGGGCATGGAGGAGTTCGGCGAGAACCCCGACGTCGAAGTGAGCGCCACCGAATGATCGCGGTCACGGGCGGCAACGGCAAGCTCGGGCGGGCCGTCGTCGCCGCGCTGCGCGCCGAGGGCAACGACGTGATCGTGCTCGACCGTGTCACGCCGCGCGACTCCGGGGCGTCGACGGTCGACCTCACGGACTACGGCCAGACCCTCGACGCGTTCCTCGGCATCCAGGACAGGCACTCGGGCCTCGACGCCGTCGTGCACCTCGCCGCGATACCCGCGCCCGGCCTCGCCCCGGACGCCGAGACGTTCCGCAACAACATGCTCACGACGTTCAACGTCTTCCAGGCGGCCACGCGCGCGGGCATCCGGCGCATCGTCTACGCCTCCAGCGAGACCGTGCTCGGCCTGCCGTTCGACACCCCGCCGCCCTACATCCCGGTCGACGAGGAGTACGACACCCGGCCGGAATCGGTGTACTCGATGGTCAAGCGCCTCGAGGAGGACATGGCAGGTACCTTCGTGCGCTGGAACTCCGAGCTGAGCATCACGGCGCTGCGCTTCTCGAACGTCATGGACCCGCAGGACTACGCCGAGTTCCCGTCATTCGACGCCGACCCGCTGCTGCGCAAGTGGAACCTGTGGGGCTACATCGATGCTCGCGACGGCGCGCAGGCCGTGAGCCTCGCGCTCGCGAAGGCCGAGCCGGTGTTCGAGGCCTTCATCATCGCGGCGGCAGACACCGTGATGACGCGGTCGAATGCCTCGCTCGTCGCCGAGGTGTTCCCCGGCGTCGAGACGCGGGGTGATCTTGGCGAGCACGACACGATGCTCTCGATCGGCAAGGCCCGCCGCCTGCTCGGGTACACGCCGAAGCACAGCTGGCGCGACTAGGCGGTCAGGCGAGCGCTCTGAGGTAGCGCCGCGTGTAGAGCTCCTGCGCGATCCGGAGCACGGGCGCGCCGAGCCACCAGAACCAATTCGCCGGGTGCGAGAAGGCACGGATGACCGCGCTCACGGTCCCGTCGGCGGCGAGCTCGACGAGGAACGCCTCCTCACCGCACTCCGGATGCCCGGGCAGCGTGCCGTACGCGAACCCCGCCAGTCCCTGCTCGTCGACGACGTAGACGACTTCGGCCGGAGCATGCACGCGCACGGGTCCGAACGGGATGGTGAGGCGAACCCGGTCCCCCACCTCGATGACCTTGTCGGCGTCGACGGTCATGCCGCTGCCGGTCTGCATCCCCCAGCGCATGACGCTGTGCACTGCGGCGTCGAACGCTCCCCTGCCGTGGCCGATCACCGCGCGCCGCTCCAAGGCGCGGAAGCCCTTCGGCACCGTGGCGAGGTCCCGCGTGGCGCCGACAGCGCTGAAGGTGAGGGCGGGCATCCGGCTACCGCGGCGGCTCTTCGAACGGAAGCTGGTCGGGCGCGAGGCTTCCGGGTGACAGTCGACCCGCAACACGGAAGGACGAACTCGCCGTATCGCTCGCGCGGCGGCGCTTGCCGAGAACGAGTCGGCGCAATCTGATGAAGATCCCGGCCCGCTCAGGGCGATGCGCGTGACCGGACTGGCGCCCCACAGCGGCGGCCCTAGTTCCACTCCGTGACGGCGAGGCCCTCGCCGTCGTGGGCGGCGCCCGCGACGACGATGATGAAGTCGATGAGCGGCCAGATGCCGAACGTCAGCCACCCGAGGAGGAGCTTCGCGACGCCCATTCCGATGTTGCCCAGGTAGAACCTGTCGACGCCGAAGCCGCCGAGGAAGAAGCTCAGGAGGGAGGCGACGGTGCGGCTCTTGGGCGAGACGCCGGCGAGGCGCACGGGAACGTAGGCGACGACCTGCTGCGGCTGCTGGTACTGGGGCTGCTGGTACTGGGGCTGCTGCGCGACGGGGCGCGAGGTGGTGTACTGCGTGCCGTCCCACCAGTGCTCGTAGCCGGGGCTGCTGGGATCGGTGTACCAGCCGGCGGGAGCGTTAGTCATGAGCGATACCCTACTTCTTCTTCGCGGCCTCGACGTCGCCCGTGAGAGCGGCGACGAACGCCTCCTGCGGTACCTCGACGCGGCCCACCATCTTCATACGCTTCTTGCCCTCCTTCTGCTTCTCGAGGAGCTTGCGCTTGCGGGTGATGTCACCGCCGTAGCACTTGGCGAGCACGTCTTTGCGCATCGCCGAGATCGACTCGCGCGCGATGATGCGCGCCCCGATCGCGGCCTGGATGGGCACCTCGAACTGCTGACGCGGAATGAGCTTCTTGAGGCGCTCGGTCATGAGCACGCCGTACGCGTAGGCCTTCTCGCGGTGCACGATCGCGCTGAACGCGTCGACGGCCTCGCCCTGAAGCAGGATGTCGACCTTCACCAGGTCGGCCTCCGCCTCGCCGCTCGGCTCGTAGTCGAGCGACGCGTAGCCGGCGGTCTTGCTCTTCAGCTGGTCGAAGAAGTCGAACACGATCTCGCCGAGCGGGATCGTGTACTTGATCTCCACGCGGTCCTCGCCGAGGTAGTCCATGCCGATCAGGGTGCCGCGGCGCGACTGGCACAGCTCCATGATCGTGCCCACGTAGTCCTTGGGCGCGAGGATCGCGGCGCGCACCATGGGCTCGCTCACGCTCGCGATCTTGGTGCCCGAGGGGAACTCCGAGGGGTTGGTCACCGTGAAGTGCTTCTTGTCCTCCGTCGTCACCTCGTAGGTGACGCTCGGGGCGGTCGAGATGAGGTCGAGGCCGAACTCGCGCTCGAGGCGCTCGGTGATGATCTCGAGGTGCAGCAGCCCCAGGAAACCGCAGCGGAACCCGAAGCCCAGAGCAACGGATGTCTCGGGCTCGTAGTTGAGCGACGCATCCGAGAGCTTCAGCTTGTCGAGCGCTTCGCGCAGCACCGGGTAGTCGCTGCCGTCGATCGGGTACAGGCCGGAGAAGACCATGGGCTTCGGGTCGGTGTAGCCCGGCAGCGCCTGCGACGACGGCTTCGCCGCGTTCGTGACGGTGTCGCCCACCTTCGACTGGCGCACGTCTTTCACGCCCGTAATGAGGTAGCCGACCTCGCCCACGCCGAGGCCCTTGGTGGGGGTCGGCTCCGGCGAGCTCACGCCGATCTCGAGCAACTCGTGCACGGCCTTCGTCGACATCATCTGGATGCGCTCGCGCGCCGTCAGCTTGCCGTCGATCATGCGCACGTACGTGATGACGCCGCGGTACGAGTCGTACACCGAGTCGAAGATCATCGCGCGCGACGGCGCGTTCGGGTCGCCCTTCGGGGCGGGGATGAGCTCGACGACACGGTCGAGCAGGTCTGCCACACCCATGCCGGTCTTGCCGCTCACGCGAAGCACGTCCTCCGGCTTGCCGCCGATGAGGCTCGCGAGCTCCTTGGCGTACTTGTCGGGGTCGGCCGCAGGCAGGTCGATCTTGTTGAGCACGGGGATGATCGTGAGGTCGTTCTCGAGCGCGAGGTAGAGGTTCGCGAGGGTCTGCGCCTCGATGCCCTGCGCGGCGTCCACCAGGAGGATGGCACCCTCGCACGCGGCGAGCGAGCGCGAGACCTCGTAGGTGAAGTCGACGTGGCCAGGGGTGTCGATCATGTTCAGGGCGTACGTCTGGTTGTCGAGGGCCCAGGGCATCCGTACCGCCTGGCTCTTGATGGTGATGCCGCGCTCGCGCTCGATGTCCATGCGGTCGAGGTACTGCGCGCGCATGTCACGGTCGGAGACGATGCCGGTGATGCCCAGCATGCGGTCGGCCAGGGTCGACTTGCCGTGGTCGATGTGGGCGATGATGCAGAAATTGCGGATGAACGCGGGATCGGTCGAGGCAGGCTGCAGGGACGTCAGGGCGCGCGGAGACATGGTGTCCCATTGTTTCACGGCTGGGTGGGGCGGTCCGACACCCCACCCAGCCGCGCTGGCTACCAGCCCCAGGCGCCGAGGAAGCCGAAGAAGGGCAGCGCCCAGAGGAACGCGCCGACGCCGAGCGTGATGCTCGCCACCGACACGGCACCCGTGACGAGGCCCGTGATCGCGAAGTTGCGGCTCGCCGGCTCCTGACGGAACGCGAGGACCGCGAGGACGATCGCCGCGGCGCCGAGGACGGCGTTGAATCCCGTCGCGACACCGGCGATGCCGAGGACGAGCGACACGATCCCGAGAGTGCGGACGGGCGCCGTGGTGGTGGCGACGGTCTCGGTGGTGGGGGTGGGGTCTGTGATTGTCATGGCTCAACGGTAGGCAGCGCGGTGTCGCCGCGGCATCCGGGTAACCCCCGTATTGCGCGGGCGGCCACCCGCCGTCGATCGAGGTGGCGGCAGCAGGCGAAACACGGTAATGTTGCCTGTTGGCTTGCGCGCGTGCTCATCGCGCGAATTGCGACCTCTGGTCGCCCAGACACTCCCCATCAACGAAAAGGTACAGCCACGTGGCAAACATCAAGTCGCAGATCAAGCGCATCCTGACCAACAAGAAGGCTCAGGACCGCAACAAGTCCGTCAAGAGCGAGGTCAAGACCGCTGTGCGCGCGACCCGCGAGGCCATCGCCGCGGGCGACAAGGCCGCGGCCACCGCCGCTCTCGCCACCGCAGCGAAGAAGCTGGACAAGGCGGCGTCGAAGGGCGTCATCCACAAGAACCAGGCCGCGAACCGCAAGTCGTCGATCGCCAAGCAGGTCTCGGCGCTCTGAGTCTTTTCCACGAAGGCCCTCGCTTCGGCGGGGGCCTTCGTCGTTAACGCGGGTTGAGTAGGCCGCCCGCGGCCGTATCGAAACCCCCACGCAGCGGGTTTCGATACGCGCGCCAGAGCGCGCTACTCAACCAGCGGGATCACGCTCCGCGATTGGCGATGATGCCGATCATGCGCTCGAGCGCGTAGACCGGGTCGCGGCCGAGGCCCTTGATCTGGGCATCCGTCTCGGCGATCGTCTCGATGGAATAGCCGAGGCCCGCGTCGGTCCACCCCTGCAGGTCGCGCCGGGCGCGGTCGACCTGCCACGGCGCGAGGCCGAACTTCGATGCCAGCTGGCCCGCGGGGGCATTGGCACCGGAGAGCTTGGCCATCGTGCGCACCTTGGACGCGAACGCCGCCACGATCGGCACCGGGTCGGCGCCCGACGACAGGGCGTGGCGCAGCAGGATGAGTGCCTCGCCGCGCCGGCCCGCGATCGCCGCGTCGGCGACCTTGAACGCGTTCGTCTCGACGCGGCCCGAGTAGTAGCGCTCGACGGTCACCTCGGTGATCTCGTCGGAGTCGTCGGCGAGCAGCTGCTGGCAGGCCGAGGCGAGCTCGGCCAGGTCGTCGGAGAACGCGGACACCAGAGCGCGGATCGCGCCACCGGTCACGCGGCGGCCGGCGGTGGCGAACTCGGCAGCGGCGAACTCGCTCTTCTCCTGGTCTTTCTTGAGCTCGAGGCAGGCGATCTCGATGCCGCCGCCCGCGCCCCCGCGGATCGTGTCGAGCAGCTTCTTGCCGCGCACCCCACCCGCGTGCCGCAGCACGAGGTAGGTGTCGTCGGCGGGTGAGGAGAGATAGGCGATCGTCTCGGTGATGAACGCGTCGGTGCACTTCTCGACGTTGACCACCCGGATGAGGCGGGGCTCGTTGAACAGCGACGGGCTCGCGAGCGTGATGAGCTCGCCCGGCGAGTACTGGTCGGCCTCGAGGTCGTGCACTTCGAGGCTGGGATCTTCGCCCTTGAGCAGGTCGCGCAGGGCGCGGATGGCACGCTCCGCGAGGAAGGTCTCGGGGCCGCTGACGAGCACGACGGGCGCGGGGCGCACCTTGTTCCACGCGAGGGTGGGGATCTTCGCGGCGGCCATACGACAACGGTACAGCGCGGTCCGGACACCAGATGTCCTAGACCGTCGGCATACTGAACGGATGCCGAACGACCCCATCTCCGACCACCCTGCGACCTGGCGGTTCGACTACGAGGTGATCCACGCCGAGACGCGCGATCAGTGGCGGAAGTGGCTCGCCGCGAACAGCGCCTCGGCGCGCGGTGTCTGGTTGTGCTCGTGGCGCACCCCCACCGGCCGCCCTCGCTGCCCCTACCCCGACGCCGTCGAGGAGGCCATCTGCTTCGGGTGGATCGACTCCACGAGCACGATCCTCGACGAGGATCGCAACCTGCAGCTCTTCACGCCCCGGAAGGGCAAGAGCTCCTGGACGCGGCTGAACCGCTCGCGGGCCGCGGAGATGGAGGAGCGCGGCCTGATGACCGAGTCAGGGCGCGCCGCCATCGCCGCGGCTAAGGCGACCGGGTGGTGGACGATCCTCGACTCCGTGGAGGATCTCGAGGAGCCCGCCGACCTCGCGGCGGCGCTCGATGGCGACCCGATCGCCCGCGCGAACTGGGACGGCTTTCCGCCGAGCGCGCGCAAGTTCATGCTGTGGGGAGTCGTGAGCGCGGTGCGCGACACCACGAGGGCGGAGCGGATCGCGCGCATCGTTGCCGAGGCCGCAGAGGGCCGGCGCGCGCAGGGCTGAGCGCTACCGCTCGGTCCAGACGGTGACATCTCCGCCGCCACCGCCCGACACGAGAATGAGCCCGTGCTCGTCGGTGCGCTCGACCACCGTGCCGACGCTCTGCAGGATGTCGAGCAGCCGGCGGGTGGGATGCCCGTAGCCGTTGTCGGCGCCGACGCTGATGAGCCCGACGGTCGCGCCCAGCTCTCGGTAGAGCGCCTCGGATTGGTCGGCCGATCCATGGTGGGCGACCTTTACCACGTCGACGGGGCCGAGCGGCGGGAGCCGCATTTGCGACTCCTCGCCGAGGTCGGAGAGGAACACGGCGCTGAGGCATCCGGCAGCGCAGCCGACGCGCAGCGTCAGGCCCGAGGCGTTGCCGGGCTCGGGGCCGCCGCGGGCCGGCGGCCAGAGCAGTGACCAGTGCAGGGCGCCGAGCAGGCCCGACGCTCCCGCCGACCCGCGTTCGACCAGCGCGCCCGCCGCGGTGAGCTCGGCGACCATCGCCTGTGCAGGGCCGTACTCCGGGCCGACGAGCACTCGATCGACCCTGCCGACGATGGCGTCGACGCCGCCGACATGGTCGGCGTCCCAGTGGGTCAGGATGGCGAGGTCGAGCCTGCCGACTCCGAGCGACGAGAGGCACGCCGAGAGGGGCTCGGGGTCGGGGCCGACGTCGATGAGCATCACCTGTCCCGCGCTCTGCACGAGAATCGCGTCACCCTGGCCGACGTCGCAGGCGGCGACCTGCCAGTCCGCCGGACGCGTGAGGAGCAGCCCGAGCCGACCGCCGCCGGCGACTCCCCCGTAGACGACGACGATCAGCGCAAGACCCACGAGCGCCCACCGCCAGCGCAGCCCGAGCAGCGCGGTGGCGCTGGCCAGGGCGGCGAGCCCCACGCCCGGCAGCCCTGCGGGCCACGGCAGGGCCGCGAATGGCGCGTGGGCGAAGAAGGTCGCGACCGCCGCGATCCATGCCGACGGCAACCACGCCACGGCGCACAGCAACTGGCCGACGGGCGGTACGACCACGAGCGCGATGCACGCAGCGAGGCCCACCACCGTCGCCACGGGCGCCGCGGGCTCGGCGAGGATGTTGGCGACGACTCCGTAGGTCGGGATCGTCGCGTTGAGCACGATGAGCACGGGCTGGCACGTGAGCTGAGCAGCGAGCGGTACCGCGATGGTGAGCGCGAGCCAGCGCGGCACCCAGCGCCCCAGTCGAGCGGCGATCGGGGCGGCGAAGAGCAGGAGCCCGGCCGTCGCGAGCACCGAGAGCACGAAACCCGCGCTGCGCGCCAGCCACGGGTCGGCCACGAGCAGCCCCACGATGGCGAGGGTGAGCACGGGCACGCCCTGCACCGGGCGCCCGCTAGCGAGGGCGGCAAGCACGAGCGCGGCCATGACGGCGGCCCTCAGCACGCTCGGCTCGGGCGTCACGAGCACGACGAACGCCACGAGCACTGCACCGGATGCCGCGATCCGCACGCCGCGCGGAACACCGGCCGCCGCGCCCCCGAGCATGACCAGCCCGATCACGACGGCGCAGTTCGCGCCCGACACGGCTGTGAGGTGCGTGAGCGACGCCGCCTTCATCGCCGAGTCGAGCCGGGGGCCGACGGCTGTCGTGTCGCCCACGGCGAGACCCGCGAGCAGGTCGCCGCCGTCGCCGGGCAGGGCGGTCGACGCCGCGAGGAACTCCGACCGCAGCCCGTCCGCCCACTCCAGGAACCACGGCGGCTCCGCGACGACGCGCGGTGCCTCGGTGGGGAAGAACAGGAACGCGCGATCGTCGCCCGCCTCCGCTGCCGCGACCGTGCCGGTGAGCTCGAGGCGCGCGCCGATCGCGACGCGCTGCGGCGGGCCCTCGCCGAAGACGAGAACCGGGACTGCGACGGACCGGCCAGCGACGGAGTCGATGGTTGCCTCGAACGAACCGCTGCCCGCCGGTACGGTCTGCGTCGCGCTGGCGATCACGGTGACGCTGCTGTGCGCAGTAGCTGCTTGCTGCAGTGAATCGGGCGAACGCGCGGGTTCGTGCAGCGCGATCGAAGTGCAGCACAGCGCGAGGGCGAGCGCGGCAAGAGCTGCCCTCGGGGCCGCGAGCGCCAGGAGCCCGGCAGCGGCCCAGGCAACGAGGGCGGCGGGCAGCGCGGCATCCGGGCAGCCGATGGCGACGGCGGTCCCCACCCAGGCCGCTGCTGCGGGGAGGGCCCAGCGGTAGCGGGTCATACGGTGATGAGGTCTTTGAGTCCGTCGAAGGTCTTGGTGCCGATGCCCGAGACGTTCAGCAGGTCGTCAACGCTCGTGAACGGCCCGTTTGCCTCGCGCCAGTCGATGATGCGCGCGGCCATCGCGGGGCCGACGCGCGGGAGGGTGTCGAGCGTCGCCGCGTCCGCGGTGTTGAGGTTGACGAGCCCGCCGGCCGTCGTGCCCGGGGCCGCCGCAGGCGTCTCACCGACGACGGGGACCACGATCTGCTCGCCGTCGACGAGGAGCCGCGCGAGGTTGAGCTGGGACTGATCAGCGCCCTCGACGAACCCGCCCGCCGCCGCCACGGCATCGACGGCACGGTCGCCGTCGCGCAGCTCGTAGAGCCCCGGCCGGGAGACGGCACCGAGGATGTGCACGAAGATCGTGGCCCCGGACGCCGCGACGGCGGGCGACGCCGTCGACGGGACCGACACGGATGCCCCGTGGTCGCCGAGCGCGGACACCAGCACCGCGCAGCCGAGCCCGACGAGCACGAGCACGACGACTCCCCCGGCCTTGACGCGAGGGGAGAGCGGAACGTCCACCCGGCGAGGCTAGGCGTCCCTCTCGCTTCGAGAACCTCAGCGGGCGGGCCGCGGACGAACTACGCGGGCTTGGTTGCGATGTTGACGAGGCGCGGCGGGCGCACGATGACGTTGGCGATCTGGCGATCCCCGATCGCGCGGGCCACCGCGGCCGACGCGCGCGCGAGCTTCTCGAGCTCCTCGGTGGAGATCTTCGGCCCCACCTCGAGCTTGTCGCGCACCTTGCCGTCGACCTGGACGATGGCCGTCACCGACTCCTCGACGAGGAGGGTCGGGTCGGCCTTGCGCCAGCCGGCGAGGGCGACGGTCGGCTGGTAGCCCAGCTTCTCCCACATCTCCTCCGCGGTGAACGGCGCGAAGAGGCTCAGCGCGATGGTGATGACCTCGACGGCCTCACGCACCGCGGCGTCGCCGCCGCCCGCGCCCGAGTCGATGACCTTGCGGGTCACGTTCACGAGCTCCATGATGCGCGCGACGAGCACGTTGAACTTGAGCGATTCGGCGAGCGCCGGGCCGTCGGCCAAGAAGCGGTGAGTCTGGCGGCGCAGGGCCACGTCACCGGTCTTCCACTCGATCTCGGGCGGGCTCGTGACATCCGTCGCCAGTCTGAATGCGCGAGCGAGGAACTTGGCGGATGCCCCGGGCGAGACGTCCTCCCAGTTGATGTTGTCCGCCGGCGGGCCGGCGAACGCGAGCGTGAGGCGCAGTGCGTCGGCACCGTAGGCGTCGACCTCCCCGGTGAAGGTCGTCGACTTGCGGCTGCGCTTGGACATCTTCTTGCCCTCGGAGAGCACCATGCCCTGGTTGAGCAGCGCGCTGAACGGCTCGGTGAA
>CAIXMB010000054.1 GCA_903920435.1 uncultured Actinomycetes bacterium
ACATCGCGGCGGCGGCGGACGCGATCGGCGCGGCGGGCGAGCTGCACGGTCTCGTGAACAACGCCGGGATCGCCTCGGCGGCCCCGCTCGAGTTCGTGCCCATCGCCGACCTGCGCCACCAACTCGAGGTCAACGTCGTGGGGCAAGTCGCCGTCACGCAGGCCGTGCTTCCGCTGCTGCGCCGGGGCCGGGGTCGCATCGTGAACATCACCTCGATCGGCGGTCTCATCGCCGGCCAGATGCTCGGCCCGTACAACGCGTCGAAGTTCGCGCTCGAAGCCATCACCCACGTGCTGCGGCAGGAGCTCGCGCCGTGGGGCATCGAGGTCATCGCCATCGAGCCCGGCGTGATCGCGACGCCCATCTGGACGACCTCCGCCGCGTCGGCAGACCGGATGCTCGAACCCAGGCTCGCGGAGGTCACCGAGTTGTACGGCGCCCAGATCGCCGCCGCCCAGCGGATGGCGGCGAACGGCACCGCCCACGGCATCCCTCCGCTCGAGGTCGCGAAGGTCGTCGAGCGGGCGCTCACGGCCCGGCGCCCGAAGACCCGCTACCCGGTGGGCACCGACGCGAAGATCGGCGCGACGCTCCTGGCGCGCCTGCCCGACCGCACGCGCGACCGGCTGCTCGGCGGCCGTCGCCAGAAGCGCGCGGCCGAGTAGCCAATCTGAGGCGGTTTCGGCAACGAATACCTGCCATGAGAACACGCCCCGTCGTCGCGGCACTCCGGCTCGCCGCGGGTGCGGCGCTGCTCACCACGATCGCGATCCAGATCACCGACCGCGTCGTCAACGGCGCCTTCGACCCCTGGGAGTACTTCAGCTACTTCACCATCGAGTCGAGTCTCATCAACATCGTCGTGTTCCTCGTCGGCGGGGTCATGGCCCTGCGACTGGCTACCGACACCACCCTGTACACGACGGTACGGATGTCGGCGCTCACCTACGCCGTCGTCACGGCAGGCGTGTACAACCTGCTCCTGCGCGGTATCCCGTACCCCGGCACCTACGAGGGACTGCAGTGGCCCAACGAGGTGATCCACGTCTGGGTGCCGCTCTTCCTCCTGCTCGACTGGCTGTTGTCGCCCGGCCGCCCGGCGCTGCCGTGGAAGTCGCTCGGTTTCGTCGTCATCTTCCCGGTGTCGTGGCTCATCTACACGCTCATGCGCGGTGCCGCGAGCGGCGGCGACATCTACCCGTACCCGTTCCTCGATCCGGCGGGCGGCGGGTGGGGCAGCGTGATCGCCTACATCGTTGGGCTCACGGCGTTCCTGGTCGCCATGGGCGCCCTCGCGGTGGCGTACGGCCGGGCGCGCTCGCGGCGGCGCCCGGTGGCCGCATCCGTCTGAGTGGTATCAATAGTGATACCATCGAGTATGCCGATGACGTTGCGTTTGACCGACGAGGAGTCGGAGGCCCTGAGCAAGCGCGCCGCGCTCGAGGCGCGTTCGATGCAGGATGTCGCCCGACAGGCGGTGCGGGAGTACGTGGAGAACCACAGCCGCGCCGAACTTCTCGACCAGATCCTGGATCGTGAACTGCCGCGCTATGCGGAGGCGCTGGATCGTCTCGCGCAGTGATCTATCTCACGCTGGCCGAGATTCTGCATGTGGCCAGCCGGGTCGTGGGTGCCGAGCTCATCGTGCGCGATGCCGGGCTCCTCGAATCGGCGGTCGCACGACCTGCGGCAAGCTTTCGAGGGCAGGACGTCTATCCGGCACTCCAGGAGAAGGCGGCGGCTCTACTGCACTCTGTCGTGCGCAACCACGCGCTCATGGACGGCAACAAGCGCCTCGGCCTGGCGGCCACGATCGCCTTTCTGGGCATGAACGGGCGTCGCCTCACCCTCAGCAATGAGGAGGCCTATGACATCGTGATTGCCGTTTCCACGGGTGCCCTCGCCGAGGTGTCCGCGATTGCGGCGATCATCAGGCTGGGTAGCGAGCGGCTCTAGACCTCGAGCGCCGTGATTCCGCGCAGGTCGACTCGCAGTCGCCCGGCCGCCCGCACGAACGTCATCAGCACGTCGCCGCACACGTGGCAGCGCACGCACCAGCCGGGGGCGGCGTCGTAGACCATGGCGGTCGCCAGCACCGACACGTCGCCGCACGCGGCGCAGCGCGCGGTCGCCGTGGTCATGTCCTCACGGAACAGCTCGAGCAGCGGCCCCGCCAGCACGTTGCCATCCACGTGGTCGGACATCACGCACCTCCGAATCGCTCGGTCTTGATGAGCCCCGCGTCGTGGCCGAGGTCGACCAGCCAGGAGGCGACGGCCTCGACGAACCCGGTCGGTCCGCACACGAACACGCTCGCGCCGACCGGGAGGACGGCGGCCTCGAGCCGCTCCTTCGTGAGGCGGCCGATGACGGCATCCGTCGGGCCAGACCGCGTGTAGGCGTAGGTGACGTTGTCGAGTGCGCCGAGCTCGTCGGCGAAGAAGCGGTCTTCGGGCGAGCGCACCGAGTAGAGCAGCTGCATAGCCGCCGTCGAGCCGGATGCCGCGTGCGCCCGGATCATCGCCACGAGGGGCACCACGCCCGAACCGCCGGCGACGAGCTGCACCGGCGCGGTCTGCTCCTCCTTCCAGACGAACCACCCGCCGAGAGGACCGCGCAGCTCGAGCATGTCTCCGGGCTGGATCTCGTCGACGAGGTACGGCGACACCTCGCCGTCGGGCAGCTTGTCGACCGCCAGCTGCAGCCGCGGCTCGGGTCCGGAGGACGCTAGCGAGTACGAGCGCGACGCCTGGTACCCGTCGGGCGCGGTGAGGCGCACATCGACGTGCTGGCCGGCGATGTTGCCCGGCCACCCCGGAACGTCGATCCAGATGCTGCGGCCCGAGGGTGTCTCGGGGTGGGTCGACGAGACTGTTCCGACAGTCCAGCTACCCGGTCGGGGAGCGTCTACCAATAGCGCTGCTCTTTCCAGGGGTCGCCGTAGATGTGGTAGCCGTTCTGCTCCCAGAAGCCGGGATCGTCGTTCTTCATCATGGTGAGGCCCGTGATCCACTTGGCGCTCTTCCAGAAGTACAGGTGCGGAACGAGCAGCCGTGCGGGCCCGCCGTGCTCGGGGTCGAGCGGCTTGCCCTCGAACGTGTGGGCGATCCAGGCCTTGCCGTCGCGCAGGTCTTCGTAGGGGGCGTTGGTCGTGTACCCGCCGTACGAGTGCTCCATCACGTAGTTGTAGTCGGTCTCGACGCCCTCGAACAGCGTGTCGAGCGAGACGCCGCGCCACGTCGTGCCGAGCTTCGACCAGCGCGTGACGCAATGGATGTCGGTGTGGATGTCCTCGCTCGGCAGTGCCATGAGCTCGTCCCAACTCCACTTGTGGACGACACCGGTCTCAGTGGTGATCGTGAACTGCCAGGAGTCCAGGTGGATGTTGGGGGTGGGCCCAGCCGACAGCACGGGGAAGTCCTCGGTGAGGTACTGCCCGGGGGGAAGGGCCGGATTGTTCTCCCTGCCGCGGCCAGAGAAACCTCGCGTGAAGATGCTCATGGTTGACTTTACTGCGTGACCCTCTCCCTCGGAATGCCCCGGCCGCGCTCGAGCGCCATGCCGAGCACCGTGGGACGACCGGATTCCGCGGGGCTGATCGACCAGCACGGCCGCACCGCCCACGACCTCCGTGTCTCCCTCACCGAGAAGTGCTCGCTGCGCTGCGTCTACTGCAT
>CAIXMB010000055.1 GCA_903920435.1 uncultured Actinomycetes bacterium
TCAAGCTCAAGGGCGGCGTGCTCACGCCGGAGGAAGAGGTCGACGCGATCCTCGGCCTGCGACAGGCCTTCCCGACGCATCCGCTGCGCCTCGACCCCAACGGCGCGTGGACCGTTCCGACCTCCATCAAGGTCGGCCAGGCGCTCGACGGCGTGCTCGAATACCTTGAAGACCCGACCCCCGGTATCCCCGGGATGGCCGCCGTGCGTCGCGAGGTGCCGATGCCGCTCGCGACCAACATGTGCGTCGTGAGCTTCGACGACGTGGCCCCCGCCGTACGCGAGGGCGCCGTTGACGTGATCCTCTCCGACCACCATTTCTGGGGCGGACTGCGCCGCTCGCAGGCCCTCGCGGGCATCACGGAGACCTTCGGCCTCGGGCTGTCGATGCACTCCAACTCGCACCTCGGCATCAGCCTCGCGGCGATGGTGCACCTCGCCGCGGCCACGCCCAACCTCGACTACGCCTGCGACACGCACTGGCCCTGGAAGGACACCGACCAGGACGTGATCGTACCCGGGGTGCTGTCGTTCACCAACGGTGCTGTTTCGGTGCCGACGACGCCGGGCCTCGGCGTGGAACTCGACCGCGACGCCCTCGCGCGCCTGCACGAGCAGTACCTGAAAGCAGGCCTGCTCAACCGAGACGACACGGGTTACATGCAACGCATCCAGCCCGACTACGAGCTGCTCAGCCCGCGCTGGTGATGGTGGCCGCGCTGGTGAGCGCCGCGCACGGTTTCGCCGCGCAGCGGGTGCTCGTGACCGACAACATCATGAGCCGTTTCGCCGCTGAGCTCACGCAGGGCGACACCGGCACTGAGTGGACCATCGCGAACACCTGGAGTGAGGCGCAGGTGCTCGCCGAGCTGGCCACGACGGATGTTCTGGTCTGCTCCTCGATGTCGCCCGCCATGGTGGCGGCCGCGTCGCGACTGCGGCTCGTTCACGTCACGGGTGCCGGCTTCGACAAGATCCCGCTCGACCTGCTCGGGCCCGAGACCAGGGTCGCGAACACGTTCCACCACGGCGAGCCGATAGCCGAACACGTGATCATGACGGCGCTCATGCTCTCGCGCCGCGTCATCCCGGTGGACCGGGAGATGCGGGCGGGCACGTGGCGAACGGTGGCCAACGACGAGGCCGTTCCCTTTCACGTCAGCCTGCGCGGTCAAACCCTCGGGCTGCTCGGCTTTGGCGGCATCGGGCAGGAGGTCGCGCGCCTGGCCGCCGGCCTCGGCATGCGGGTGCGCGCCGTGAGGCATAATCCCGCCGGGGCGGTGCCAGAGGACCTCACGCTCGACTGGGTCGGCGGGCTCGACGAGCTGCCGGAGCTGCTCGGCAGCAGCGATGTTGTCGTGGTGACACTGCCGCTGAGTGACGCGACCCGCGGCGTGATCGGAGCTGAGGCCCTGGGCCAGATGCGGTCGAGTGCGATTCTCATCAACGTTGCCCGCGGGCCGCTCATCGACGAGGATGCGCTCGTGGAGGCGCTGACGAATAAGCGCATCGCTGGTGCTGGCCTCGACGTGTGGTGGGGAGCTCCGAGCGCTGACGGCGCCGCGCCATCCGCTGTGGCCCGATTCGCGGGGTTCGACACGGTCGTGCTCA
>CAIXMB010000056.1 GCA_903920435.1 uncultured Actinomycetes bacterium
CGATCTCGCGTGGTGCGCAAACGGGCGCGGCCCCTTCTCCCTCAGCAGAATCGCGCCGGATAAGCCGCTCCCGCGCATTCGCGTCGAACATCGCGATGTCGCGCATCCCCGCTCAGGGCAGAACTGCCGAGAGCAGCTACTGCACCGCCGCCGTGAGCCTGGCCACGTTGTCGAGGGTCGCGGAGAACGAGCTGCGGTTCGACCACTCGTCGAGGGTGAGCTCGCGGCTGTCCTTGCGGTACTTGTCCTCGATCTCGCGCAGCGACCGCAGGAACGACCCGCCGCGCACCATGACCGAGACTTCGAGGTCGAGGGTGAACGAGCGCATGTCCATGTTGCTGGACCCGATGACCGAGACCTCGTCGTCGATCGTCATGTGCTTCGCGTGCAGGATGGTGGGCGCCTTGTACAGGTAGATGATGACGCCCGCCTTCAGCAGCGCCTCGTAGTAGCTGCGCTGGGCGTGGTAGACGAAGAACTGATCCCCGATCTCCGACACGAAGAGCTCGACGTGGATGCCGCTCTGCGCGGCCGTGGTGATCGCGTACAGCATGGAGTCGTCGGGCACGAAGTACGGGCTGACGAGGATGATCTTCTCCTGCGCCGCGTACACCAGTGAGTTGAACATGCGCAGGTTGTTCTCGCCCGCGAAGCCCGGGCCGCTCGGTACCACCTGGCAGTCGAGCATCCCCTTGCCCGTCTCGCGCGCCGGCGCGGCCTCGCGCTCGAGCAGCTCGTCGGTCTCCGAGTACCAGTCCGTCACGAAGAGCGCGTCGATGCCCGCGACCACGGGGCCCTCGAAGCGGGCCATGAAGTCCTTCCAGTGCAGGTGGCGCTTGTGGTTCTTCTTGCGCTGGTAGCCGGTCTCGACGACGTTCTGCGACCCCGTGTAGGCGATGGTGCCGTCGATGACGAGCAGCTTGCGGTGGTTGCGCAGGTCGGGCCGACGGATCCTGCCCCGCAACGGCTGGAACGGCAGCATGAGGTGCCACGCGATCCCCATCTTGTTGAGGCGCTTCTTCGTGCGTCGGTACCCGGGGTACTGGAAGTTGCCGAGGTGGTCGAGCAGCACTCGCACGACGACGCCGCGCTTGTGGGCATCCTCGAGCGCATCGAAGAACGGCTTCGTCACATCGTCGAGCAGCAGGATGTAGAACTCCACGTGCACGGTCTTCTTCGCCTCGCGGATCGACTGCGTCATCGCGTCGAGGGCCGCCTGGTTGTCGTCGTAGAGCTTCGCCGAGTTACCGCCGACGAGCGGCATCGACCCCAGCTTGCGGTTGAGCTCGACCACCGACTCCAGCCAGCTCGGCCATGGGGGGTCGCGCTCGACGCGGTCGAACCCCTCCGTGGTCTCGAGAATGTAGTCGTTGATCTGCCTCTGCCGCAGGCGGCGCTTCTTCGGCAGTCGCGCGCTGCCCACGAGCAGGTACAGCAGCACGCCGACGTAGGGGATGAAGAAGATCGCGAGCAGCCACGCGAGCGCCGTCTGCGGTCGGCGGTTGCGCGGCACGTAGATGACGGCGAGCACGCGGATCGTGAAGTCCACGACGAACAGGAAGACGGCGAGGGCGACGCTGAACCAGCCCTGGTCACTCGTGGCGGTCATGGTCGGCAGTCTATCGACGGCTGTCGTCGAGCTGCGCACCCCCGACCGGGCCCCACCGCACCTGAAGAGTGCCCGTGTGCAGCACGAGACCCTGTCGGCCGAATGACTGCTGGCTCGTGCACGACCCGCCGCCGCTCGCGCCGTTCGCGAAGGCCGTGACGCACACATTGCCGCCGGTCGTGATGAGCCCGAACACCTCCCACGGCCCCAGCGTGCCCAGCCAGCGGATGTCGTCGTCGCCCGCGGGCGCACCCGGCCACTGGGGCACGCCGGGCTGCTCCGCGGCGAAGACCGCGAGCGAGGGGGCGGGGGCGAGAACGGTCCCCGTGGCGAGGGCGGCGGCCCCGAGGCACGCGGCGGCGAGCAGCAGCTTGCCCCGCAGCGGCACGGATGCCGCGGCAGGAGCGCTCGCGGGCGGCAGGGGGTCGGGCATCCGGTCGCGGTCGGCGAGAAGCCGCAGTTCGTGCTGGGCCTGCGCGGCGTCGGCCTCACTCAGCGGAGGGCCGTACGCCCGACGCCGCAGCTCGTCGCTCACTTGCCCCCGGCCGTGGGCACTGCGCCGTCGTAGAAGCTCGGGCCGCCCGTGGGGCCCCACACGACGGTGAGCGCGGGATCTTCCGAGCCGGTGGTGCCGTAGGCGAGCACGAGCCCGCTGTCGGCGAAGTCGAGGGGCGAGGTGCAGCTGTGGCGGGTGCCCACTCCGTGCACGAGGCTCAGGCACACCCAGCCCTCGATGGTCCGGTACGCGTAGATGCGCGCGCCCCCGAAGTCGGCGAGCCAGCGGATCGTGAGGTCGTCGGCGCCCTGCGGCGACTCGAACCCGGAGAGGATCGCCCAGCCGGGAGCGGTGAGGTCGTCGGGGTTCTGTGGACGGTCGAACACCGAGAGCGATCCGTTCGCCGCCGGCATGCTCGCCAGCGCCCCCATCGCGGCGAGCACGGCCAGGCCCGCGACCGCGACCCGCGCCCGCAGGAACCCGTGCAGATGCGGCGTCGGCGGGATGTACCAGCCGTCGTCATGGCCCGCACTCGCCAAGCGGGCGAGTTGGGCCTGCGCCTCGACCGCGTCTGCCTCACTGGTCGGACGCGCGTACGCCCGCCGTTTCAGTTCGGCGAGCGGGTCGGACATGGTCTACCGGAAGTTCACGAATTGAAGTGCGATGTCGAGATCCTGGCCCTTGAGCAGTGCCATGGTGGCCTGCAGGTCGTCCCGGCTCTTGGAGGAGACGCGAAGCTCATCGCCCTGGATCTGGCTCTTCACGCTCTTGGGGCCCTCGTCGCGGATGATCTTGGCGACCTTCTTCGCGTCTTCGGACGAGATGCCGTTCTTGAGCCCGACCTCGATGCGGTACTCCTTGCCGCTCGGGTAGGGGTCGCCCGCGTCGAGGCTGCGCAGTGAGATGCCGCGCTTGATGAACTTGGCCTCGACGACCTCGAGCACGGCCTTGACGCGCTCCTCTGCACTGGCCTTGAGCAGCAGCTTCTCCTTGCCGCTCCATTCGACGGATGCCCCGACGCCCTTGAAGTCGTAGCGGGTCTCGATCTCCTTCGCCGCCTGGTTGACGGCGTTCTCCGCCTCCATCTGGTCGACCTTGCTCACGATGTCGAATGTGGAATCTGCCATGCCTTCATGGTACTTCCGGTCGGGCGTGATGGGATGGGTCTCGTGAAACGGCTCGTGGTGCTCCTCGCGGTCGTTGCGCTCGCCGGATGCACGGCGCCTCCGGCCCCCGCGGCCCTTCCGTACGCCGAGCAGTCGCCGCTCCCACCCGTCGGCGGCACCGGTGCCGGCTACACGGGCATGATCGACCCCGACTGGGCGAAGCGCACGGCGCAGGCCACGGGCATCCCCGAGCTCGCGCTTCTGGCGTATGCCGGGGCGGCCATTCGCGCCGCGGAGGTCTACCCCGACTGCGGGATCGGGTGGAACACCCTCGCCGGCATCGGCCTCGTGGAGAGCGACCACGGCTCGTACGGCGGCTCATCGGTCGGTGCGGACTTCACGGTCAGCCCGCCCATCTACGGGGTCGTGCTCGACGGAGGGGAGACCGAGCACATTCCCGACAGCGACGGCGGGCTCATCGACGGCATCAGCGACTACGACCGGGCCGTCGGCCCGATGCAGCTCATCCCCCAGACGTGGGCGAGTTGGCCGTCCGACGGCAACGGCGACGGCAACCCCGACCCGCAGAACATCGCCGACGCGGCGATCGCTGCGGCGAACCACATGTGCCGGGCGAGCGGCGGAATGTCGACCCCCGACGGCTGGCGCGCGGGCATCGCGGCGTACAACTCGGGCAACGACTACCTGACGAAGGTGGCCGACGCGGCGCAGCAGTACTACTCCGACGCTCGCTGAGGCTCTCGAAGCGCCTAGCTAGGCCGCGACGTGCTCGAGCGCACGATGAGCTCGAACGGCAGCGGGGTGTTCACCGACGAGAGCTCGCGGTGCCCCGGGTTGAGCTGGTCCATGAGGATGTCGACAGCCATGCGCCCCTGCAGCGCCGGGAACTGCGCGATGGTGCTCAGGCCGAAGAACTCCGAGAGCTCGTGGTCGTCGACGCCGACCACCGACACGTCGTTCGGCACTCGAAGCCCGAGGTCGCGCGCGGCCAGGATCGTGCCGATGGCCATCTCGTCGGATGCCGCGAACACCGCGGTGGGCCGTTTGCGCGGGTTGCCCAGCAGCTGCTTCGCAGCGGCGTAACCGCCCTGGAGCGTGAAGTCGGCGGCGTGGTACAGCTCGGGGTCGGGAGTGATGCCCGCCTCCCGCAGCGCATCCTCATACCCTCCGCGCCGACGGGTGGGCACGTGGAAGTCCATCTCCGAGTCGCTGTCGCCACCGATGTGCGCGATCATCGTGTGCCCGAGCGAGAGCAGGTGCTCGGTGGCGAGCCGTGCCACCGCGGGGTCGTCGATGCTGAGGGTGCGCACACCCTGGATGGTGCCGCCGACGCCGACGATCGGCTTGTTCATGTCGTGCAGGCGGCCGACCTCCGACTCGGTGAGCTCGAGGGCGATGGCGATGACGGCGTCGACGCGCTTGCGCAGCAGGAAGTGCTCGAACACACTGCGGCGCTCCTCGCCCCCGCCGCCGAGGTTGTAGAGCGTGAGGTCGTAGCCGTGGCCGAGCAAGGCGCTCTCCGCACCCTCGAGCACAGCGCCGTAGTACCAGCGGTTGAGGAACGGGATGACCACGCCGACGTTCTTCGTGCGCCCGGTGGCCAGGCTCGACGCGTTCGAGGAGACGACGTACTCGAGCTCGAGGGCTGCGGCGTGCACCCGCTGCCGGGTGGCCTCCGACACGTGGCCGTTGCCGCTGAGCGCGCGGGAGACCGTCGCCGTCGAGACGCCAGCGAGCTGGGCGACCTCATTGATACCCGGCATTGCATCCTCCTCGACTCGGCGAGTCTAGCGAGGACTACGCGCGCACTCCCGCAGCGGGCAGGATGACGGCGTCGATGTTGCGCACGAGGAAGTCGCGGTCGACTGGCAGCTGGAGCATGAGCGTGCGGTAGGTGGCGAGGGCCGGCCCGACCATGCAGAGCGTCTCGATGTCGGTGTCGGCCGAGATCTCACCGCGATCGATGGCGCGTCGGAAGATGATGCGGTTGGCCGCGGCGCGGGGCTCGACCAGCGCGGCGCGGGCCGCCTCGGCGAGCTCGGGGTTGCGGCTGATCATCGAGACGATGCCCGCCATGATCTTGAGCTTGCGCTCGGCATCCTGAATGCTCGGTGCCTTGATCATCGCGATGAGGTCGCCGCGCAGTGTGCCCGTGTCGGGCAGGGTGTCGAGGGGAACTGCCTTCATGCAGGCGACAGCGTCGAGCACGAGGTCGGGCTTCGACGGCCAGCGGCGGTACAACGTGGCCTTGCCGGCCTTCGCGCGCGCAGCGACCATGTCTACGGTCATGCCGTCGTAGCCGGTCTCGGCGAGCACGTCGAGCGCTGCGTTCATGATGTCGGTGTCGCGGGAGGCATCACGCTTGCGGCCGAGTTTGGGTTTGTCGATGACCTGCGTCATTGCAGCTCGCCTCCTTCGTCTGTGCCCATTCTACCGCATTGCTGAACCAATCATATCCGAAACTCGTTGTATCCGAAACTGTCGAGTTCCGTATATAGTTCTCGCTATGCCTGAGAATCTCGTAACCGAACCCAGCCGTCGTCGCTGGGTGACGCTGGTCGTCGTCGGCCTCGCCCAACTGATCGTCGTGCTCGACGCCACCGTCGTGAACATCGCACTGCCCTCGGCCCAGGCCGACCTCGGCTTCTCCGACGGTGATCGCCAGTGGATCATCACCGCCTACTCGCTCGCCTTCGCCAGCCTGCTGCTGCTCGGCGGCCGCCTCTCCGACCTCATCGGCCGCAAGCGCACCTTCGTCATCGGCCTCGCCGGGTTCGCCATCGCCTCCGCGCTCGGTGGTGCTGCAGGCTCGTTCGAGCTGCTCGTCGCGGCCCGCGCGCTGCAGGGCGCCTTCGGTGCACTGCTGGCCCCGACGGCCCTTGCCGTGCTGACCACCACGTTCATCGTGCCCAAGGAGCGTGCCCGTGCGTTCGGCGTCTTCGGCGCGATCGCGGGAGCCGGTGGCGCCGTGGGCCTGCTGCTCGGCGGCGTGCTCACCGAGTCGCTCGACTGGCGCTGGAACCTCTACATCAACATCCCGATCGCCGCGATCGCGATCGTCGGCGCGATCCTCTTCGTGCCGTCCATCGTGCGCACCGGCCCGCGTCCGAAGCTCGACGTGCCCGGTACCGTCCTCGTCTCGGCCGCGCTCTTCAGCTTGGTCTACGGGTTCTCGAACGCCGAGACCGAAGGATGGGACTCCCCGCTCACATGGGCGTTCCTCGGCGCAGCCGTCGTGCTGCTGGTGGCCTTCGTCGTGTGGCAGCGCCGCGCCGCGCATCCTCTGCTCCCGCTCTCAATCGTGCTCGACCGCAACCGCGCCGCCGCGTACAGCTCGGTGCTCATCGCCGGCGCGGGAATGTTCGGCATCTTCCTGTTCGTGACCTACTACCTCCAGGCCACCCTCGGGTACTCGCCGATCCAGACGGGCGTCTCCTTCCTGCCCATGATCGGGATGCTCGTGGTCGCCGCCCAGCTCGGCACCAACTTCCTCGTGCCGCGCCTCGGCCCGAAGGTCATGGTGCCGGCGGGAATGGTGCTCGGTGTGATCGCGATGGTCTACCTGACCCACCTCGACGCCTCGAGCACGTACGTGGCCGACATCATGCCGCCGCTCATGATCATGGGCTTCGCGATGGGCACGATCATGCCGGCGTCGATGCAGACCGCGACCCTGGGCGTCGACCGCCAGTTCGCGGGCGTTGCATCGGCGATGGTCAACACGAGCCAGCAAGTGGGTGGTTCCATCGGGACGGCGCTCCTGAACACCCTCGCCGCGACAGCCGCGACCGACTACCTCGCCTCGCACACCCCGGTCACCGCCGCGGTGGGTGTCGACGCCGCCCTCGCGAGCTACGCAACGGCGTACTGGTGGGGAGCCGGATTCTTCGCCTTCGGTGCCGTGCTGTCGGTGCTGCTCTTCCGGCGCCGTAGCCAGGGACTCTCGCTCGCGAACGCCCACCTGCCGGCCGCTGCCGCCGAGGTGCCCGTGCTCGCCCACTGAGCGCATTCGGGGCCGCATCTGGTAACGGATGCGGCCCCGAACCTTGTATCCTTGTTCAGCGCGTTCGGTCAGGTGAATACATGTGGTCGGAAGCGCCCCGGCAAGTTACCCAAGCGGCCAAAGGGATCTGACTGTAAATCAGACGTTTTCAACTTCGGGGGTTCGAATCCCTCACTTGCCACCA
>CAIXMB010000057.1 GCA_903920435.1 uncultured Actinomycetes bacterium
CGCTCGCCGGCGCGGTGGTGGCGATCGCCGGATGCGGCATGCTCGGGCTCACCGCGACCGCCGTCGCCGTGGCGGCGGGAGCCGTCGTGATCGCCGGCGACCCGGACCCCGACCGGCGTGAGCTCGCGCGGGACTTCGGGGCGGCGGCCGTCGCCGACGGCACGCTCGCGGGCTGGCAGGCGGCATTCGCGAAGGTGCCCGCCGCACGCCAGGGCTACACGATCGCGCTCGAGCTCTCGGGCGCACCCCTCTCGGTGCAGCAGCTCCTGCAGAACGCCGACATCGGGGCGGTGCTCGTGCTCATCGGCAGCGTGTTCCCCGCCGGCACCGTCGCGATCGATCCCGAGACGACGGTGCGCGGCATGCTGACCATCCGCGGCGTGCACAACTACACGCCGGAGCACCTGGTGCAGGCCGTGCGCTTCCTCGAGGGGGCGGATGCCGCGGCCTTCGCCGCGCTCGTCGGCGAGGTGCACCCGCTCGACGGCATCGACGCCGCGGTGGCCGCCGCGCGCACGCGTGCCGCCACACGTGTCGGTCTCGACCCGGGCGCCCGCTCCGCGACGACGACCCCCTCCCGGTGAACACTTGCTGTGAATGACCGAATTCGGTTGTCACGGCGCCCGGTGAGGGAAAAGCTCAGATCATGACGACGGAACTGAGCGACCAGGAAGTCATGAATCAGGTCGCCGAGAAGCTCAGCGAGAAGAACACCGACGTACCGCGCACGGTCATCAACGACGTTGTGCGCGAGGAGTACCTCGCCCTCGCCGGTCGCCCGGTGCGCGACTACCTCTCGGTGCTCACTGAGCGTGCGGCGAAGAAGCGCCTCAAGAAGCTGGCCAAGGCCGCAGCCTGAGCTTCTGGCTCCCGCTACACCCGGGCGGGCCCCAGCCGCGCCTTCACGCGCCGCAGCAGTCGCACTCCCCCGCGCAACGGGATGCCGACGGCGAGCGCGAGGTAGCCCTCCGGCGATCGGTCGTACGGGCCGAGCGCCACTTTGCGGTCCCAGATGCGCCGCAGGTTGCCGCCGAGGTTCGCACGGAACTGCGGGCGCAGCGGAAGCGGGCCGTGCTCGCGGCGCGCGACGCCCGCCTCGATGGCGGTGATCCAGGTCTCGTCGGCGGCGGGGTGGAAGTAGTTGGCGTCGCGCCACCCGGGCTCGGGCGTCGGGAATTCGCCCGCGATGAGCTCGCGCGAAGAGGCGAGGAGCCCGCTGCCCTCGAACACGAGGTTGATGAGCCTGCCGCTCACGCCGAAGTCGTCGATCGCGAGCACCGGAACCCCCATGGCTACGGCCTCGATCGCCGCCGTCGAGCTGACGGTCACGAGCGCCGCCGCGCGCTCGAGGTGCTCTGACATCGGGCCCGTGGAGACCACGAGGTTATTGGGCGCATCATCGAGCTCGCCGAGGAGCACGTCGAACGGGTAGCGCTCGGAGTGCGTCTGCGCCTCACCCGTGACGCCGCGCAGCTTCAGGATCACGCGGCGGTCGGGTCGCGCGCGGGCGGCCTCCGCGAGCCAGCCGAGTAGCCTCTGCCGATCCTCGAGAGTGCGCGGCACCTTCGCCTGGGCCGCGAACACGACGTCGGAGCCACCCTCGGCTGCGGGCAGCCCGGAGAGGAACGGCAGCGTCGCGAGACCGAAGTCCTGACGGATGCCCCAGCTCGCCGCGAGGGTGCCGAACTCCTCGATCTCGCGCTTGCTGTGCAGGATGAGCAGGTCGACCTGCGACCGGTAGTACAGCGCGAGCAGGGTCGCCGGGATCGAGATGCCCGGCAGCCCGCTCACGATCAGCGGGCGGTGCGGGCCGGCCGCCACGATCGCCCGCACGAGCACGCGCACCACGGGGCCGCGCACCGACAGCAGCACGACGTCGGGGCGCTCGTGCGCGAGATGCGCGGCGAGCTCATCGAGGTCGACGAGGGGGGCCTCCGCCGGCGAGAAGCCCGTGCCCGCCAACGCCGACTCGAGCTGCCCAGCGCTCGGCAGGGCCGGGGTGCGGATGATGACGAGTCCGCGCGACCAGGAGGCGGGCATCCGGTTCAGGATCGAGGCGCCCCACTTGATGTATGAGTCGGAATCGGCGACGCCGAGGACTTTCACGCAACCACTCGGCGCAGCTTCTCGAGCGAGGGCAGCTCGCCCGGGTACACGCGCTTGACGCCGTCGCCCAGCGCCTCCTCGATGATCCGGATGTCGCGCACGAGGTGCTCGAGGCCGCTCGGCTCGAGGGAGGCGGCCTGGTCCGAGCCCCACATCGTGCGGTCCAGAGTGATGTGCCGTTCGACCGCGACCGCGCCGAGCGCAACGGCGGCGAGCGAGATCTGCAGGCCGCGCTCGTGGCCCGAGTAGCCGATCGGGATACCCGGGTAGCGGTCGCCGAGGGAGGTGATCATGCGCAGGTTGGCCTCCTCGGGCGAGAGGGGGTAGGTCGACGTGGCGTGCAGGATGACGAGCTTGGCGGGGTCGAAGAGCTCGACCGCGGCGTCGATCTGGTCGAGGGTCGACATGCCCGTGGACAGGATGACCGTCTTGCCGGTCTCGGCCATCGCGCGCAGCAGCTCGATGTCGGTGACCGAGGCGGAGGCGACCTTGTGTGCGACGACGTTGAGGTCTTCGAGGAACTCGAGCGACGGCACATCCCACGGAGAGGCGAACCAGTCGAGGCCGCGCAGGTTCGCGTAGTCGCCGATCTCGACGTACTGGTCGCGGTCGAACTCGACGCGGTAGCGGTAGTCGAGGTAGCTCATCGTGCCCCACGGCGTCTCGCGCGGGATCGAGCGCATGTGCTCGGGCGTCGAGATGAGCGGCGTGCGCTTCTGGAACTTCACGGCCTGGACGCCGGCCTCGGCGGCGACGTCGATGAGTCGCTTGGCGATCTCGACGTCACCGTTGTGGTTGAGCCCGATCTCGCCGATGACGTAGACGGGGTTGCCCGTGCCTATCGGGTTGGACGCGATCGAGACCATAGTTCCTCCAGTGTTGGGCCAGCTGTTCCGCGAGCATCGAGAATGCGGTCTGCGAGTTCGCGGATCGCGCCGTGGCCGCCCTTGGCCGACAGGATCACGCGCGCCGCAGCGAGCACGAGCGGGTGCGCGTCGGCGACAGCGATGGGCCACCCGACCATCCCCATGCAGCCGAGGTCGTTGACGTCGTTGCCGACGTAGGCGACCCGGTCGAGGCCGAGGTCGTGGTTGGCGCTCCAGTGTGCGAGCGCCGCCGCCTTGTCGTCGACAGCCTGGATGACGGGCACCATGAGCTTCTCGGCGCGCGCGGCGACCACCGGGTTCGTCTCGGACGACATGATGAGGAAGGCGAGACCAGCGCGGCGCAGGAGCGAGACGCCCATGCCGTCGGCCCGGCTCGCGGTCACGAATTCGGTGCCGTCCGCCGAGAGGTGCACCCGGTCGTCGGTGTGCACTCCGTCGAAGTCGGTCACCACGGCGTCGACGTCGATCACGCCGCGGGTGGTGAGCATGGGTGCGATGCGCGTCGCGAGTTCGAGGTCATCCACCGAGTCGATGTCGATAGCCGTGAGGTCGTCGACGAGCGCGACGCCGATGCGCCCGAAGAAGCGGTACCCGGCCGTGCGGAATCCGGGAGCGCGCATCACGTAGAACGCGCCGGTCTCCTGGTACTGCGGCTCGAGGTCCTGTCGGCGCAGGCGGAACGACGCGTCGTGGTTGACGCCTACCGCGGCGGTGCCGGTGATGCGCCAGAGGAAGGCGTGGGTCTTCTTGGCGGCGAACACGACGTCGCACTCGTCCTCGACGATGCGGGCGACGGCGGCGTCGAGGTCGTCCGGGCTGATGAACGGCGAGGTGGCCTGGATGAAGACGAGCACGTCGGGCGGGGTGGGCAACGAGTCGAGCGCGTGCAGGAGTGCCGCCTCCGAGCTCGCGCTGTCGCCGGAGAGGTCCGCCGGGCGGTCGATCACGAGCGCCCCGGCGGAGCGCGCGGCGGCGGCGATCGCGGGGTCGTCGGTGCTCACGTAGACCGCGTCGATCGACTCGGCGGCAGCCGCTGCGGTGACCGCACGCGCGACGAGCGAGATGCCGCCCACCTTCTTGAGGTTCTTGCCGGGCACGCCCTTGGAGCCCCCGCGGGCCGGGATGACCGCGACGACCCTCGGCGCGGGGCCGGGCTCGTGTGTGGTCATTGGGCGAACCTACGTGGCGCGCACGTACGGCAGGCCAACCCCACGTGAACGTTCGGGTGGGATATTGAACCTTGTGGTTCACTGTGCAATACTGAACAACATGGTTCACCAAAGTGACGTACTCGATCGGGCGTTCTCCGCACTCTCGGATGCCACCCGGCGCGACATCCTCACCCGGCTGGGCGAGGGCCCGGCGACGATCGGCCAGCTCGCCGAGCCCACGGGCATGACGCTCACCGGGCTCAAGAAGCACGTGCAGGTGCTCGAAGATGCCGGCCTCGTCGTCTCCGAGAAGGTCGGGCGGTCACGCCAGTGCCGTCTGGGCGACGAGCGATTGGACGACGTCATGGCCTGGCTCGCGTTCTACCAGCGCCTGTGGGAGCGCCGACTCGACGGCCTCGAGGCCTACTTCACCCTAGAGAGAGGTACTACTGATGACTGACACGACCACATTCGACCTCCGGATGACCCGGCTCCTGCCCGCGACACCGGAGGAGGTGTTCGACGCCTACACCGACGCCGACAAGCAGAAGATCTGGTTCTCGCTGCTCAGCACCGAGCCCGGCATCGTGGAGATCGACGTCGACCTCCGGGTCGGCGGCGTGCAGCACGCGAAGTGGGGCCCGAGCGCCGACCAGTTGTTCTGGGAGGACCAGACCTTCCTCGAGATCGACCGCCCGCACCGGCTCGTCACGTCGTCGACCGGCGGCACGCCCGACGGCGACACGATGACCACGCGCATCGAGATCACGTTCGAGGCGGTCGGCGACGACACGCTCATGACCGTGGCGCAGACCGGCTTCCCGAGCGAGGAGATGCGCGACTTCTTCGCCACGTACGCGTGGGTCGGGGCGATCGACCGCATCGCGGCGTACCTGGAGATGACCTCCGCGCGAGCCTGACGTACTCTGGCCCGGTGAGACTCCCCGCCCTGCGCAACCCCGGTGTGCAAGCGGGCATCGGCGCCGCCGTGCTGTTCGGGGCCGGGACGCCGCTGGCCAAGCTGCTCCTCGGCGAGGTCAGCCCGTGGCTGCTCGCGGGCCTGCTCTACGCAGGGTCGGGCCTGGGCCTCGGGGTGTACCGGCTCATCGCGAGACCCGGCCGGGTGCGGCTCGCCCGAGGCGACGTGCTGCCGCTCGTGGGCGCGATCGGCTTCGGCGGCGTTCTCGGCCCGGTGCTGCTGATGTTCGGGCTCTCCTCGATGCCGGCGACCGGTGCGTCGCTGCTCCTGAACGCCGAGGGCGTCTTCACCGCGGTCATCGCCTGGGTGGTGTTCCGCGAGAACGTGGACAGGAGGATCGCCCTCGGCATGGCGGCCATCGTCGCCGGTGCGGTCGTGCTAAGCATCCCCACCGGTGCCGATTTCGGCGCGGTCTGGCCGGCGCTGGCGATCCTCGGTGCCTGCCTCTGCTGGGGAATCGACAACAACCTCACGAGGAAGGTCGCCATGACCGACGCCTCGTGGCTCGCCGCGGTGAAGGGCGGTGTCGCCGGTCCCGTGAACCTCATCATCGCGTTCCTGCTCGGCGCCCAGCTGCCGGCGCTCCCCGCCATCGGCGCAGCGATGGTCGTCGGGTTCTTCGCCTACGGGGTGAGTCTCGTGCTCTTCATCGTCGCGCTGCGCCACCTCGGAACCGCTCGGGCCGGTGCCTACTTCTCGGTCGCACCGTTCTTCGGCGCCGCTCTGGCGGTCGCACTGGGTGCCGCCGTCACGATCCCCCTCATCATCGCGGCGGCCCTCATGGGCGTCGGAGTGTGGTTGCACCTGACCGAGCGGCACGAGCACGAGCACACCCACGACGACGGCACCACCCACACGCACGCCCACTACCCGGATGCCGCGCACAGGCACTCGCACTGATTTGTCAACCGGTCAGCGCCGATGGATTCGGCGAATTGACATTGCCTCGCTCCCGCCACACGATTTTCACTGTGACCGTTCCCGTTCCCCCGCTGTGCGGCGTCGTCGACGTCACGCTCGAGGGGACGATCGTGAGCGTGAGCCAGACGCTGCTCGAGTTGGTGGACAGGACTGCCGACGATCTCGTGGGCGAACCGCTCGCCGTGCTCCTCGAGACCCGCCTGCCCCTCACCGGGTCGGACTACGTTCCGGCCGACGCGGTCCTCCGCTCGCGCACCGGGACGATCCACCCCGTCGTGGTCGGCATGCTCCCCCAGCGCGGCGAGCACGCGTCGATCGCGGTGTTCGACGTCGGCCCGGCGAGCCCGTTCGAGCGCGGGTTCGCGACGGCGACGGGGCGGGGTTCCCGCGGACAGGAACGGCTGCAGATCCTGCTCGGCGCGTCTGTCGGTTTCGCCGGGGTTCACGACGAGCTCGCGGCATCGGAGTTGCTCGCAGATGTCGCCAAGAGCGCGTTTCGTGCCTCGCACGTGAGTGTGCACCTGCGCACCGACGGCGAGCTCGTCCGCGTGGCCGGCGAGAGCCCCCTTACCCCGTTCTGGCCGGAGGGGTATCAGCCCACCGGTGCCCGCACACTGGTCGGCGGCGAGGTGATCGTGGTGAACTCGGCGGCGGATGCCCGGCGCTTCGTACCCGAAGTCCCGATGGACGAGGTCTTCAGGAAGGCCGGAGTCCACGCGGCGATCGCGGCTCCGATCATCCACGACGGCGGCGCCATCGGCTCCTTCATCTGCTACTTCGACCACCCGCGCACCTTCGACGACGAGGCCGTGCCGTTGGCCGAGGCGCTCGCGGGCCAGGCGGGGCAGGCGATCAGGCGCATCCGGCTCGAGGCGACACTGCGGCGCGCGTCGATGATCGACGCCATCACCGGGCTGCCCAGCCGACGGTTGTTCGAGGAGGAGGCGATGCAGTCCCTCTCGATCGATGCGCCCGCCGTGTGCGTGCTGTTCATCGACCTCGACGGCTTCAAGGCGGTCAACGACACCCTCGGCCACAGCGCCGGCGACATCCTGCTCGGCCAGGTCGGGCAGCGACTCCGATCCATGGTGCGCGAGGGAGACACGATCGGCCGCTTCGGCGGTGACGAGTTCATCGCGGTCGCCGCGGTCAGGGACGAGTCAGAGGCCCGGATGCTCGCCGAGCGGATCCGCGCGGGCATCGAGCAGCCGTTCGCCGCCATCCCCGCGACGCTCACCGTCACCGCCAGCATCGGACTCGTCGTCGCGTACGCCGATGCGGGCCGCGCTTTCACCCTCGACCTGCTCATCCGCGCCGCCGACCACGCCATGTACGAGGCCAAGGCCAGTGGCGGCAACCGCGTGTCGGCCGGGCCCTACTAGCCGTAGAAGACCGCGAGCTCCATCAGCGCTTGGCGGGAGTCCGGTTCTCGGCGGAGGCCATCCAGGCGAACTGCTCGAGGCTCTGGATGATCGCGTGCAGGATGTCGGCGGAGGTGGGGTCCTCCTCGTCGACCCGGTCGTGCACGTCGCGCATCGTGGCGACCACGGCTTCGAGGCGCACGGTCACGAGGTCGATGGTCTCCGACGTGTCGACCTCGCCCGCCGGGTACTCCGGCAGCGTCGTCGCCTTGGCCACCGTGCTGCTGCGGCCGTCGGGGATCCCGTGCAGCGCGCGCATGCGCTCAGCGACCTCGTCGCTGAACCCGCGGGCGGCCTCGATGATCTCGTCGAGCATCCGGTGGGTGTCCCTGAAGTTCTTGCCGACGACGTTCCAGTGCGCCTGCTTGCCCTGGCCCGCGAGCTCGACGAGGTCGACGAGCACCTTCTGCAGGTCGTCGATGAGGGTCTTCGAAGCAGCGAAGCCGTGCTCGGCATTCTGGCGGCGGGTCTTCTGCGCGCCCGCGGGCGCAGTCTCGGTAGTGGTCATGGTTCAACCCTGCGCGCCGTCGGCGATGGCGCCAACCCCTTGCGTTTCCTACCGGGGTGAGTAATGAAGGGTGAAGAGCACGGGTCGGTGGTCGGACTTTCCTGCGGGCAGGGTCTCCGCATCGCCGACGTCGAGGCCGGCGGCCGTCGCGAGGTCGAACTTGCCGCGCATGAGGTTGCCGTCGCGGTGGAACGTGCTCGTCGCCGTGAAGGCGAGGGTGTAGCCCTGGCGCTTCACGTGCCGGCGGAGCATCCCGAGGAGGATCGGGTGGTTGTAGTCGCCCGCCATCATGCTCGGTAGATCGGGCCCCAACTCCCGCATCGCCCGGTGCGCGTCATCGACCTGCAGGCGGCGGAACGCGTTCGAATCGGTGAAGGGGGTGCCGTGGAACGAACCCAGGACGATGCGCGTGCCCGCGACCGTGTCGTTGACCCGTGCCGCCACGAGGCGGTGGTCGGTGCCGCCGACGAGCCGGTCGTGCCGCGAGGTGGAGACCGAGAATGCGCCGGACTCCTCGACCTCGAACCGGGGCGTGCGCGCGTAGAGCGCGACCCCCAGTCGATTGCGGGGGGTGACCGCCGCGAGCGCCAGGTCTCCCAGCTGATGCGGAAGCGCGTGCGCGTGGGCCTCCTGCAGGCACACCACATCGGGGTCGTGCGCCTGCACCAGGGAGGCGAGCTCGTGCTGGGCGCGCGCGTGCCACAGGTTGTAGCTCAGGACGACGAGGGAGTCGGCGGCCGCGGTCACTGCACCAGTCTGCCAGCCCGACGGAGGCGTCACGTGCGCGCGGGCCGGCTAGCGCTGGTAGAGCCGCCCGGTGATCTCCACCGCGCGAATCCGCACGAACGCGCCGGGCGTCTCCGGCGTCCAGATCCAGGTGGGCAGGGATCGCGCGTGCGACAGGTCTCTGTCGGTCATCCGTTCGGCCACGCCCTTGACCATCACGCTCCAGGCCCGCTGGTCGTTCGAGTCGTCGACGCCCAGCACCACGATCTCGCCGGGCAGCGTGTCGTGCAGCTGGTCACCGTCCACGTCGTGGACGTACAGACCGTCGCCCGTGGAGAGGTAGTTGACGGGCACGATGTGCGGTCGTCCCGCGCGCACGATGCCCAGCCTGCCGAAGCTCTTCGTGCCCAGTCTCACCCGCGATTCGGCGACGTCGAGGGGCATGGCATATCGGGTTGCCAAGAGCATGGCGGGGGCACCTTCCAGTTGTGCTGTGGGGGGGGTCGCAGTGCGGGCCAAGGCCAGCGCCCGTCGTGGGGGTTCCTGCGCGCATCCACAAAATAGCTCAACAAGTGAACTGTTTAGAAGTCGTTTTATTCACTTTGTGAGGTTCTACCCCAGCATTGGGGGGACCTGCGCGCTCCCGCTCAGCGCGCTCCCATCGTGACCACCGCGCGCCCCGTGATCCGGCCGTGCGCCAGGTCGTCGAACGCCTGCGGCGCCTCCTCGAGGTCGTAGTGCCTGGTGACGGCGCGCTCGAGGTCGAACGAGCCGCTGGCAGCGAGCGCCACCACCGCCGGCAGGTCGACGCGGGTGCGGGCACCGAAGCTGCCCTTGATCGTGAGCCCCCGGCGCACGAGCGGAGTGATCGGTACGGATGCCGCGGCCTCCCCGGCCCCGATGCCCACCGCGATCATGCGGCCACCCTCGCGCAGCGAGGCGACGGCGGTGCCGAAGGTCGCGGGAAGGCCGAGCGCCTCGAACGCGACGTGCACGCCCTCGCCCCCGGTCAGTCGCTTGATCTCGGCGACGGGGTCGACCACCGAGGAGTTGATCGTGACGTCCGCGCCGAGCTCGGCGGCCGCGGCGAGCTTCTCGTCGTCGATGTCGACGGCGATGATCGGCGCCGCACCGAGCTGCTTGCAGATCTGGATGATGCTCGCGCCCACCCCGCCGACCGCGACCACTGCCACCGACTCGCCGCGCACGACCTCGGCGGCGCGCCGCACCGCACCGTAGGCGGTGAACACCGCGCACCCCAGGATCGCCGCCTCTACCTCGGGAATACCGTCGGGCACTGCGGCGAGCGCCGAGACCGGCACGACCGAGTACTCCGCGAGGCCGGCCATGGAGTACATCGCCAGCGGCGAGCCGTCCACGCGCGCAAGGCGGCTCTCGCCGTCGTAGAGCGTGCCGTTGAGCCGGTTCTGGGCGAAGAAGTTCAGGCACAGGTCATCCCTGCCCTCGAGGCAGCGCTCGCAGGTCTCGCACGGCATGATGAACGCGCCAACCACTCGGGAGCCGACGGCCAGGCCCGTGTCGTCGCAGTCCGGCCCGAGCTCGACGACGGTTCCACTGATCTCGTGGCCGAGGACGGCCGGATGCGGGAACCGCACCTCCCCCTTCATGACGTGCAGGTCGGTGTGGCACACCCCGCACGAGGTGACCTTGACGAGCGCCTCGCGCGATCGCGGTCGGGGAACCTTGATCGTCTGCACGGTCAGGCCCTCACCCTCCCAGACCGCGGCCCTCATGTGCTCGGGGTGGCTGGTGCTCATGGTGCTCCTCGTCTGCGTCGTTGCGGCGATGCCGGAGCGGAACCAACGACGAAGGCCCCGCTCTGCTGAGCGGGGCCTTGACCTGTACACCCCCCGGGACTTGAACCCGGAACCCACTGATTAAGAGTCAGTTGCTCTGCCAATTGAGCTAGAGGTGCGCACCGTGCGAGACGGAACCTGTCTATGTTACTACACCCGGCAGCCCCGTACGCACTCGCGGTCGGTGACCGTGAAGGCGTACGCAGATCAATCGATTGTCGAGGCTTTCATCTGGCTACGACAATGCCGAGAATAGCCTCACGCACACGGCAAGTCAATCCATTGACCTTTGCAGACTGCCGATCTAGAGTCGACTCGAAGTACCGCGCGCGAGGATAGGGTCCACGTCATGATCGCACTACCCGAACACCAGATCCCGGGCGTCTACCACCGCAAGATCGGCGACATCGTCGTCACCGCGATCAGCGACGGCTACCTGGTCATGGATCGCGTCATGACCCGCAACCTCCCCGACGGCGAGCTCACCCCCGCCCTCTCCGCCCAGTTCCGCGACGAGCTGGTGTTCTCGGTGAACTCGTTCCTCATCCGCTCGAAGGACCGGGTCGCCCTCATCGACACCGGCTCGGGCGACTACCTCGGCCCGACCGCCGGGCATGTGGAGGCGAATCTCGCCGCCGCGGGCGTCTCCCCCGCGGAGGTCGACACCGTGCTGCTCACGCACATGCACCCCGACCACTCCGCGGGCCTCACCGACATGGGCACGGGCGATCTCCGCTTCCCCAACGCCGAGCTCGTCGTGCACGAAGCCGAGCCGCGGCACTGGTTCGACGATGCGCAGATGGCGCGGGCATCCGACCTCTACAAGCACCTGCACTTCCGGATGACGCGTGAGCAGGTGACCCCCTACCTCGACCGCATGCGCACCTTCCGCGAGGGCGAGGTGCTGCCCGGCGTAACGGCGGTGCCGCTGCCGGGCCACACGCCGGGACACACCGGCTACCTCGTGGAGTCGGGCGGGGAGGCGCTGCTCATCTGGGGCGACGTCATCCACATTCCCGAGGTGCAGTTCGCGCGCCCCGAGATCACGATGGTGCCCGACCTCGACCCCGACGCCGCGGTGGCGTCGCGCCGCCGCATCCTCGACATGGCGGCGCAGGACGGGCTGCTGGTGACCGGGATGCACCTGCACTACCCCGGCTTCGGCAACGTGTCCGTCGAGAACGGCGTCTTCCGCCACCACCCGGAGGCCTGGCGCCAGAAGTGGTGACTAGGCGGGGTCGCTGACGTCCCAGACCTCGCCCGAGCCGAATCCCTCGAGCCGCGAGACGAGCACCTCCGCCGAGCGCTCCGGCGGCAGGAGTGTGCCCGAACGGTGGTTCTCGACGAACCTGCCGTGCAGCTCGCTGCCGATGACCGCCGGGTCCTGCTCCCGCACCCACTGCTGCATCGACGTGTCGACGACCCCGGGCCGGTAGACGTTCGCGGTGACCCCCGTGCCGTCGAGCTCCGTGGCCAGGGCGAGCACGTGCGCCTCGAGCGCGGATTTCGTCGCGGCATAGACACCGCTGCCGACCGCGCGGCTCGGCGCGCTGACGATGCCGCTCGAGACGGCGACGACCCGGCCCCACCCGCGCTCGACCATGCCCGGCACGATCCGCCCCGCGAGCACGATCGGCGACACCGAGTTCAGTCGGAACGCGGCCTCGATCTCGGTCGCGGCGAGCGTCGCGGTGTTCCCCAGCGGCGCGACGGTCGCCGCATTGTTGATCAGCACGTCGACCGGGCCGAGCAGATCGGCCCACTCACCCACGGTGTCGGGCCGGGCCAGGTCGGCCGCGACCACCATGGCCTCGGCGCCCACCCGCCGCACATCGGAGGCCGCGTCGTCGAGCTGGGCGGCACTGCGTGCGACGAGCACGATGCGGGATGCCCCGCTGCGCGCCAGGGCGACCGCGATCGCGCGGCCCAGGCCGCGCCCCGCGCCCGTGACGACCGCCGTGCGACCCGCGAGCGTCGAGCTCACGCCGAGGCGGAACCGGCGCCGGCGGTGGCGAGCGCGCCGCGCGCGAAAGCCTCGATCCGCGCCGCGAGGTGCTGGCCGGTCAGTCCGAAGGCCTCGAGCAGCTCCCGTGGCGAGCCGCTCTCGCCGTACCGGTCGTCGATGCCCAGTCGCAGCAGGCGCGTCGGCAGCTGCGCCGAGAGGAGCTCGGCGACGGCACCGCCGAAGCCGCCCGCGATCTGCGCCTCCTCGGCGGTCACCACGAGCCCCGTCTTGCGCGCGCTGGCCAGCAGGGTCTGCTCGTCGAGCGGCTTGATGGTCGGCACGTGCACGACCTCCGCGTCGATGCCGAGCTGCTCGAGGAGGTCGGCGGCGACCACGAGCTCGTAGGTCATGGTGCCGGTGCCCGCGATGGTGACATCCGTTCCCTCGCGCAGCACGTAGGCGCGTCCGAGCTCGAAGGGCGTCTCGGGCAGGGTGAAGACCGGGGTCGCATCCCGCGTGAGGCGGAGGTAGGCGGGCGAGCCGCTCGCGGCGATCGCGAGGGTCGCCTTCTCGGCCTCGATGCTGTCGGCAGGTGCGACGACGGTCATGTTGGGCATCACGCGCATGAGGGCGATGTCCTCGAGCATCTGGTGGGTGGCACCGTCGGGGCCGACGTTCACGCCGGTGTGCGAGCCCACGACCTTGACGGGCATGTCGTTGAGGGCGGCCGTCGTCTTGATCTGCTCCCAATTGCGTCCGGGGCTGAATGCGGCGTAGCTGGAGGTGAAGGGCACCTTGCCCGCGCGGGCCATGCCGCTCGCGACCGTGACGAGGTTCTGCTCGGCGATGCCGACCTCGACGAACCGCTTCGGGAACTCGTCGCGGAACATGTGCATCATGGTGCTCTCGGTGAGGTCGGCGCACAGGGCGACCACGCGCTCGTCACGACGGCCCGCTTCGAGCAGTCCACGGCCGAAGCCGGCCCGCATGGGCTCCTGCACCGGGGCGACGCCGTCGGCGCTGCGCTGGATCGGGTACTCGGTCATGCTCCTGCTCCCTGTCGGATGCCCGCCACTGCCTGCGTCGCCTGCTCCGGTGTGGGCGGCTTGCCGTGCCAGCGGTAGTCGTACTCCATGAACGGCACACCCTTGCCCGGCACCGTGTAGGCGAGGATGACGCTCGGCTTCTGCGCGACGGCCTTGGCCTGGTTGATCGCGCTCATGAGGCCGGCGACGTCATGGCCGTCGACCTCGAGCACGTGCCATCCGAACGACTCCCACTTGGCGCGCAGGTCGTCGAGGGGCATGACGTCCTCGGTGAGGCCGTCGATCTGGATGTAGTTGCGATCGACGATGCCGATGAGCCTGCCGAGCTTGTACTTGCCCGCGAACATCGCGGCCTCCCAGATGTTGCCCTCGTTGAGCTCGCCGTCGCCCATGGCCACGTAGGTGAACCGGTGCAGCTCGTCGTCGATGTGCTGCAGGGCGTACGCGTAGCCGGCGGCCTGGGAGAGCCCGCTACCGAGCGGCCCGCTCGTGTTCTCGAGACCCGGCAGCGCCGTGCGCTCGGGATGCCCCTGCAGCCGCGAACCGTACTGCCGCAGGGTCAGCAGCTCCTCGACGGGGAAGTACCCGGAGTGGGCGAGGGTGGCATAGAGCACGGGAGCGGTGTGGCCGTTGCTCAGGAAGAAGACATCCCGCTCCGACCAGTCGGGGTCTGCGGGGTCGTGCTTCATGACGTTGAAGTAGAGGACGGTGAGGATCTCGGCCATCCCGAGCGGGCCCGCGCTGTGGCCGCTCTTGGCCGCAGCGAGCATCTCGAGGATGGAGATGCGCGTGCGGTCGGCCTGGGCTTTGAGCTCGGGCACGTCGAGTAGGGGTGCAGGATTCATGTCTACCGGTCCGTTCGGTGGGGTTTCGGGTGGAGCTAGGTGCGCGCCCGGCTCGTCGACTGGCGCTCGATCAGCTCGAGCGGCGCGTCGACCACGCGCTCGATGGCCTCGCTCGCGGTCTTCTCGGCGAGCAGCTGCACGGCCTGGCGCCCCATCTCCTGGATGGGCATCCGTACGACGGTGAGGGGCGGCGAGGCGTACTCGGCGAGATCGACATCGTGGATCGAGATCAGCGAGAGGTCGTTGGGCACGCTCACGTTCTCGGCGTAGGCGGCGCTCATCGCACCGAGCGCGGAGCTCACGTTCGCGGCGAGCACCGCCTTGGGCGGGTTCTCGAGCTGGAGCAGCGTGCGCATGGCGTGGTACCCACCGCGGGGCGTGTAGTCGGCGTGCGCCACGTACGACATGGGCACGGTCAGCCCGGCCTCCCTCATCGCCGAGGTGAAGCCGTCGAGACGGCGGCTCGAGGTGTCGAGGTCGCGGGGACCGGAGATGTACCCGATGCGGGTGTGGCCGAGTTCGACGAGGTGCCGCACGGCCTGCTGCGCGGCGGAGAAGTCGTCGAGGATGACGTACCGGTCGAGGCCGGGGATGCGGCCGTTGACCGAGAGCACCGGGGTGCCACTGCGCCGGAACAGGCGCACGAGCTCGTCGGCCTGTGCAGACCCGGCGACGAGGAGGCCGTCGATGGTGCCGTTGCCGAACAGGTCGGTGAACTGGGCGCCCTCGGCTCCGGTGCGGTCGGCGCTCACGGTGAGCAGCGCGAAGTTCATCGCGTGCGCGGCCTCCTGAGCGCCGTCGATGATGCCCGAGTACACGCTGTTGTGGAAGTCGGGAACGATGAGGCCGAACGCGTCGGCGCGCGATCGGCGCAGCGACCGGGCGGCGTAGTTCGGACGGTAGTCGAGCTGTGCCACGGCGCGCTGCACGCGCTCGCGCGTCTCGGCGCGCACCGAGAGTGAGGCGTCGCCGCTGAGCATCTTCGAGACCACCGCGACGTCGACGCCGGCCAGCTGGGCGACATCGCGCATGGTGACGCGGCGCGCCACCGGCTCTGCAGATTCGCTGCTCGCCATCGCTACTCCTTGAGTTTCTGTCGTTGTCGATCGGGTGCTGAGTGGAGCCTAGAGGGTGCCGGCGCTGCCGAGTAGCGCCGTGGCCTGGGCCGAGAGAACTGCCCCGTTCGCCTGCACGAGAGCAACCTCCGCGCCCGCCACCTGACGGGCTCCGGTGCCTCCGCGAAGCTGGCGGACGGCCTCGACGAGCAGGAAGATGCCGTACATCCCCGGATGCGCGTACGAGAGCCCACCGCCGTTGGTGTTCACCGGGAGGGTGCCGCCCGGGGCGATCCTGCCTTCGGAGACGAAGGCGCCGCCCTCACCCTTCGCGCAGAAGCCCAGGTCTTCCAGGAAGAGCGGGACGTTGATCGTGAAGGCGTCGTACAACTCGACGACGTCGACGTCGGCAACATCCAGCCCGGCCATCGCGAAGGCTCGAACGCCCGAGTCTAGCGCCGCGGTCGTCGTGAGCGACGGCATCTGGGAGATGCTCCGGTGCCAGTGCGCCTCGCCCACACCCAGCACCGGGATGAGGGGCTGACGCAGGTCACGGGCGCGCTCGGTCGTGGTGACGATGATCGCGCCGCCACCGTCGGTCACGAGGCAGCAGTCCGCGACGGTGAGCGGGTCGCTGACCATGCGAGACGCGAGGACGTCGACGATAGTGAGGGGTTCCGTGCTGAACGCCCCGGGCGTGAGTCGGGCCCACTCGCGCGCGGCGACGGCGACCGACGCGAGCTGCTCGCGTGTCGTGCCGAACTCGTGCATGTGGCGCGCCGCGGCGAGGGCGTACATGGAGACCGGGTACCGCGGGCGGTAGGCGCTCTCGTACAGGTTGGGCGCCGATGCGGTCACGAGCTTCCCGCCGTCGGAGAGCTGCGTGCTGCCGTAGGCGATGAGCGCAGTCGTGCAGAGACCGGCACGGATCGCGGCGATGGCGTGCAGGAGGTGCGAGACGAACGAGGCGCCGCCCAGGTTGTTCGAGTCGGAGTAGCGGGGGCGGATGCCGAGGTACTCCGCGAGCTCGAGCCCCGACATCGCGTAGTGCGACGTGGCGCAGAAGATCCCGTCGACCTCGTGGATGCCGATGCCCGCGTCGTCCGCGGCGCGCAGTGCTGCCTGCCCCGCGAGGTCGAGACTCGTGAGGCCGTCGGCGACGCGGCCGAGGTCGGACTCGGCAGCCCCGACGATCGAGATGACCCCGCGCGACGGGTCGCTCATGGCTGCTCCGTCCGTCGGAAGCTCAGCGTCTCCGCTGTGGTGCCCGGGGGTACCACCGCGACGACGCGGTCGCCGATCCGCGGGTCGCCCGCGATGTCGTCGCGCACCGTGCACATCATGCGGTAGCCCTCGTCCAGATCGATCAGTGCGACGTTGTAGTCACCGGAGCGCGAGCGGATGGTCGTCGTCGAGTACACGGTGCCGCTGCCCGCGCTCGTCTCCCAGGCCAGGTGCGCGCTGCCGCAGTGCGGGCATCCGACGCGCGGATAGAACACCGCCCGGCCGCACGAGCCGCACCGCTGGTAGCGAAGGCTGCCGGCGGCGAGGCCCTCGCCGTACACGGCCGCGGGTGATACCTCGAGGTTGCCGATCACGCGACGACCCCCCGGGCGCGCAGGCTCGCCCGCTGCGACGCGTCGCGCCCGAGGCTCTCGAGAATGGCGTCGGTGTGCTCGCCGAGCGCGGGGATGGGCTCCATGGCCGGCGTGTAGGCCGAGCTCACGACGGGGGGAAGCGTCGCATCGATGTCTCCGACGGGCGAGCCGACGGTCGTCCACCGGTTGCGCTCGACGAGCTGCGGGTGCGCGACCACTGCGGCGAGGTCGTTGACAAGCCCGTTGGGGATGCTCGCGGCGTCGAGCCGCGCGCAGAGCTCCTCGGCCGTCATGGTGCTGGTCTGCGCCGCGATCAGCCCATCGACGAACTCGCGGTTGTCGCAGCGCGCGATGTTGGTCGCGGTGCGCGGGTCGTCGATGAGTTCGGGCATCCGGATCACGTGCCGTGCGAAATCGCGCCAGCCCCTGTCGTTCTGGATGCCGATGAGCACGGGCGTGCCGTCGGCGGTCGGGTACGAGTCGTACGGGGTGACCGTGGGGTGGGCGAGGCCGGACCTCGGGGGTGGGGAGCCGTGGTAGATCTGCCGGTAGAGGGGGTACCCCATCCACTCGACCATTGCGTCGAACAGGCTGACCTGGATGAATTCGCCGACCCCGGTGCGCTGACGCAGGAGGACCGCGGCGAGGATGCCCTGGAACAGGTAGGTGCCCGCGGCGATGTCGGCGATCGGGATGCCCGACTTGGCGGGCGCGTCGGGCGAGCCGGTGATGGAGACGAAGCCGGCCTCGGCCTGCACGAGCAGGTCGTACGCCTTGCGGTTGCTCATCGGCCCCTGCTTGCCGTAGCCGGTGAGCTCGGCCACGATCAGCGAGGGTGTGCGCTCACGCACGGCATCCGCGCCGAAGCCCAGCCTCTCGACGGCGCCGGGCCCGAGGTTGTGCAGGAAGACGTCGGCGCCCGCGATGAGGTCGCTCAGCACCGCCTTGCCCTCCGGGTCGGCCAGGTCGAGGGCGATCGACTGCTTCCCGCGGTTCAGCCACGCGAAGTGCGTCGCGAGTCCGCCGCGGATCGAGGCGTCGTACTGCCGGGCGAAGTCGCCACCGTCGGTGCGCTCCACCTTGATGACCTCGGCGCCCAGGTCGGCGAGGTGCCGGGTCGCGAACGGCACGGCGACCGCCTGCTCGAGCGCGATGACACGGAGTCCGTCGAGCGGCCTCATCGCGTGCCCCCTACCTCGAGCACGATGCGGCCGCTGCTGCGCTGCTCCTCCATGTCGATATGGGCTTCGCGCACGTCGTCGAGGGGGATGACGCGATTGATGTCCACAGAGAGTTCCCCCGCCGCAACGAGCCGCATGACCTCGCTGAGCTCCTCGTTCGAACAGGACTTCGTGCCGAGGAGGCTGATCTCCTTCATCACGAGGTGGGCGATGCGCACCTCGGAGGGCGCTCCACTCACGTTGCCGATGACGACGACCCGGCCGCCCGTGCGCACGGCGTGCAGCGATTGGGCGAGCGTGGGGTCGCCCGCGACCTCGAGCACGAGGTCGGCGCCCCTGCCCGCGGTCAGCTCCTTCACCCGCCGTGCGAACTGCAGGTCGGGGGCGACGATCACCTCGTCGGCACCGTGCTCGCGCAGGGCGTCCGCCTGCGACTCGCGCGACGTGATCGCGATGACGCGAGCGCGGGCGTGCTTGGCCACGGCGATGGAGTGCAGGCCGATGCCGCCGCTCGCGCCCGTGATGACGACGGTGTCACCCTCGGCTATGTTCCCGCGGGTGTGTGCGGCGTGGTAGGCGGTGCCCAGCGTGCAGTTGACGACCGCCGCGACCTCGAGCGAGAGCGCGTCCGGCACGCGGACGAAGGCCCGGTCGGGCGCCCGCAGGTACTCGGCGTAGCCGCCGTCGAAGTCGTCGCCCATGAAGTCGGAACGCCCGGTCGTGCAGACGGCCTGGTTGCCGGAGAGGCATGCGGCACAGTGCCCGCAGCCCATGAAGATCGTCGACATGACACGCGCGCCCGTCTCCCACTCCGCGTCCGGCCCGGCGGCAACCACCGTGCCGCTCACCTGGTGCCCGAGCGTAAGTGGCAGCGGCACGCTCGGGAATGCGCCGGCGCGCGTGAGCAGGTCGTGGCGGCAGACGCCGCAGAACGCCACCTCGACGAGCACCTCGTCGCCCGCCGGAGCGGTCACCGGCTCCGTACGTCGCTGCAGTACCTCCGGTCCGCCGAATCCGTCGATGCGCCAGGCGGTCATGGTCTCGGGGATCACATGTACCTCCCGCCGCCGATCTCCAGCACGGCGCCCGTCATGTAGCTCGACAGGTCGCTCGCGAGGAACAGCGCCACCGTCGCGACCTCGTCGGGCTCCCCCGCGCGCCCCATCGGGATCTCCGCGAGCTTCTTGGCCCAGATGTCCGGAGCGAGCGCCTCGGTCATCGCGGTACGGATGAGGCCCGGCTGCACGGCGTTCGCGCGCACGCCGAAGCGCGCGTACTCCTTCGCCGTGACCTTCGTCAGGCCGATGAGACCTGCCTTCGCCGTGCTGTAGTTGGCCTGGCCGAAGTTGCCGACCTTGCCCGAGAGCGACGAGATGTTCACGATCGCGCCACCCTGCTGCTCGCGCATCACCTCTGCGGCGGCCTTCGTCGCGATGAAGGCGCCGCGGAGGTGCACGGACTGCACGAGGTCCCACTCGTCGAGCGTCATCTTGCGGATCGAGGCATCCCGGGTTATTCCCGCGTTGTTGATGAGCACGTCGAGCGATCCGGTGGTCTCCACGGCGGTCGCGACCATGCGCTCGACGTCCTCCGGGACGGTGATGTCGGCGCGCACCGCGAGTGCGCCGCCGGGCAGCCCGGCCGCGAGCGCCTCCGCCGCGGCAAGATCGAGGTCGGCGACAACGACGCGCGCGCCCTCGGACGCGAAGCGCTCGGCCATGGCGCGGCCGAGGCCGCCCGCGCCGCCTGTGATCACCGCGGTGCGGCCGGCGAGCAGAGGTTCAGAGGGCATTGTCGGCCTTTCGGGCGATGAGGATGGGGCTGATGGTCTCGAGCACGGTCTCGCCCCGCTGGTTGAGCAACTCGAGGCGGCGCTTCACGAGGCCGCGGCCCGTGCTCGTCTCGCGGAGCTCGACGACGGTGAACCGGCAGTGCACGGTATCGCCCACGAAGAGCGGTGTGCGGAAGCGCAGCTCGTCGAATCCGAGGAGCGCCTCGACGGTGGTGGTGAACCACCCGGCGGCGAAGATCAGGCCGCCCATGATGGCGAGACTGCACACCCCGTGCACGACGCGCTGGCCGAACTCCGTGCCGCTCGCATACTCGGCGTCGACGTGGATGCGGTTCCAGTCGCCCGAGAGCATCGCGAACTGCACGAGGTCGGTCTCGGTGACGGTGCGAGCGCCCGAGAGCAGCTCGAGGCCCACCTCGAGGTCGTCGAAGTGCAGGGGGAACGGCGCGGTCACGGCGAGACCGCCCGTGCCTCGGCCCACCCCGCGACTGCGGACTCGACGATGTGCGCGCACTCGCCCACGTACTCGGCGGGATCGATGCTGCGCAGCGCGTCGAGACGGTCGGCGGGGATGACGCTCAGGAGGGCATCCTGCAGCGTGACGTCCCGCGCCCGCGACGCGCCCGCCGCCTCGTAGACGATGTCGTGGGCGCGCTCGCGGCCGAACGACGGCGCGAGGCCGATCATGTAGGCCTCGGCCATGATCAGGCCGTGGTCGAGTTCGAGGTTCGCGCGCATCTGCTCAGTGTGCACTTGCAGACCTGCGACGAGGCCGACCATCGCGTCGAGGCTCGAGGCGGCGAGCGAGGCGAGGGTGGGCAGCACGTACCACTCCGCGTGCCACTCCCCCGCCGCGCGTTCGTGACCGGGCTCGACGATGCGCGCCACAGCCGCGCCGAGCGAGCCCGCGATGATCGAGCATCCGACGATCGTCTCCGAGGTGATCGGGTTGCGCTTCTGCGGCATCGTCGAAGATGCACCCCGGTGGTGCCCGTCGGGCTCGGAGACCTCGGCGATCTCGTTACGCGACAGGTCGATGACCTCACGCGCCAGGCGTGCGGCGGTGCCGATGGCGAGCGTCCAGGCCTGCGCCCACTCGGCGAGGCGCACGCGCGAGACGTGCCACGGCACGTCGACGGCCACGAGCCCGAGTTCTGCGGCGGCGAGGGCGCGCACCTCGCGCGCCCGCGGGCCGTAGGCGGCGGAGGTACCGCCCGCGCCGTGCAGCGAGATCGTCGCGACCGCCCGGCGCGCTTCAATTGCGCGCTCGCGGTGCCGCGTGACGTCGGCGAGGTAGCCGGCCAGCTTCGCGCCGAAGGTCGTGGGCACGGCGTGCATGGCGTGCGTGCGACCGGGCATGACCGTCGCGGCGTGCTCAGCGGCACGTCGGGCCAGTTCGTCGCCCACCCGCTCGAGCAGGCCGATGAGGTAGTCGGACGCGGCGACGAGCTGGAGCACGAGCCCGGTGTCCATGATGTCCTGGGTGGTGGCGCCCATGTGCGTGGTGCCGCGGTCCTCCGGCGGCAGCAGCTCGTCGACCTGGCGGATCAGCGGCAGGATCGGGTACCCGACGACCCGCGTCTCATCCCACAGGCGTGGCAGGTCGATGCGGTCGGGGTCTGCTGCGCTCGCTATTGCGTCGCGCGCGTGCCGGGAGATGATGCCCAGCTCCGCCTGGGCTGTGGCAAGGGCGACCTCGGTGCGCAGCCAGGCCTCGACCGTGGCGCGCTCCGAGAAGATGAGTCTCATCCCGGGATCTCCCGCGACCTGCGAGAGCAGGTCGAACGTCGGTGTAGGTGTGTTGGTCATCGGAGGTTCCTGCTCATTTCCGTTCTGCTCAGACATCGGCGCGGTAATGCGCGAGCTTGTCGTCGTCGATGACGACCCCGTTGCCCGGGATGCTCGGATCCACGCTGATGCGACCGCCCGAGATCACCGGGGCGGTCGTGACGATCTGGTCTTTCAGGCCGAGGTAGTAGTCGAGCTCGGCGGGCTCGCCCGCCGTGGACTCGAAGGCGGCGCCGAAGGTCGTGGAGGTGATCGTGCCGATCGCCGAGTCCCCCTGGCTGCCGATGAGGGTGCGGCTGTGCAGCCCACGCGCGAGGCCGACGATGCGGGCCGCCTCGGTGAAGCCGCTGCCTGCAGGCTTGATGCTCAGGGCGCGCGCCGAACCCGCGGTGAGCTGCAGCGCCGCCTTCTCGACGGTACGCGCGCTCTCGTCGGCCATGATGGCGATGCCGCCCGCCGCGGCGATGCGCGCGCGTCCGACGAAGTCGGTGGCCGGCACGGGCTCCTCGAGCAGCTCGACGCCGAGCTCGGCCAACCTCCCCAGACCCGCCACCGCGGCCTCGGCGCTGAGGCTCTGGTTCGCGTCGGCGTAGAGCAGGGCATCCGGGCCGAACTGCCCGCGGAGCGCCTCGAGCAGCACGAGCGCTGCGCTCATGTCGGCGTCGATCTTCACCTTGAACGAGTCGATGCCGTACGTCTGGTTCGCCTCGACGGCGGAGGCCACGACCTCGGCGGGCTCGCCCATGCCGAGCATCCGGGTCACGCGCAGCGAGGGGGCGGCAGCGCCGAGCAGCCGCCAGGTGGGCTGGCCCACGGCCTTGCCGCGAAGATCGTGCAGCGCGATGTCGATCGCGCCCTTGGCGGTCTCGTTGGCGACGACCGCGCGCAGCACCCGCTGCGCCGACTCCGTGGCGAACGGGTCGAGGCCGACGAGTGCCGGGGCGAACCACGCGCGCACCGCTTCGACTATCGAGGCCTGGGACTCGCCGTAGATCATCGACCGCGACATCGCCTCCGCGACTCCGACGAGCCCGTCGTCGGTCTCGATACTGATGAGCACGTGCGCGGCCTCGGTCACCGTGCCGCTGGCCATGTGGAAGGGATGGAGGTAGGGCAGGACGAAGGGAATTGCGGTCACCGCACGTATCTTCATCGAATTCCAATCAAACGGTTGAGCAAACTGCTTGAGGTGAAGCTTAGCCCCTCAATCGGCCCCAGTATCTAGCGGTTTTGGCGTTTCATCGCGCTCGGTCCCTCGTACATGATGTTGATTTCCCGCGAATAAATCAATCCTTTGATTTCTTTCCGGAGTGGTCTACGCTCAAACCAAATCCGACCGTCCCCGGTGGCTCGCTGAAGCGCCGCGATCAGATCCTGCAAGGTTAGACATGCCCTGCACGATCAGGGAGATGTGAAATGTGTGAACTTCTTGGCAGCGTCGACAACGCGGGATCCTCGGTGATCTCATGACCGTCCTCGCACCGAAGACCCCCGGGCAACTCGACCCGGCGGTAGCGAATCAGAAGAAGAACTTCCGGTCCGGCGACAGCCGGTTCACCGCGTTCAGCGGCGTGAGCCTCGGGCTCGCGATCCTCTTCGTCCTGATCACGCTCTACCCGATCGGCATCACCCTCTCGAGGCTGTTCTTCCCTGACGGGAGCTTCGACCCGGGCGTGCTCGGCAACGTGCTGTCGCAGCCCGGTCTGCTGCAGATCCTCGGCAACACGGTCATCCTCGTCCTTGCGGGCGGGGCGCTGGCCGTGGTCGGCGGGTCGGTGCTCGCATGGCTCTCCGTGCGCACCGACGCCAAGATCAAGTGGATCGGCGGTGTGCTGCCGCTGCTGCCCTTCCTGCTGCCCGCGCTCGTCGGCACCATCGGCTGGACGATGCTCCTGTCTCCCCAGTCGGGCTTCATCAACGTCTTCATCCGCGCGCTGTTCGCCCCTCTCGGACTCGTGGCGACGCAGGGCCCGATCGACATCTACAGCTGGGGTGGCGCGATCTTCATCTACGGCATCTACATGGTGCCGTTCACCTTCCTGCTCGTGGCCGCGGGCCTGCAGAACACCGACTCCCAGTTGGAGGAGCAGTCCCGCGTGAGCGGCGCCGGCATCTTCCGCACGATCGTGCGCGTGACGCTGCCGGCCGTGCGCCCCAGCCTCGGCGCCGCGATGCTGCTGACGGTCTGGTTCGGGTTCGCGTTCTTCTCCGGCCCGGCGATCCTCGCCGGTCGTTCGGGCATCGACGTGCTGTCGGTGCGCATCGTCGAGCTACTGACCTTCAGCTACCCCGCCGACGTCGGCTCGGCCGTGGGGCTCAGCTTCTTCATGCTCGTCGCCGTCGCCATCGCCTGGTGGCTGCAGACGCGCGTGCTGCGCAAGTCGACCCACTCCACGATCACGGGGCGCGGAAAGGCGACCGAGATCGAGCTGGGCAAGCTCCGCTGGGTGGGCCGCGCGATCATCATCGGCTACATCGTCATCTCGTCGGTGCTCCCCGTGCTCGCCCTGCTGTGGGTCGCCCTGCGCGGGTACTGGTCGTCGGACTTCACGCTCGAGGGGCTCTCGTTCCAGCAGTTCTACATCGTGCTGTTCCAAGACGCGCTCACCCGCCAGGCGATCATCAACAGCCTGCAGATCGCCGTGATCGGAGCTACCATCGGCATGCTCGTGGCCGCTGTCATCGCGCGGTTCGTGCAGAGCTCCACCGGCCGACTCGGGCGGGTGGTCGACGTGCTCATCAAGATCGGTGCGCCGATCCCCGCAGTCGTCCTCGCCGTCGGTGTGCTCCTGACCTTCGCCGGGCCGCCCTTCTCGCTCGGCGGTTCGGTGGTGAGCCTGCTCGTCGCGGACCTCGCTCACTTCCTGCCGCAGGCGACGGTCAACGCGGATGCGGCGGCCGCGCAGGTCGGGCCGCAGTTGCTCGAGGCGTCCCACATCTCGGGTGCCGGAGATGCGCGCACCTTCGGCCGGATCAGCCTGCCGCTCATGCTCCCCGACCTCATCGCGGGCTGGGCGCTGCTGTTCCTCTGGATGTTCGGCGAGGTCAACGCGTCGATCATCCTCGCCTCGACCCGCAACCCGGTGGTCGGCATGCAGGTCTACAACCTCTACGAGCAGGGCTTCTTCGGCAAGCTCGCCGCCCTCGCCATCCTCGTGCTCCTCATCGGCGGCATCGTCGTCACCGCGGCGACCCTGCTCGCCCGCTGGATCCGAGGCGGCCAGACCAAGGTGGCGAAGCTCCGATGACTCCGCTCGCTACCGACATCACGAACAACGACAACCAACTGGAAGGCACTCTCATGGCTTCGGACACCCAGGCGGACACCACCCCGATGGTGAAGGTGGATGACCTCGTCAAGCACTTCAAGCGCTCCGACGGTGCGACGGTCACGGCCGTAGACGGAGTCTCGATCGAGGTGATGCCGGGCGAGTTCACCGTGCTTCTCGGCCCGAGCGGTTGCGGCAAGACCACGCTGCTGCGCTGCGTCGCCGGACTCGAGCGACCGATCGGCGGTCGCATCCAGATCCGCGGGCGCACCGTCTTCGACGGCGACAAGAAGGTCAACCTCGCCCCGGAGCACCGCGGCCTCAACATGATCTTCCAGTCCTACGCGCTGTGGCCGCACATGACGGCCGCCCAGAATGTCGCCTACCCGCTCAGCGCGCAGAAGGTTGACAAGAAGGACATCCCGGCGCGCGTGGCGAGAGCCCTCGAGATGGTCGGCATCCCCGAGCTCGGCAAGCAGTACCCGAGCCAGATGAGCGGCGGCCAGCAGCAGCGCGTCGCGCTCGCCCGCGCACTCGTCTCCAACAGCGACCTCGTGCTGTTCGACGAGCCCCTGTCGAACGTCGACGCGAAGGTGCGCGAGCAACTGCGCTTCGAGCTGCTCTCGATGCAGCGCGACCTCGGGTTCGCCGCACTGTACGTGACGCACGACCAGACCGAGGCGATGGAGCTCGCCAACACGATCGCGGTGCTCGAGCGCGGCAAGGTCGCCCAGCTGGGCACGCCGCAGGAAATCTACCGCGAGCCGCGCTCGCGCTACGTCGGCGGCTTCATCGGCACGCTCAACGAGATCGAGGGCACCGTGCAGAGCGTCGACAAGGGCGGCGCGGCCACGGTCACGACCGCCGTGGGCACCCTCACGGCGGCGAGCATCGCACCCGAGGTGAAGGCGGGCGACCGCGTCGTCGTGGTGTCGCGCCCCGAGCGCGTCGAGCTCGCGACCAAGGAGCCCACGCTCCCCAACCGCTGGAAGGTGACCGTCGAGACGAGCGTGTTCAGCGGCTCGCGCACCGAGCACGTCACGTCGTTCGACGGCAACCCCGACTTCCGGGTGTGGCGCTCCGACATGGAGCTCTTCCACACGGGGACCCCGGCGTGGGTCGGCCTCGCGAGCCAGGACCTGCGTGTCCTGCCCTTCGGCGCCTAGGAGGTACTGACGATGACACTGGCGCAGACCATGGGCACGTTCGTGTCCGGACTCAGCCTCGATACCGTTCCCGCGACCGTGCTCGACAGCGCCCGCGACCGGTTCCTCGATGCCATCAGCACCGCCGTGGCGGGCCGCGACATGCCCGTGACCAAGGCCATCGCGGCCTCGATCGCGGCGGGCGACGGCACGGGGGCCTGCACGCTGCTCACCGGCGGCACCGCAGGAGCGCAGGACGCCTCCCTCCTCAACGGCACGGCGATCCACGCCCTCCTCTTCGAGGACTACTTCCCCGTCAGCGGCGACCACCCCGGCGCCGCGGTCGTTCCGGCCGCGCTGGCGGCGGTCGAGAGCGGGGCACGGATGCGCGGCCGCGCCGGCACGGTGGGCGACGTGCTCGTGGCCGTCGTCGCGGGCTACGAGATCCAGGTGCGCCTCGGACTCATGACGGGAAAGCGCATCTGGAACCGCAACTTCCGCACGACGCCCGTGCTCGGCGCCGTTGCGGCGAGCGCGGCGGCAGCGAACGCGTTCGGCCTCGACTCCGACCGCACCGCCGCGGCCCTCTCGATGGGCGCCAACATGGCAAGCGGGTTCCTCGAGGCGTTCGCGCACGGCACGATGGAGCCCTACATCCACGGCGGAATCGCCGCGCGCAACGGAATCGTCGCCGGGTGGATGGGGTACGGCGGCGTGGACACCGCTCCCCCGACGTTCGAGGGCGGTGCCGGCTACTTCGCCGTCTTCGGTGACGGCGAGTTGGCGCGCGCCGACTTCTCCGAGGAGTGGGGCATCCCCACTGTCATCGCGAAGACCTACCCGGCCTCGGGCGGCAAGACCAACATGCTCGACAGCGCGGTCGCCCTCCACGAGCAGGGCATCGACGTCGCCGACATCGTGAGCGTGCTCGTGCGCGAGCCGAGCGAAGTGCACAGCTTCCCCGGCTCCGACAACAAGGGTCCGTTCCACAACATGTACGAGGTGCAGGACAGCACGCAGTTCCTCGTCGCCGCGTCGCTGCTGGGACGCCCGATGCGGTCTCTCGCGACCATGCAGAACTTCGCCGACGCCGAGGTCGCCGCGCTCGCGCAGCGCATCGAGTCAGTGGGCGAGGACGGTCGATACTCGAGCGGCTCGGCCCTGGCCACCATCGAGGTCACCCTTCGCGACGGCACGACCGTCGTGAGCGAGATCAACAACCCCGCGGCCCACGTGCCCACCGTCGAGCGGATGGCGGACAAGCTCCGCACCCTCGTGGAGGGCGCCTGGTCGCACGAGAAGACGGAGCGCGTCATCGACCTTGTCGCCGGCGACCCGGCACGGCCCGTGGAGGAGCTCTCCTCCGCGATCCAGGGCTCCTGACCGCACGACAACACACGCAGAACGCAGAACGAGGAGATGGACGAATGACGAACCCCGCCAAAGGATCGGACAGTGCTGCCGCCGACGCGGCCCGGCACTTCCGCCAGACCTTGGGGCACTACCCGACGGGAGTGGCCATCATCACGGCCACTGTCGACGACCGCCCGGTGGGAATGGTCGTCGGGTCGTTCACGTCCGTCTCCCTCGACCCGCCGCTTGTCGCCTTCTTCGCCGACAACGGGTCGGAGACCTGGGCGACCCTGAAGCGCTCCGGTTCGTTCTGCGCCAACGTGCTCAGCAGCCCGCAGGAGGCCCTGAGCCGCCAATTCGTCAAGCGCGGCACCGACCGCTTCGCCGACATCGCGTGGGCACCAGCCCCCTCGGGCTCGCCCATCCTCGACAGCGTCGTGGCATGGGTTGACTGCGACATCGTGTCGGTCACCGAATACGGCGACCACCAGATGGTGGTCGGCCGGGTGCGCGACCTGGCCGCCAACGACCCCGTGCCACCGCTCATCTTCCACCGCGGCGGCTACGGCGAGTTCAACCAGCGCTCCCTCATCTCGGCACCGGAGCGCGACCTCGTCGACGCCCTCAAGCTCGTGGACATCTCCCGGGGCATCCTCGACCGCCTCAGTGCCGACCTGCACCTCGAGTGCACCGTCACCGCGGCGATCGGCAGCAACTCGGTGGTGCTGGCACGCATCTTCCCGGAATTCACGGATGCCGTCGGCTCGCCCGTCGGCTACCGCGTGCCCCTCGCTCCCCCGCTCGGACCCGCCCTCATGGCATGGGCCACCCAGGAGGAGCTCGACGCCTGGTTCGCGCGCTCGCCCGTGCGCCTGACCGACGAGGCGAAGGGCCAGTACCTCGAGCTCCTCGCCCGCCTGCGTGAGGACGGGTGGGCCTGGTTCTCGAAAGACACCGACTTCCAGCGCATTCAGACCCTTCTCGACACCGCGGCGATGGAGGGGCGCCCGAAGGAGGAGGTGCACCGCGACGCGCAGCGGATCGTCGGCGAGCCGGGCTTCCGGTTCATGCCCGACCCGCTCGACCCCGGAACGCGCCACGAGCTGTACAGCGTCGTCGCCCCGGTCGTGCTCCCCGACCGCGACACGGTCATCGGCATCAACGTCATCGGCGGCGGCAAGGTGTTCACCGCCGAGCAGATCGCCGCGATCGGCGAGCGTCTGCGCAACGCGGCCGCGTCGGTCGCGCAACTGGGCAGCATGAGGGCCGCGTCATGACCGATGCGCCGCGCCAGATGAATCTCGCGCTCTACAACGCGCCGAGCGGCATCAGTATCGGCTCGTGGCGGCGCGAGAACAGCACCTCAGACGAGCTGCTCGGGCTCGACCTCATCACGCGCACCGCCCAGCAGTGCGAGCGGGCGGGCATTGACGCTCTGTTCCTCGCGGACAACGTCTCGACCGGCCCCGACGACTACCGCCAGGCCCTCAACTACCCCCTGGAGCCCATGGTCGTGCTGGCGGCGGTGGCGGCCAACACGACCCGCATCGGCCTCGTCGCCACCGGTTCCACGACGTTCATCGAGCCGTACAACCTGGCGAGGTTCATGGCGACCCTCGATCACATCAGCAAGGGCCGCGCCGGGTGGAACATCGTCACCTCGGTGTCGGGCGCGCACAACTTCACGATGGAGATGCCCTCCCACGCCGAGCGCTACCGCCAGGCCGAGGAGTACATGCAGGTCGTGACGCAGCTGTGGGACAGCTGGGACGACGACGCGATCGTTCAGGACAGGGAATCCGGTGTCTGGGCAGACACCGACAAGATCCACCGCATCGATTTCGCGGGCGAGTTCCACCAGGTGCAGGGTCCGCTCAACATCGCCCGCTCGCCCCAGGGCCGGCCGGTGTTCGCGCAGGCCGGGTCATCGCCGGCAGGCATGGGCTTCGCCACCCGGTGGGCCGATCTCGTGTTCACACCGCAGCCCACGGTCGAGGGTGCACGGGAGTTCTACGCCGCGCTGAAGAAGCAGATCGCCGACGCGGGGCGCGACCCCGGCACCGTGCGTATCCTGCCGGGCTTCGTGCCGATCATCGCCGACACCGAGACCGAGGCGAAGAAGCTCGCGGCCGAGCTGCTCGACCTCATCGACTTCGAGGCCGGGCGCGCAGACCTCCAGCGCTTCATGGCGCCCGTGGAGGTCGGCGATCTGGAGCTCGACGAGCCCATCCCCGCCGAGCGCCTCATCCACCCCGACCAGGTGGAGACCGGGCGCACGAAGTACAAGCAGCTCTACGAGCTCGCGCTGGGGGGCGCGACGTTGCGGGACCTCGTGCGCGTCAAGTCGAGCCTCAGCGACCACGCGAGCATCGTCGGCACCGCCGAGCAGGCCGCCGACCTCATGGAGACGTACTTCACCCAGGGCGGCGCCGACGGCTTCATGATCGTGCCGCCGTACATGATGGGCGGCCTCGACGCCATCACCGAGCAGCTCGTACCCGTGCTCAAGCAGCGCGGGCTGTTCCGCCAGGACTACGAGGGCACCACGTTGCGCGACCACCTCGGGCTCGAGCGCCCGGGAACCACCACGAAGGGCAAGGCATGACTACCGCACCGCGCCAGATGAACCTCGCGCTCTACAACGCGTCGAGCGGCATCAGCGTCGGCGCGTGGCGGCGCCCCGACAGCACCTCCGACGAGCTGCTGGGGCTCGACCTCATGGCGCGGATCGCCCAGCAGTGCGAGCGCGCGTGCATGGACGCGTTCTTCCTCGCCGACAACGTCTCGCCGTCGCCCACGGACTACCGCCAGGCGCCCAACTACCCGCTCGAGCCGATGACCGTGCTCGGCGCCCTCTCGGCGCTGACCACCAAGATCGGGCTCATCGCGACCGGATCGACGTCGTACATCTCGCCGTACAACCTCGCGCGCTACATGGCCACCATCGACCACCTGAGCAAGGGCCGCGCGGGCTGGAACATCGTGACGTCGTACACGGGCAACCAGAACTTCTCGACGACCCTCACGGAGCACGACGAGCGCTACCGCCAGGCCGACGAGTACCTGCGCGTCGTCACGCAGTTGTGGGACAGCTGGCGCGATGATGCAATCGTCCAGGACCGGGCGACGGGGATGTGGGCCGACCCCTCCCGGGTGAGCCGCATCGACTTCGAGGGCGACTACTACCGCGTCGCGGGGCCGCTCAACATCCCGCGCTCGCCCCAGGGCTGGCCGGTGTTCGCCCAGGCCGGGTCGTCGGCGGCGGGCATCGGCTTCGCCACGGCGTGGGCCGATCTCGTCTTCACGCCGCAGACGAACCTCGAGAGCGCGCAGGGCTTCTACTCCGACCTCAAGAAGCGGGTCGCCGATGCGGGTCGCGATCCCGACGCGGTGCGCGTGCTGCCGGCGTTCGTGCCGATCATCGCGGACACCGAGACGGAGGCCAAGAAGATCAAGGCGAGCCTGCTCGACCTCATCGACTACGAAGCAGGCCGCGCCGAACTCCAGCGGTTCATCCAGCCCGTCCAGATCGGCGACCTCGAACTCGACGAGCCCATTCCCGCGGAGCGCCTCGTGCACCCCGACCAGATCGAGGGCGCGCAGACCCGGTACAAGCAGTCGTACGACCTGGCCGCAACCGGGGCGTCACTGCGCGAGATGATCCGCGTTCGCGCGACCGCGACCGATCACGCGAGCGTCGTGGGGACCGCCGAGCAGGCCGCCGACCTCATGGAGTCGTTCTTCACCCGGGGCGGCGCGGATGGCTTCATGTTCATGGCCTCGTACATGATGGGCGGCCTCGACGGCATCACCGACCGACTCATCCCCGTACTCCAGGAGCGCGGGCTGTTCCGCACCGAGTACACCGAGTCGACCCTGCGCGGGCACCTCGGCCTCGAGCGCCCCGCGGGCCGCTCGTGAGGAACGCCGTCATCCTGCACTGGCTGACGTACGAGCACGAGTACTACAGCGACGAGTACCCCGCGGGCAGCGATGCCAACTGGCTGCCCTGGTTGCAGAAGCGGCTCATGATGAACGACATCAAGGCCGATACTCCCGAGGTCACGCGCCCGTTCGACTTCGACTACGCGTCGTGGGTGCGCGAGATCGAGCGCTACGACATCACCTCGCAGACCACGCTCGTGGGCCTGAGCATGGGCAGCGGGTTCTGGGTGCGCTACCTGAGCGAGCATCCCGAGATCGAGGTCGACAGGGTCTTCCTCGTGGCGCCGTGGCTCAACGTGCACGGTGAGGAGGCGACCGACTTCTTCGAGTTCGAGATCGACCCGGGAGTCGTCGCGCGAGCTCGCAACGGCGTCACGATCTTCACCTCGGACAACGACCGGTTCGAGTCGCTCGACTCCGTCGCGCTGCTGCGCGAGAAGTTGCCGGATGCCGCGGTGAGGGTGTTCCCGGGCTACGGGCACTTCGCGCTGAAGGATCTGGGCACCGAAGCGTTCCCCGAGCTGCTCGAGGCGATCCTCTGATGCTCAAGTCAACAACCAGTCAAACGGTTGAATCCGTCGTGCTGGGCCGAGTTTACCGCCTGATTACTGGGCATGCAGGTGTTTTGGGCAAGTTTGATCATGTCACGGTCAATCCATTGACTTTGTAGTTGTTCGGCAGTATCTTCGTGTAATCCGCAGCACGCCAGCGACGACTGAAGCGGAAACCCAATCCGACCAAGGAGACCTTCAATGAAGAATCGTTCCAAGACCTGGTGGCTCGCAGCGGTCACCGTCGGTGCGCTCGCGCTCGCGGGCTGCACCTCCGCAACCCCCGCCCCCGACCCCGCCAGCAGCGCCTCCGGCGCTCCGGCGGAAGACCCGGAGTTCACCAAGCTCGTCGAGGCGGCCAAGGCCGAGGGCACCCTCACCTACTTCAACGACTTCCCGCCCGCGATCAACGACCAGATCGTGGCGCAGTTCCAGGCGGAGTACGGGATCACCATCCAGTACCTCGCACTGAACAGCGCGCTGCTCATCGAGCGGTACTCGGCCGAGGCCTCGGCGGGCGCGCTGTCCGCCGACGTCGTCTCGATGGCCCAGTCCGCCGACTTCTTCCAGGACGCCCTCGACCAGGGTTGGACAGAGGAGCTCACGGCCGCCGAGCTGCCCGCCATGGCGGACTACCCGGAGGACTTCAAGCAGGGTGACACGTCGGCAACCGTCGCGTTCGGCGCGTTCCTGATCCTCTACAACAAGGACAAGCTCGACAAGGACATGGTCCCCACCACGTTCGAGGACCTGACGGACAAGAAGTACAAGGACCAGCTGGTCATCGTCGACCCCACGACGAACAACGCGTTCGTCGGGTTCTACGACGCCCTGCGCACCGCCTACGGTGACAAGTGGTTCGCCGACATCCTCAAGAACAACCCGAAGTTCTACCCGGCGGCCTCCGCCGGCGCGCAGGCCATGATGGCCGGCGAGGGCCTGCTGATGACCCCCGCCCTCGGCGCGGTCGCCCAGGCGCTGCTCGACTCGGGTGCTCCCGTAGGAACCGTCACCCCCCCGGTCACGACCGGTCCGCAGTTCAACCTCGTGCTCACCGACCCGTCGATCGCCCCGCACCCGAACGCCGCGAAGCTCTTCGCGAACTGGATGCTGAGCAAGGAGGGCAACCTCAAGGCGACGGGAGACCTCATCCTCTCCCCGTTCGACCCGTCGACCGCTCCCGAGGGATACATCCAGATGGAGCGCGTGACCCCGAAGATGAAGAAGGAGATCCTCGCGCTGCTGAAGATCAGCTAGCTCGAGAGCAGTATTCCGCCGGCGAGTTCGCACCCTTCACGGGTGCGGGCTCGCCGGCCCACTGATGACACCAGGAGGACCCCATGACCACCACCCCCGGAATCGTGATCGTCGCGATCGATCCTGCCGGAGACCTCGCCACCCTCCGGTCGTGGTACGAGGGCACCAAGATCCCCGCCATCACGGCAGTCCCCGGCGTCCTCGGCGCGAAGCGCTGGTCGATCCTCCACCGGTACGTCGAGTCCCCGGGCAACGGCATGGTCATCGTGCCCGCCCCCGCCGACTACGTGGTGATCTACGAGCTGGCGGACGTCTCCGTCGCCCGCAGCGACGCCTTCCTCGACGCCGTCGGTCGCGACTTCGCCCTCGAGGGCGAGATCGACGGCCGCCACGTCTCCTTCGAGCAGGTCATGTCGGTGACCCTCGGCGAGCTGCGCGACGCCGTGAACCCGGGCGTGACCTCCGACGACACCCGCGCCATGCTCGTGGTGTCGATCACCCCGGAGCGCGACTACATCGAGAAGTTCCACGCCTGGTACGACGAGGAGCACGTGGGCGAGCTCATGTCGTGCCCCGGCTTCGTCCGCACCCGCCGTTACAAGGCCCTCGACGGTGTTCCCAACTTCTTCTCCATCTACGAGCTCGATGCGCCGGAGGCGCTGCAGACCGAGAAGTTCCGCTACTTCTCCGGCCGCACGCACGACCAGCTGCCGCCGATCCACCAGGAGGTCGGCCCGCACATGATGCACAACGTCTGCGACGTCTACCAGTTGATCGAGGACTAGCCGCGGCCATGGCGACGAAGACCTGGTTAATCACCGGCACCTCTCGCGGCTTCGGCCGGCAGTGGGCCACCGCTGCACTCGAGCGCGGCGATCGGGTCGCCGCTGCGGCCCGCGACGTCTCGGCGCTCGACGACCTCGTTCGCGTGCACGGCGACGCCGTGCTGCCCATCGCCCTCGACGTGACCGACCGCGAGGCGGATTTCGCCGCCGTGCGTCGCGCCCACGAGCACTTCGGCGCGCTCGACGTCGTTATCAACAACGCCGGGTACGGCCAGTTCGGAATGGTGGAGGAGCTCACCGAGGCCGAGGTGCGCGACCAGTTCGAGACCAACGTGTTCGGCGCGATCTGGGTGACTCAGGCCGCGGTGCCCATCATGCGCGCGCAGGGCTCTGGCCACATTCTCCAGGTCTCGTCGATCGGCGGGCTCTCGGCGTTCGCGGGCCTCGCCTCCTACAACGCCTCCAAGTGGGCGCTCGAGGGGTTCTCGCAGGCGCTCGCCCAGGAGGTTGCCGAGTTCGGTATCCACGTGACCCTCATCGAGCCGGGCGGCTTCGCCACCGACTGGTCGGGGGCGAGCGCGCGGCGCTCCCCCGAGAACTCCGCCTACGACGACCTGCGCGAACGGCGCGCCCAGCAGCGCGCCCGCCAGAACGCCACGGGTCCGGGCGACCCCGAGTCCTCCCGCGCGGCACTCCTGCGCCTCGTCGACGCGCCGCAGCCCCCGCTGCGCGCGCTCTTCGGCTCCTCGGCCCTGGGCATCGTCCGCGCCGACTACGAATCCCGCCTCGCGGGGTGGGAGCAGTGGGACGACGTCGCGAGGCTCGCCCAGGGCTGACGCGCGCGCGGATAGCATGAAGGCATGACCGAGCGACTCGAGGCCGGGGCCGTAGCACCGGACTTCACCCTGACCGACCAGGACGGCGCATCCGTCTCGTTGCACGACTACCGCGGCAGCAAAGTCATCCTCTACTTCTACCCCGAGGCGATGACCGTCGCGTGCGAGAAGCAGGCCTGCGACTTCCGCGACAACCTCAACTCCCTCAAGGGCGCCGGCTACACGGTGCTCGGGGTCTCACGCGATGAGCCCGCCAAGCTCGCGACATTCCGCGACAAGGATGCCCTGAACTTCGAGCTGCTCAGCGACCCCGACCGCGTCGTGCACGAGCAGTACGCGACGTGGGGCGAGAAGAACCTCTACGGCAAGACCGTCACCGGCGTGATCCGCTCGACCTTCGTGATCGATGAGGACGGCCGGATCGCCCTGCCGCTCTACGGCGTCAAGGCGACCGGCCACGTGGCATCCCTGCGCAAGAAGCTCGGGATCGACGCCTAGTCGAGCTCCTCGAGCTGCGGGTCGGGGAGCGTCCATCGGTCCTTGCGACCGCGGATGAACGCCGCGTACCAGATGAGCCCCACGACGAGCGTGCCGAGCGCGATGAGCAGCGGGGTGATGTCGGCGACGACGGTCTGGTAGACGACGTAGGCCATCACCACCAGCACGATCACCGGCGGCACGGGCCAGAGCCACATGCGGTAGCCGCCCTCATGGCCGCCCTTCACGGCGCGCACGCGCAGCGCGCTCAACGCCACGATCGTGTACAGGATGACGACTGCCGACCCGGTCGCGAGGATGAGCGTCGGGAACGGGATCACCAGCGCCGCGATGATCACGAGCACACCCACGACGACGGTCGCCACGACCGGCGTCTTCGTGCGCGGGTTGACCCGGCCGAGCACCCGGTCGACGGCTGCCGGCCACGACTTGTCGCGGGCGGAGGCGAAGATAAGGCGGCCGATCTGGATCTGGATGGCGATGACCGCGTTGAAGATCGCGACGGCGATCGCGACGCTCACGAGCACGTTGATCACGTCACCGCCCCGGTCGATGAGGAAGTAGTTGATCGGCGCGGGCGAGCCCACCAGCGCCTCGAGCGAGCGACTGCCGACGACGACGGCCATGAGCGGCACCACCTCGAGCACGACGGTCACGAGCAGCGAGAACATGATCGCCTTGCCGATGGTCTTCGACGCGTTCTTCGTCTCCTCCGAGTAGAACACCGAGGCGCCGTAGCCGTTGTACGCGAAGAGCGCGACGGGGATGAGCGAGAACAGCGCGCCGAACGACACCTGCTGCAGCACTCCCCCGTCGCCGAGGGCCTGCGGGATGAAGAACGCGTCCGCACCGCGGCTGACGTGGGTGAGACCCAGGACGACCAGAACGATGATCGCGATGACCTCGAGGGCGAGGCAGATGCCCGTGACCCACGCGTTGGTCTTGATCGCGAGCGAGGCGATCGTCGTCGAGATGATCACCACCACCACGCCCGTCCACGGGCTGTTGAGCGGCGCCCACACGGCCGCGAGGTACTGCCCGACGCCCGAGGTGATGACGGCGATGATGAGCACGCCCATCACGAGCGCCAGCACGAACGTCGCGAACCCGATCGGCTTGCCGAGCAATCGTGCCGCCCACGGGTACTCGGCGCCGGAGATCGGGTAGCGCGAGGCGAGCTCGGCGTAGCAGAGGCCCACGAACAGCGCGATCACACCGCCGAGCAGCATCGCGAGGACGCTGCCGCCCGCGAGACCGGCGATGAGCGCCGGCACGATGATGAACACGCTCGACGCGGGGGTGACCGCCGAGATCGTGATGAGGATGTTCTCCCGGATGCCCAGGGAGCGCTCGAGGTCCTGCGCGTAGCGCGGACTGGTATCGGTCATGGGTGACTCTCCATCGAATCGGGGTGGAAGCGGGTTATGTTGATGCCAGAGTCAATACCGCGGTAGTCGTTAAGTCAATGTTTTAAAAGCATGATTGACTCCTGTTGACGAGACAGTCAATACTGGGCAGATGGCACGACTTCCCATCGCGGTGCGGCGTCTCGAGATTCTCGAGGGCGCCATGCTCGCCCTCAAGGAGCGCGGTCTCGCCGACCTGCGCATCAAGGACATCGCGGATGCCTCCGGCGCGAGCACGGCGACGATCCACTACCACTTCAGCGACATCGGCGAACTGCTGCTCTCGGTGCACGACCTCGCCACCGACCGC
>CAIXMB010000058.1 GCA_903920435.1 uncultured Actinomycetes bacterium
CCCCGGTCTTGCCGGGGCGCTTCGTCGTTAAGGCAGCAGTTGAGCCGCGTGGGCCGCGCAGTGCACCGTCGGCCCGCCGCAGGCATCGCACACCACGAGCTGCTCGCGGCAGGCGAGGTCTGAGCAGTTCTGCATCCGGCTCGTCGCGGTGCCGCACTGGGAGCACGTGCCGATCACGGCGGCGTCGTCGCTGAACTGCACGGCCATGCGGTTGTCGAAGACGTAGAGCGAGCCCTCCCACAGGCCCGAGTCGCGGAACTGCTCGCCGTAAGTCGCGATGCCGCCCTCGAGCTGGTACACCTCGCGGAAGCCGCGCTTCACCATGAGCGCGCTCAGCACCTCGCAGCGGATGCCGCCCGTGCAGTACGTGACCACCGGCTGGTCTTTGAGGTGGTCGTACTTGCCGCTGTCGAGCTCGGCGACGAAGTCGCGGGTGTTCGCTACCTCCGGCACGATCGCGCCCGTGAACCTCCCGATCTCGGCCTCGAACGCGTTGCGCCCGTCGAAGAACGTGACGTCTTTCGCGGCGACGAGGTCGTGCAGCTCAGTCGGCGAGACACGGATGCCCCCACCCACGACCCCGTTCTCGTCGACCACCAGCTCGCCGGGCGCCCCGAAGCTCACGAGCTCGTCGCGCACCCGCACGCTCAGCCGGGGGAAGTCGTCGCCCGCGCCCTCGCTCCACTTGATGTCCATGTCGTGGAAGGGCGCGTACTCGCGCGTCTTCTTGACATAACGTTTGACCGCCTTGAGCTCGCCGCCCACGGTCCCGTTGATGCCGTCTCGGGAGAGGATGATCCGGCCGCCCAGCCCCAGCGACTCGCACAGGTCGCGCTGCCAGAGTCGCAGGGCCTCGGGGTCGGCGAGCGGCGTGAAGGCGTAGAAGAGGATGACTTTGGGAACGGCCACGTCACCTATTCTCGTCTCGTGGAGTCAACCCTGTACGCACCCGCTGAGCCCGTGAGCCTCTCGCTCACCCTCCGGCCGCTGCGCAGGGGTGCTTTCGACCCGACCTTCCGCTCGGACCCTTCCGGCGTCTGGCGCACGTTGCGCACGCCCCTGGGCGCCGCGACCCTGCACCTCGAGCGCGCGGGGGAGGGCATCCGTGCGACGGCGTGGGGGCCCGGGGCGGAGTGGGCGATCGCCGGTGTGCCCGAGCTCCTGGGCGCGGGAGACCACTGGGGCGAGCTGGATGTCTCGGCCAACGCGTTCCTCGCGGACTCGCTGCGCCGCAACCCCGGCCTGCGGCTGCTGCGCACGCGGCAGGTGTTCGAGATGCTGCTCGCCGCGATTCTGGAGCAGAAGGTCACGGGCAAGGAGGCGCGGCACTCCTGGCGCGTGCTGATCACCAAGTACGGCGAGCCGGCTCCCGGGCCGGCACCGGAGGGCATGCGCGTCTTCCCCTCCGCCGAGACGTGGCGCCGCGTGCCGTCCTGGGAGTGGCACCGCGCCGGTGTCGGCCCCGACCGCTCGGCGACGGTCATGCGCGCGGCCGTCGTCGCGGCCTCCCTCGAGCGCACCCTCGACCATGGCCGCGGCGGCCCGCTCGTCGAGCGCGCGCTGCGCAGCATCGCCGGCGTCGGCGTCTGGACCTCAGCGGAGACCGCCCAGCGCGCCCACGGCGACCCCGACGCCCCGAGCGTCGGCGACTACCACCTCCCCTCCGTCGTCGGGTGGGCCCTCATCGGCAAGCCGGTCGACGACGACGGGATGCTCGAGCTCCTCTCCCCGTGGCCCGGCCAGCGCCAGCGCATCATGCGCCTCATCGAGTCGAGCGGCTTCGCCAAACCGCGCTTCGGCCCCCGCATGACCGTGCAGGACCACCGCGACCACTAGTCGCGTCACCCCGCCCCGCCCGCCCGCCCCGGCCCGGGGCGCGCCGCGCTGTCCCGCTCCGCCCGCCGCGACCGCACCTCGAGCTCACCCACACACGCGGGCTGACCGACTAACTCCTCAGCCATCCGAACCCGCCCGTGTCGCTGGGACACGGCACTTCGCTCTAGATCATTCCGGCAGTTCAGGACATCTGTACGGATTCCTTACGAACGTCCTGAGTTGGCGGAACGTCGGGAGTGCGACTGCGACTGCGACTGCGAGTGCGAGTGCGATGCGAGGCGAATGCGAAGGCGCTTGGTGCGGTGGTGGGGCGACCGGCGGCGCGGCGTGCGCGAGTAGCTCGCGATCGCGTAGCACGGGTGGCGACCGATCGCCTAGCGGGAGCGTGTGGTTGAGTCTGGCACGGGGGCACTGCTCCTCCCGGGTGCGGTGGTCTCTCATCGTTTCCCACCGACGGGCTCGGCTGGGTCGAGCGCGGGCGGTCGGAAGCGAACGATGGGGCGATGTACCCGAAACATCGAGTCAGAGCCCTGGGCGGTATCGCGACCCGCGCCGACCTGTTCGCCCACGGCTGTACTAGGGATGAGATCGATCTTGCGGTTCGGTACGGCTGGATCATCAGCGTGAGGAAAGGCGTCTACGCGTCACGCGATCTCGACCCGACCATACTGCGCGCTCTGCGGGTAGGCGGGCGTCTGGCGTGTGTCAGCGCCGTCGCCTGGTTCGAAGGGCGAGCCATCAGGCCCGACGAACCGGTGCACGTGCTCGTTCGCGGCAACGCATCGCGGTTGGGCGGGGGCGAGGCCGTGATCCACTGGTCTCGGCGTCGGGTGTCCGGCTCTCGCGGAATCGTCGACGAGGAGGTCGCGCGGCGGCAGGCCGCGGCGTGCCGGGCTAGTCGGTGAGTGAGACGCGGTGGGCGACGAGCTCCACCTCGACCAGCATGGCCGGGTCGAGGAAGGGCAGCACGTGCAGGAGGGAGAGGGCCGGGCGGATGTCGCCGAAGACCTCGCCGTGGGCCTTGGCGGCCAGCTCCCAGTCAGCGATGGCGGTGACGTAGACCTTCGACTGCACGACGTCTTCGTAGTGGAAGCCGGCCTCCGCGAGCACGGGGCCCAGCTTCTCGAGGGCGAAGCGGGTCTGCTCGTAGAGGTCGCCCGTCACCGAACCGTCCGCGGCGGCCGCCGAGGTCGCCGAGATGTAGAGGGAATCTCCAACCTGCACGGCACGGGAGTAGCCCATTTTGTTCTCCCAGGCTGACCCGGAGGAGTAGAGAGTGCGCATTCGAATAACCTAACGCGGTGCACCTGATCTTCCGGACACTCATCCATATGATCCGCAGCCGCATGCGGTCGCCACTCGGAGTCCACGACGTCGGCCGGATGACCTTGCGCGTGCTGCCCACCGACCTCGACATCCTCGGGCACATGAACAACGGCGTGTACTTCTCGCTCATGGACCTCGGGCGCATGGACCTCATGATCCGCGCGGGAGTGTGGAAGCGGCTCATCGCCGCCGGGTACTACCCCGTGATGTCCAACGAGACCGCGACCTTCCGGAAGTCGCTCACGCCGTGGCTCAAGTTCGACCTCGAGACGCGCATCGTCGGGTACGACGATCGCGCCATCTACGCGGAGCAGCGCTTCGTCGTCGACGGCGAGATCTACATGAGCTCGATGACCCGCGCCCGCTTCCTCAAGAAGACCGGCGGAACCGTGAGCCTCGCCGAGCTCGCCGAGCTCACGGGCGTCGACGCGACCGCGCTCCAGGCTCCGGCGTGGACCGCGCAGTGGGCGAACGACATCCAGCTGCCGCCCACGCGCGAACCCGCACCCAGCATCTGGCCGGAGACCCCCGAACGCTAGGCGAGAACCCCGTCGGGGTTGTAGCGCTCGCGCACGGCCGCCAGACGCGACGCCGTGGCGGGCGACCACGGGGCACCGGTCTGGCCGGGGCGGTGGCGCCCGATGAAGTTCACGTTCGTCTCGGGCGACAGCCACGGGCCGACCGCGGCGAGCAGCGCGTCCGCGGCGGCGGGCACCGGCCCGTCGAACAGGTCGGGGTTCGGTGCGCCGATGAACGTGAGCGTGTAGTGGGCTGGGCGGCCGCCCGCGGCCGACCCCTCCGGGACATCCGTGAGCGTTGCCGCACCGAGGTGGCGCACCTCGGCCATGACTGCCGGAACCTGCCTGCCGGCGCCCACGACACCCAGCCACGCGGTGACGAAGTCCTGGTCGATGGTGGAGAGCAGCCCGCCCGTCGCCCACCCGGGGCCGGGCTGCGTGGGGTCGTTGTGGATCTGCGCGACGTCGCGGGCAGCGAGCACGCCCAGCGCGTCGAGGTAGACCGGGGCTGCGGCGCGCAGCGGAGCCGCGAGCGCCTCACCCGTCGCCGCATCGCCGGGATAGGTGAAGTGCATGACGAGCAAGGTCCTGCCGCGCAGGGGAGGCGGCACCAACTCGAAGTCGGGGAAGCGCGCGACGGCGATGCTCGTCGTCACGTCGTCGTGGGCGGTGGTGGTCCACTCGACCCATGCGCGCGCGACGGTCTCGATGTGCTCCTCGGCGAAGATGAGCGAGCCCGCGTAGAGCTGCTCGAGCTCGACCAGTGCGATGCGGGCCTCGGTCACGATGCCGAGCCCGTCCTTGCCGCCGCGCAGCGCCCAGAACAGGTCGGGGTTCTCGTCGGCAGTCGCCTCCACCACCTCGCCCGTGCCGGTCACCACGGTGAAGCCGCGGGCGTAATCGCTCGCGAAGCCGTGGCTGCGCGCGAGCGGGCCGAGGCCGCCGCCCGTGATGAGGCCCACGACCCCGACGGTGGGGGAGGAGCCGGTGATGGGCGCGAGCTTCACGTCGGCGGCGGCAGCGACGACGGCGCCCCAGCGCACTCCGGCGCCCACGGTGGCGAGTCGGGCAACCGAGTCGACGCTCACGGAGTCGAGGCGCGAGGTGTTGATGAGGATGCCGCCGCCGAACGGGGACTCCGCACCGTGCCCCGTGGCCTGCACGTTGACGACGAGGCCGTTCTCGCGCGCGAAGCGCACCACGGCAGCCACGTCGGCCGTGTCGGCCACGCTCGCGACCGCGTCGGGGGCATGGACGATGGCGAGGTTGAACCCGCCGGTGGAGGGGGCGAACTCGGCGTCGCCGGGCACGTGCAGGGTTCCGGTGAGGGTCGCGCCGAGCGCGGTGAAGTCAGCCATGCGACGACGCTAGTCGCTTTCCAAAACCGACATTGCGGCATTGTGGCCGCCGAGGCCGCTCACGCCGCCGCCGCGCTGCGCTCCCGCGCCGCAGAGGAGGATGCGCGGGTGCTCGGTAGCGACTCCCCACCGCCGGGCGGGAGTGTCGAGCGGCGCATCATCCTCTGCGAACGGCCACGACAGGGGTGCGTGGAAGATGTTGCCGCCGGGCAGCCCGAGCGCGCGCTCGAGGTCGAGGGTGGTCTTCGTCTCGATGGTGGGGGAGCCCGCGGCATCCGTCAGCAGCAGGTCTTCGATGGGCTCGGCGAGCACGCTGTCGAGCGAGGCGACCGCCGCCGCCTGGAGCTCCGCGCGCAGGGCGTCGTTGTTCTCGGCGGTGACGAGCCGGTCGGGGGTGTGCAGCCCGAAGACGGTGAGGGTCTGCGCGCCGCTGGCCTGAAGCTCCGGCGACAGGATCGTCGGGTCGGTGAGCGAGTGGCAGTAGATCTCGCAGGGCAGGGGGTCGGGGATGCCCCCACCGCTCGCCACGGAGTACGCGGTGGAGAGCTGCGACCAGGTCTCGTTGATGTGGAACGTTCCGCCGAACGCCGCGGCCGGATCTACCGTGGTGTCGCGCAGGCGCGGCAGCCGGGAGACGAGGAGGTTGACCTTCACCTGGGCGCCCTCGACGCGCGCTGAGGTTCCCGGAGCGCGCCCTTCGAGAGCCTCAGGGAGCAGCGACGCCAGAACCTCCGGCGCGACAGTCGCGAGCACCCACTCCGCGGCGAGCACGCGCTCGTCATCGTGGAAGCGGTACGTGACCTCGCCGGAGGGAGTGATGGCCGTCACGTCGGCCCCGGTGACGATCTCCGCGCCCGCGAGCCGCGCGGCGCGGGCGAGCTCACCCGTCACCGCCCCCATGCCTCCCACGGGGACGTCCCAGTCGCCGGTTCCGCCGCCGATCACGTGGTACACGAAGCACTTGTTGCCCGCGAACGTCTCGTCGATATTGGGGGCGAACGTGCCGATGAGGGCATCCGTGAGCACCACGCCGCGAACGAGGTCGCTGTCGAACGTGCGCTGGATGGTCGAGCCGACGGGCTGCTCGATGAGGGAGTTCCACAGCACGTCATCGCCGACCGCGCGGCGGGCCTCGCTGCGCGTGAGCAGCGGCTCCGTCACCGTGGGGAACAGGGCGCGGGCCAGACGGCCCGTGCCCGCGTAGAAGTCCTTCCAGCCCGCAGGCTGGTCGGCCGACTCGTTGTCGATGAGCAGCCCGCGGTCCGTGCCGGGCTCCGGGGTGTACGACGAGTAGCGGCGCCGGGCGAGGGTGATGTCGAGCCCGAGGTCGCGGATGATGCTCGCGGGCAGCAGCGAGACCAGGTACGAGTAGCGCGAGAGGCGGGCATCCACACCCTCGAACGCCTGCGCCGAGATCGCGGCACCGCCCACGTGGTCGAGCCGCTCGAGCACCGTGACGCGCTTGCCCGCGAGGGCGAGGTAGGTGGCGGCAACGAGCCCGTTGTGGCCGCCACCGACGATGACGACGTCGCGGCGGTTAGACATTCGCCTGGCTCGCGCCGATCTCGTCGCACACGGGCGGCTTGATCGTGTCGAGCACCTTGCGCGAGATGGTGAGCAGCGCGTCCTTCTCGCCGTCATCGAGCACGTCGAAGAAGTACTGGCGGGTGGCATCGCGCCGGTCGCGTTCCGCGCCCAGGACCGCCCGGTTGCCGTCGTCGCTCAGCACCACCCACACGCCGCGGGCGTCGTCGCCGCACTCCTCGCGCTTCACCAGCTCGCGCTGCTCCATGCGCGTGATCTGGTGCGACACCCGGCTCTTCTCCCAGCCGATCAGGTCGCCGATCTGACCGGCGCGCAACCGCTTGGAGGTGCTGTTGAAGAGTGCGATGAGGATCTCGTAGTCGGCCGTGGAGATGCCGGCGTCAGCCTGCAGGCGCCGCTCGAGGGTGAGTTCGAGCTGCCTGCGCATGAGGTAGAAGGAACGCCATAGTTCCCTCTCCTCAGGGGTGGTCTCGGTGGTCATGTCACCCATTATCGCTACTCGACCAGCGAGCTCGCCGCTCGTCGGAGCGCGTCCCGGCACGCGATGATGCCGGGGCGCGCGACGCTCGCCTCGCGCGCGGACGTGAACACGGTGCGCCGCGGAGCGCCGGGCAGCTGCAGCAGCCGGATGCCCGGCTCCCGCCCGCCCCACACGAGGTCGGGCAGCAGCGCCACCGCGTGCCCGCTCTCGATGAGGCGGATGTGCGCCTGCAGGTCCGCGGTCTCGAAGCGGACATCCGGCTCGAAGCCCGCTTGGCGGCACAGCTGCTCGGCGAAGTGGCGCGACGCCGTGCCGCGCGGCTCCATGACCCACGGCGACCGGGCGAGGTCGGCGAGCGAGTGCGCGTCGAACGGCACGCCCAGCCGCAACTCGTCCTCGAGGAGGGGCACGCGGTCGAGGTCGGGCTGGCGCGGGGCCGCGTGGCCCGGGTATTGCTCGGCGACCACGAGGTCGAACTCGCGGGTCCAGGTCTCGAAGAGGGCGCTCTCCGGCTCGCGCTGCGTGACCTCGACGCGCAGCTGCGGGTACTCGTCGCGGAGGATGGTGAGCGCCTGGGGGACGATCCCGAGCGCCGCGGACTGGAACACCGCGAGTCGCACCGTGCCAGTTACCTCGGTGAGGGAGTTGTCGAGCTCGGCGGTCATGAGCTCGAGCCGTTCGAGCAGCGCGGAGGTGTGCTCGACCAGGACGAGTGCCTGCGGGGTGAGGCGCACGCGCCGCCCGGACTTCTCGAGCAGCGGAACCCCCGCCTCCGTTTCGAGCAGCGCGAGCTGCTGCGAGACCGACGACGGCGTGTAGGAGAGGGCCGCGGCGACCGCGGCGATGGTGCCGCGGATGTGCAGCTCGTGCAGCAGCCGCAGTCTCTTCACATCAAGCATCGGACCAGCTAATCATTAATGTGTTGCATCCGTCGCTTTTGCTAATGCAACAGGGAAGACACTCTATTGTCATGAGCATGTCGACAAACCCCGGAGACCTTGCAGACGAGACGGTGGCGACGGTGCGCCGCTGGCTCGCGGAGTCCGCTGACGTCAAGCCGGACCCGAGTGCCGAGCGGCTCGCGGGCGTGCTCAAAGACCCGCGCGGCCTCGAGTTCACCATCGGGTTCGTCGACAAGGTGGTGCGCCCGGAGGACCTGCGCGTCGCCGGTCGCAACCTCGAGCGCGTGAGCCATCTCGTTCCGTCGTTCCTGCCCTGGTACCTCAGGGCGGCGATCGTGGTCGGGGGCGGGTTCGCCGCGATCATGCCGTGGCCGATCGTCCCCATCGCGCGCTGGGTGCTGCGCCGCATGGTCGGGCACCTCGTGATCGACGCGAGCCCCGAGAAGCTCGGCAAGACCCTCGTGGCACTGCGGCAGCGGGGCATCCGGCTCAACCTCAACCTGCTCGGCGAGGCGGTGCTCGGCGACGACGAGGCGAACAGCCGGCTCGAGGGCACGCGCGAGTTGCTCGCGCGCGACGACGTCGACTACGTCTCCATCAAGGTGTCGTCGGTGGCGGCGCAGCTGTCGATGTGGGCGTTCGACGACATGGTGGAGCGCGTGGTGCAGCGGCTTACTCCGCTGTACGAGCTGGCCGCGGCATCCCCGACCGCCAAGTTCATCAATCTCGACATGGAGGAGTACCGCGATCTCGACCTCACCGTCGCGGTATTCCAGAAGCTGCTCGAGCAGCCGCGCCTGCGGAACCTCGAGGCCGGCATCGTGCTGCAGGCCTACCTGCCCGACGCGCTCTCCGCGCTGCAGGGGCTCACCCACTGGGCGATCGAGCGCCGCAAGAACGGCGGGGCGGGAATCAAGGTGCGCGTCGTGAAGGGCGCCAACCTCGCGATGGAGCATGTCGACGCGACCATGCACGACTGGCCGCTCGCGACGTGGGGCACCAAGCAGGAGACCGACACCAACTACAAGCGAGTGCTCGACTGGGCGTTCACGCCCGAGCGCACCGACGCCGTGCGCATCGGCGTCGCGGGCCACAACCTGTTCGACATCGCCTTCGCGTGGCTGCTGTCGAAGCAGCGCAAGGTCGAGAACCGCGTCGAGTTCGAGATGCTCCTGGGCATGGCGACCGGCCAGGCCGAGGCCGTGAAGAAGGATGTCGGCGGGCTCCTGCTCTACACCCCCGTCGTGCACCCGCACGAGTTCGACTCCGCGATCAGCTACCTCATCCGCCGCCTCGAGGAGAACGCGTCGAGCGAGAACTTCATGTCCGGCGTGTTCGAGCTCGCCGACAGCCCGGCGATCTTCGCGCGCGAGGCCGAGCGCTTCCTCGCCTCCCTCGCCGCCCTCGACGACCACGTTCCGTCGTCGCACCGTGTGCAGCACCGCGGCCACGAGCTCCCCGAGAGCACGGATGCCGCGGCGCACGACGAGCGCTTCCACAACGAGCCCGACACCGACCCCGCTATCGCGGCGAACCGGGTGTGGGCGAACGGCATCCTGCAGCGCAGCGCCTCCTCCACCACGGGGGCGGACTCGGTGGCGGCCGCCGTCGTCACCGACGAGAACGGGCTCCTGAAGCGCATCATCTCCACCGCGCGCGGGGGCGAGGCGTGGGGCGCCCGTCCGGCCGCGGAGCGGGCTCGCATCCTGCGCGATGCCGCAGACGTGCTCGGTGCCTTCCGCGGTCGTCTCATCGAGACGATGGCGAGCGAGACCGGCAAGACGATCGCCGAGGGCGATGTCGAGGTGAGCGAGGCCATCGACTTCGCGCGCTACTACGCCGAGCGGGCGCTCGAGCTCGATTCTGTCGAGAACGCGACCTTCACCCCCGCGCGACTGACCGTGGTCACGCCGCCGTGGAACTTCCCGGTGGCGATCCCGGCCGGGTCGGTACTCGCCGCGCTCGCCGCGGGCAGCGGCGTGATCATCAAGCCCGCCAAGCAGGCGCGCCGCAGCGGTGCCGTCATGGTCGAGGCGCTGTGGGAGGCGGGCGTGCCGAAAGACGTGCTCGAGCTCATCACCATCGACGACGGCGAGCTGGGCCGCCGCCTGGTGTCGCACCCGACCGTCGACCGCGTGATCCTCACCGGCGCGTACGAGACCGCCGAGCTCTTCCGCTCGTGGCGCCCCGAGCTGCAGCTGCTCGCCGAGACGAGCGGCAAGAACGCGATCATCGTGACCCCCAGCGCCGACCTCGACCTCGCGGTCGCCGACGTCGTGCGCTCCGCATTCGGCCACGCCGGCCAGAAGTGCTCGGCGGCGTCGCTCGTCATCCTCGTGGGGTCGGTGGCGACGAGCGAGCGGTTCCGCCGCCAGCTCATCGACGCGACGAAGACTTTGCGGGTCGGCTACCCGCAGGACCCACTCACGCAGATGGGGCCCATCATCGAGCCCGCGGAGGGCAAGCTCCTGCGCGCGCTCACCACGCTCGAGACGGGCCAGCACTGGCTGGTGCGGCCGCGGGAGCTCGACCCTTCCGGCGCACTGTGGTCACCGGGCATCCGTGGCGGGGTGGAGGCCGGTAGCGAGTTCCACCTCACCGAGTACTTCGGCCCGGTGCTCGGCGTCATGACCGCCGCGACGCTGGATGAGGCGATCGCGCTGCAGAACGCGGTTCCGTACGGCCTGACGGCGGGCATCCACTCGCTGGATGCCGCGGAGGTCGCGCACTGGATCGACTCTGTCGAGGCGGGCAACCTCTACGTGAACCGCGGCATCACCGGGGCGATCGTGCGGCGCCAGCCGTTCGGCGGCTGGAAGCGCTCGACGGTGGGCACCTCGGCCAAGGCCGGCGGCCCGAACTACCTGCTCACCCTGGGCTCGTGGTCGGCGGTGGAGCAGGAGCCGCACAACGACATCCTCCTCCCGGGGATCTCCGACCGCGTGGCCTCCGTGATCAAGAAGGCGCAGGGCGGGCTCGACTTCCCGGAGTTCGACCGCGTGCGCACCGCCGCGCAGAGCGACGAGCGCGCGTGGAACGCCGAGTACGGCGTCGCGCGCGACGTCTCCGATCTCGGCGTGGAGCGCAACGTGTTCCGGTACCTGCCGGTTCCCGTCACCCTGCGCCTGTCGGAGGGCGAGTCGCTCGGGCAGCTCGTGCGGCTCATCGCCGCGGCATCCCTCGCGGGGTCGCGCATCGACATCAGCACCCCGGTGCCGCTGCCGGTCGCGCTCGTGCAGTCGTTCGACGACCCGCTCGCGCCGGTGCGCGTGCGGTCGCTCACCGTGGAGTCCGACGCCGCCTGGCTCGCGCGGGCGCGCGACCTGCGTACCGCTCGCGTGCGGCTCGTGGGTGGCGACCCGCTCGCGCTCGCCGAGGCTCTCGGGGGCAGCCCGGATGTCGCGGTCTGGTCCGGCCCCGTGACGACCTCGGGCCGCGTCGAGCTCCTGCCGTTCTTGCACGAGCAGGCGGTGAGCATCACCGCGCACCGCTTCGGCAACCCCGACGCGGAGATGGCTGGGCTGCCGCTGTAGCGTGGGAAGGGTGATCCCTTCGATAGCGCTCAACGACGGCAACAGCATTCCGCAGCTCGGGTTCGGCACCTGGCCGTTGCGCGGCGAGGAGGCGGCGGCCGCCGTGTCCACCGCCATCGAGGTCGGCTACCGGCACGTCGACACCGCGCGGCGCTACGAGAACGAGGCCGGCGTGGGGGAGGGCATCCGGCGCTCGGGCATCGATCGTTCCGAGGTGTTCGTCACCACCAAGTTCGACGGCGAGTTCCAGGGCGACGACCGCGCTATCGCGGCGCTGCACGGCTCGCTCGAGCTCATGGGGCTCGACTACGTCGACCTGATCCTCATCCACTGGCCGCTACCCGCGCGGGGCCAGTTCGTCTCGACTTGGCGCACCTTCGAGAAGCTGCAGGCAGAGGGTCTCACACGCTCGATCGGCGTCTCCAACTTCACGCCCGCGCACCTCGAGGTGCTGCGCGCGGAGACCACTGTGGTGCCCGCGGTCAACCAGATCCAGCTCACGCCGGTGATCCAGCGCCGCGAGCAGCGCGCCTACGACGCCGAGCACGGCATCGTGACGGAGTCGTGGAGCCCCATCAAGGGCGTGCTCGGCGAGGCCGTAGTGGAGGAGGTCGCCGAGAAGCACGGCCGCACGCCGGCGCAGGTCGTGCTGCGCTGGCATGTGCAGAACGGACTCGTGGTGATCCCCAAGTCGGCCAACCGCGACCGGATGGTGCAGAACCTCGCGGTCTTCGACTTCGAGCTCGACGCGGGCGACCTCTCCAAGCTCGACACCCTCGACGCCGGACCCGACGCCGGTGCGAACTCCGACGTCGAGGGTCACTGAGCTTTCGGCGGGTTGAGTAGGCCGCCCGCGGCCGTATCGAAACCCTCGAGAGTGCAGAAAGTGCGGGTTGACCGCCCGCCAACCGACACTTTCTGCACTCTGGATCGTTTCAGCTTCAGAGGGTTTCGATACGCGCGCCAGAGCGCGCTACTCAACCCGCGTGCAGCGCCCGCTTCACGTACTCCAGCGCGGCATCCGCCCGGATGCCCAGCTCGCGCGCGCGCGCGGCGTACTCCGTGGCGGCGGCCTGCAGCGTGGTCTCGGCGGTGTCCGACCGCGCCGCGATCACCGTGCCGTTGCGGCCGCGCGTCTCGAGGAAGCCGTCCTGTTCGAGCAGCCGGTAGACGCGGGCTGCGGTGTACGGCGCGACCCCGAGTTCGGTGGCGAGCTGGCGCACCGGCGGCAGCTTCGTGCCGACGATGAGCTCGCCGCTCGCGACCTGCTCAATGACCTGGGTGCGCAGCTGCTCGTAGAGGGTGACCTTGGACTCGTGATCGACTACGAACGGCATCAGTCGTGCGTCCTATGGATGAGGCGCGAGAGCACGATCGCGCTGCGGGTGTGGTCGACGTTCGGTGCCAGCCGCACCTTCTCCAGTGCGACCTCGAGCGAGGCGATGTCGCGCGAGCGCATGTGCACGATGGCGTCGGCGGAGCCGGTGACGGTACCCGCATCCACCACCTCGGGCACACCGGAGAGGATGCGCTTGAGCTCCTCCGGGGCGACGGTGCCCCGGCAGAAGAGCTCGACGTAGGCCTCGGTGGCCAGCCCGTCGACGTTCGGGTCGACCTGGATGGTGAAGCCGCGGATGACGCCCTCGGCGACGAGCCGGTCAACCCGTCGCTTGACCGCGGACGCGGAGAGCCCGATGACCTCGCCGATGTCGCCGTAGCCCGCGCGCGCGTTGAGGCGCAGCAGGTCGATGATGCCGTAGTCCAGATTGTCCATCCCGCGAGCCTATGGCGATTTCATGCGCCGGGCTACTGTTCTGCACACGTTTGGTGCGCTCCACGCCCTGACAGTGCGGATAGGTGCGTGTGAGACTGGAACAATGACGATGGAACGCACCGCCACCCACCGCACCGTGCTGATGTGCCGCCCCACCCACTTCACGGTCAGCTACCGCATCAACCCCTGGATGCACCCCGAAGACCCCACCGACACCAGCCTCGCTGTGCGGCAGTGGGAGACGCTGTACGCGAAGTACCTCGAGCTCGGCTACGACGTGCACCTCATCGAGGGCCTCCCCGGCCTGCCCGACATGGTCTACGCGGCGAACGGCGGATACGTGCTCGACGGCATCGCCTACGGCGCCCTGTTCGAGTACCCGGAGCGCCAGCCGGAGGGCCCCGCGTACATGGACTGGTTCCGCGACAACGGCTTCGACGTGCGCGTTCCCGTCGCGACCAACGAGGGCGAGGGCGACATGCTGCTCGTCGGCGACACCATCTATGCCGGCACGGGCTTCCGCACGGATGTCGCGAGCCACGACGAGCTCCGCGAGATCTACGGTCGCGAGGTGGTGACCCTGCACCTGACGAACCCGAGCTTCTACCACCTCGACACCGCGTTCGCCGTGCTCGACTCCGCGGGCGGCCCCGACTCGGTCGCGTACCTGCCGAAGGCGTTCAGCCCCGAGTCGCTCGCGATCCTCGAGGAGCGCTTCCCCGATGCGGTCATCGTCAACGACGAGGACGCGGCGGTGCTCGGCCTCAACAGCTTCAGCGACGGCAAGAACGTGGTCATCGCCTCGCGCGCCGTCGACTTCGAGCGCCAGCTGCGCGAACGCGGATTCACCCCGCACGGGCTCGATCTCTCCGAACTGCTCCTGGGCGGTGGAGGCGTGAAGTGCTGCACCCTGGAGTTGCGCCGATGAGCCACCTCGCGCACAACTACCACCCGCTCGAGGTCACCGTCGAGTCGGGCGAGGGCGCGTGGGTCACCGACGTGACCGGGCGGCGCTACCTCGACTGCCTCGCGGCCTACTCGGCCGTGAACTTCGGCCACGGGCATCCGGCCCTCGTCGCGGCCGCGAAGGCGCAGCTCGACCGCATCACGCTCACGAGCCGCGCGTTCAACAACGACCAGCTCGAGCCGTTCGCGGCGGCGCTCGCCGCGCTCGCCGGCAAGGACATGGTGCTGCCCATGAACACCGGCGCGGAGGCCGTCGAGTCGGCGATCAAGGTCGCCAGGGCCTGGGGCTACCGCGTGAAGGGCGTGCCCGCAGACCGGGCCACGATCATCGTCGCCGACGGCAACTTCCACGGTCGCACGACCACGATCATCAGCTTCTCGAACGACGAGCAGGCGCGCGCGGACTTCGGCCCGTTCACCCCGGGCTTCGTGAGCGTGCCGTACGGCGACATCGCGGCGCTCGAGGCCGCCATCGACGACACCACGGTCGCGGTGCTGCTCGAGCCCATTCAGGGCGAGGCGGGCATCATCGTTCCGCCGGCCGAGTACCTGCCCGCCGTGCGCGCCCTGACCACCGAGCGCAACGTGCTGTTCATCGCCGACGAGATCCAGTCGGGTCTCGGCCGCACGGGGGCGACGTTCCAGTGCGACAACGCGGGCGTCGTGCCCGACCTCTACCTGCTCGGCAAGGCGCTCGGCGGCGGCATCGTGCCGGTGAGCGCCGTCGTCGGCAACGCCGACATCCTCGGAGTACTGCGCCCCGGCGAGCACGGCTCCACCTTCGGCGGCAATCCGCTGGCCTCCGCCGTGGGCCACGCCGTGGTCGACCTGCTCGCCACCGGCGAGATGCAGGAGCGCGCACGGATGCTCGGCGAGCGGCTGCAGGCGCGCCTGCGCCTGCTCCTCGGCCACGGAATCGTCGCCGTGCGTGGCGCGGGCCTCTGGGCCGGGATCGACGTCGACCCCGGTCTCGCCACCGGCCGGGTGGTGTGCGAGAAGCTCGCCGAGCGCGGGGTGCTCGCGAAAGACACCCACGGGTCGACGATCCGGCTCGCGCCGCCCATCGTCGTGTCGCCCGAGGACCTGGATTGGGCGGTCGACCAGCTCGAGGCCGTGCTGCAGGAGCTCGGCGCCGCCTAGCGGTCGAGCACGTAGCGCTGGATGGCCAGCACCGCCGCGCCGCGGCACCACTCGGTGTTGTCGCCGGGGGTGGAGACCAGGGCGAGCGGGGTGGCGCGCGGGTCACGGTGCTGGGCGATGCCCTCCTGGATCGCGTCGCGCGCGACCTCGACGAGGCCCACCCCCTCGCCACCCAGCACGATGAGGCGCGGGGTGGTGAGGTTGGCGATCGCGGCGAGGAGCGTTCCGAGACCGCGGCCCGCGTCGTCGACGAGGCGCTTGGCGGCGGGCTCACCGTCGGCGGCGAGCGCCATCGCCTCGTCGTAGTCGACGGGGCGGCCGAGCGCTGCCGAGACGTTGGCGACGATCGCGCCCTGCTCGAGCACACTCTTGGCGCATCCGCGGTGGCCGGAGGGGCACACCGGGCCGTACGGGTCGAGCGGCCAATGGCCCACGAGCCCGATTCCGGAGTCGTCGCTCACGACGATCTCGTCGTGCAGGACCAGGCCGAAGCCGATGCCCGCCCCGAGCGTGAGCACGGCGAAGTCGTTGACACCGCGGCCGGCGCCGAACCAGTGCTCGTACTCGGTGAAGGCGACGAGGTCGTTGTCGACGACGGTCGGCAGGCCGGTGCGCTCCTCGAGCATCGGTCCCAGCGGAACGTCCGACCACTCGAGGAAGGGCGCGCTGCGCACGAGGCCGTGCTCACCCACGAGGCCGCCGATGCCCACGCCGAGCGCGGTCACCGAGTCGACGCGGCCCGACAGCGTGCGCGCCACCCCGGCGATCGTATCGGCCACCGAATCGGGGTCGCGCGAGTCGAGTCGCACGGTGAGCGAGTCGAGGACGGTGGCGCGCAGGTCGGTCACGACGCCGAGCACCTCGTCGGCGGTCAGCTTCATCCCGATGAAGTGGCGCGAGGAGGGCACGACGTCGAGAAGCCGGGAGGGTCGCCCCGCACGGCCGTCAGCGCGCTCGCCGACCTCCACGAGCAGGCCCGCGTCGATGAGGGGAGTGCTGAGGCGGGTGAGCGACCCGGCGGAGAGGTCGAGCCGGCGGGCGATCTCCGAGCGCGAGATGGGTCCGTGGATGAGCACCTCCAGCGCCACGGCGAGGGAGGCGCCGCCGTCGTGGGTCCACGGGGATGTCGTGATGCGCAACGGGCTCCTTCCTCGCGACCTGCACAGTCTATTCGTTTTGCGACTGAACGAAACCCGTGGTTTTGAGTCGCCCAAAGTCGAAGATTGACACTAATTACTTTTGCTGTAAAACTAACCCCAGCACCCCCGCCCGCACCTGGGCAAGACTGCTCACACTCACCGAAGAGGAGAATCGCAATGAAGCGTTCACGTTTGATCGCCGCAACCGCGGTGGCGGCATCCCTGGCCCTCGTGGCCACGGGCTGCGCCGCGACCGGCGGCGACGAAGGCTCGTCAGACGAGCCGGTCACCATCACGTTCTGGGGCTCGTACGGCAACGGAGGCAACTCCGCCCAGCAGGATGTGCTCAACGACACCCTGATCCCCGCGTTCGAGGCCGAGCACCCGAACATCACCGTGCAGTACGTCGACGTACCCTACGACGACCTGCTCCAGAAGCTCACCACGAGCGCCGCCGGTGACGAGCTCCCCGACCTCGTGCGCGCCGACCTGGGCTGGGTGCCCAAGTTCGCGGACCTCGGAGTGCTCGTGCCGCTCTCGCAGGCGATGCCCGACTTCCAGGAGCTCGCCGACGCGACCTTCCCCGGCGTGCTCTCCACGAACCTGTGGAAGGGCGACTACTACGGGCTGCCGCTCGACACGAACACCCGCGTGCTCATCACGAGCCAGGCCGCCCTGGACGCGGCAGGCCTGGATGCGCCGCCCGCCACCTTCGCCGACCTCGAGAAGGCGGCCGGCACCCTCGAGGGCACGGGCATCTCGCTCTTCGCCGACGGCGGCCTGGGCGCCTGGAACATCTCGCCGTGGATCTGGTCGGGCGGCGGTGCGATCACCGACGACGACATGACGACGGCGAGCGGCTACCTCGACGGCGCCAAGACCGTCGCGACCGTGCAGATGCTCGTCGACCTCTACCAGGCCGGCCAGATCTCGACCGGCATCACGGGTAACGCGGGAGCGACCTCCACCGCCGAGGGCCTGCCGGGCAACAACTACGCGACGATCTTCGACGGACCGTGGATGAACGGCATCTGGGCAGACCAGTTCCCCGACTTCCAGCCCATCTACGCGCCCATCCCCGCCGGGGACGGCGGCTCGGTGAGCGTCGTCGGCGGCGAGGACATCGTGCTCACCGCGTCGTCGAAGCACCAGGAGGCGGCGATGGAGTTCATCCGCTTCACGCAGACCGAGCAGTTCCAAATGGCGCTCGTGCCGACCGGCCAGCTCACCGTCATCAAGGACTTCGGTGACGAGCAGGTCGCGACCGTGCCCTACCTGAAGGTCTTCACCGACCAGCTCGCCACCGCGAAGGCGCGCCTCGCGATCCCGCAGGGCTCGGAGGTCGACACGATCCTCAACGAGGAGCTGGTGCCGGCGTTCGAGGGCACCGTCACGGTCAAGGAGGCCCTGGGCAACGCGGCCAAGCGCATCGACGAGCTCCTGGCGGAGCAGTAGCGCGTGACCATCACCACTCTGGGCGAGAGCCTGGGCACGGATGCCGCGGGGCAGGTCCCCGTGGCATCCGTGCCGCCCGCCCGCCAGCGCCGCCGGTCCGCCACGCGGGCCGGGATAGTCCCGTACCTGTTCATCGCCCCGGGGCTCGCCCTGTTCGCGCTCACCGTGCTCTACCCCACGTTCCAGGCGTTCCAGCTCAGCTTCTTCGACTGGAAGCTCGTCGCGAGCGCGAGCAAGTTCATCGGCCTCGACAACTACGTACGCGCCTTCCAGGACGACCACTTCTGGCTCTCGCTCAGCAACAGCGGCATCTACATGGTGCTCACCGTGGTGCCGCAGATCGTCATCGGGCTCGCGATCGCGCTCCTGCTCGCCCGCAAGAGCCCCACGCAGCCCCTCTTCCGGGTGCTGTTCTACCTGCCCGTCGTCACCAGCTGGGTAGTGGTATCCCTGCTCTTCAGGTTCCTGTTCTCGGATGACGGGCTCATCAACTTCACCCTCGGCGACTTCCTGCACCTGACCGACGGCTCGACCCCCTGGCTCGCCGACCGCTGGACGGCGCTGCTCGCGATCTGCGCCCTCGGCGTCTGGAAGGGCATCGGCTGGTCGATGATGATCTTCCTCGCCGCGCTGCAGGGGGTGCCCACCGCTCTGCTGGAGGCCGCCGAGATGGACGGCGCGAACCGCTGGCAGCGCTTCCGCGCCGTAACGGTGCCCGCGATCTGGCCCGCGCTGCTGTTCGTCACGGTCATGCTCGTGATCGGCGGGTTCAACGTCTTCGTCTCCGTCTACCTGATGACCGGCGGCGGCCCGGCCGGCCGCACCGACGTGCTGCTCACCTACATGTACAGCCAGGCCTTCGAGAACCTCGACTTCGGCTACGGGTCGGCCATCGCCGTGCTGCTCACGATCATCGTGTTCGTGCTGTCTGTCGTTCAACTGCGGGTCTTCCGCGATCGCAATGGGGAGGGGGCACTGTGAGGCGCTCACGCTGGGCGGCGCTGCCCGCCGCCGCACGAATCATCCTGCTGTCGGTCGGGGCGATCATCATGATCATCCCCTTCCTCTACATGGTCTCCACGTCGTTCAAGACGGCGACCTACGTGTTCACCACCCCGCCCGAGTTCATCCCCGACCCCGCCACCACTGCCAACTACGAGCAGGCGTTCTCGACGGGCGACTTCGGCAGGTACTTCCTCAACTCGCTCATCGTCGCGACGATCTCCACGGCGATCTCGCTGCTCGTGAGCTCGATGATGGCGTACGCCTTCGCGCGCTTCACGTTCCGCGGCAAGGAGGCGATCTTCCGCGTGCTGCTGCTCGGCCTCATGATCCCCGCGATCATGCTGATCATCCCGCAGTTCATCCTCGCGAAGAACCTGCACCTGCTCGACTCGCTCGGCGGCCTCATCCTGTTCTACGTCGCGGGGTCGCTCTCGCTCAACACGTTCCTACTGCGCGGCTTCTTCGAGTCGATCCCCGCGGAGCTCGACCAGGCGATGCAGGTCGACGGCGCGGGGGCGTGGCGGCGCTACTGGCGGCTGGCACTGCCGCTGGCCAAGCCGGGGCTCGCCACGGCGACGATCTTCACCTTCCTCGCCTGCTGGGACGAGTTCACCCTCGCCCTCACCCTCACGAACTCGCCGGAGAACCAGACGCTGCCGATCGCGATCCGGCTGTTCGCCGGGTCGGGCAACAACGCGGTGCAGTGGGGGCTCGTGTTCGCGGCATCCGTCATCGCCGTGGTTCCGGTGATCATCGTGTTCCTCGTGTTCCAGCGGTACTTCGTGCAGGGCCTCACCTCGGGAGCGATCAAGGGATGACCGAACTACTTCCTCTCCGTTCGAGCTTCGCCACCGGTTCGCGAGTCGAGCTCGAGGTGCGCGGCGACCGTGCGCCCGGCGAGCTCACCGTGTGGCACCTCGGAGACCTCGTCGCGCGCAGGGACTACGACGGCGCCGAGCTCATCGATCTCGGCGAGCTGCCCGCGGGCGGCTACGGCATCGAGCTCGCGCAGGGCACGACCCTCACCCGCACGGCCGTCGAGGTGGGCGACGGCTCGCGCATGCGGTACGGCTTCGTCGTGGACTACGCGCCCGATCGCGACGTCTCGGGGGTCGCCGACCTCGCGCGGCGCCTGCACCTCACCGACATCCAGTTCTACGACTGGGCCTACCGGCACGCGGCACTTCTCGGGGGCGGCGAGGAGTACCGCGACGCCCTCGACCAGCCCGTCGCGCTCTCGACCGTGCGCCGGCTCGTGGCCGCGCTGCGCGCCGTCGGCACCCGCTCGCTGGGCTACGCCGCGGTGTATGCGGCGGGACCTGCGGAGTGGGCGGACTGGGAGCACCGCGCCCTGCTCACCGCGTCGGGTGCGCCGTACTCCCTCGGCGACTTCCTGTTCATCGTCGACCCCGCTGCCGACGACTGGCTCGCGAACTTCGGCGGCGACCTCAGCGCGGCCCTGGAGCAGATCGGCTTCGACGGCTTCCACCTCGACCAGTACGGCTACCCGAAGCGCGCGGTGCGCCCCGACGGGGTCGTCGTCGACGTGGCCGAGTCGTTCGTGACCCTCCTCGCGGCGTTGCGCGACCGTCTGCCGGATGCCCGGCTCGTGTTCAACAACGTCAACGACTTCCCCACCTGGCGCACGGCGCGCTCGCCGCAGGACGCGGTCTACATCGAGCCGTGGGCGCCCACGCTCACGCTCGGCGGTCTCGCCGAGGTGGTGACGCGCGCGCGCTCCGTGGCCGACGGCAAGCCCGTGGTGATGGCGGCGTACCAGCACGTCTACGACTCCGCCCCCGCGCGCGAGTCGGATCTCGCGACGGCGTTCACCATGGCCGCACTGCACTCGCACGGTGCCACGCAGCTGCTCGCGGGGGAGGCGGACCGCATCCTCGTCGACCCGTACTACGTGCGCACCCACGTGGTCGAGCCGTCGACCGCCGACCTGCTGCGGCGCTGGTACGACTTCCTCGTCGAGCACGACGAACTGCTCCTCGACCCGTCGATCGTCGACGTGACCGCGTCGGTCGCGGGCCCCTACAACGACGACTGTGACGTGACCTACCCGTCGACGGCGGTCACCGAGGCGCCCGCGCCGGGTGCAGTCTGGCGGCGCATCACCGAGTCGGCCGGGCGCACGGTGCTGCACCTCATCAATCTCGTGGGTCAGGACGACACCGTGTGGGATGCGCCGCGCCAGCAGCCGGGCGACACCGGCGTCGGCACCCTCCGCATCCGCCGACTGGGCGAGGCGGTGCCGCGCGTGCGCGTCGGCGACCCGGATGCCGGCGGACGCCTCGTCGACATCGCGGTGACGCTCGACGGCGACTACGCGACGGCGCAGCTGCCGCCCGTCGGCGTCTGGCAGCTCGTGCTCGTGGAACCCCGGGGGAAGGACCTCACATGACCTCTGTCGAATCGTTGCCGCATCCGGCCCAGATCACGGACGAGGGGGAGTGGTGGCGCAGGGCCGTGGTGTACCAGGTGTACCCGCGCAGCTTCGCCGACTCCGACGGTGATGGCATCGGCGACCTGCGTGGCATCATCAGCAGGCTCGACCACCTCGAGTCCCTCGGCGTTGACGTCGTGTGGCTCTCGCCCATCTACGCCTCGCCGCATGACGACAACGGCTACGACATCAGCGACTACCGCGCCATCGACCCGGTCTTCGGCACGCTCGACGACTTCGACGAGCTGGTCGCGGCGCTGCACGCGCGCGGCATGCGCCTCGTCATGGACCTCGTGGTCAACCACACCTCCGACGAGCACGAGTGGTTCCGCGAGTCGTCGTCGTCCACGTCGAACCCCAAGCGCGACTGGTACTGGTGGCGGCCCCCGCGTGACGGGGCGGAGCCCACGAACTGGGAGTCGTTCTTCTCGGGCTCGGCCTGGCAGTGGGACGAGGCATCCGGCGAGTACTACCTGCACCTGTTCTCGCGCAAGCAGCCCGACCTCAACTGGGAGAACCCCGAGGTGCGCGCGGCTGTGCACGACATGATGGGCTGGTGGCTCGACCGCGGGGTCGACGGCTTCCGCATGGATGTCATCAACCTCATCTCGAAAGACCCGGCGCTGCCCGACGGCGTCGTCGAGCCGGGGCGCACGTGGGGCAACGGGTTCCCGCACTACAGCTACGGGCCGCGCATCCACGAGTTCCTGCGCGAGATGAACGACGTGGTGTTCGCCCCGCGCGCGGGCACCTACCTCACCGTCGGCGAGATGCCCGGGGTCACCGTCGAGCAGGCGCGCCGCTTCACCGACCCCGATCGGCACGAGGTTTCGATGGTGTTCCAGTTCGAGCACGTCGGTCTCGACCACGGCGAGGGCGGCAAGTGGGATTCCCGCCCGCTCGACGTCGTCGAGCTCAAGCGCTCGATGAAGCGCTGGCAGGAGGGCCTCGCGGCCGTCGGCTGGAACAGCCTGTACTGGAACAACCACGATCAGCCACGGGCGGTGAGCCGCTTCGGCGACGACGGCGAGCACTGGGCGGCCTCGGCGATGCTGCTGGGCGCGATCCTGCACCTGCAGCGCGGCACGCCGTTCATCTACCAGGGCGAGGAGATCGGGATGACGAACTCGCCGTTCGCGGCGCTCTCCGACCTCCGCGACATCGAGTCGCTCAACTACATCGCCGACGCGCTCGCCGCCGGTGGCTCGACCGAGGAGGCGGTGCTCGCCGCCGTCCGCGGCGTGAGCCGCGACAACGCCCGCACACCCATGCAGTGGGATGCCTCCGCGCACGGCGGTTTCACGACGGGCGCGCCGTGGATCCCCGTGAACCCCAACCACGCGACCGTGAACGTGGCGGCCCAGGCCGGCGACGAGGCATCCGTGCTCGCCTTCTACCGCAGGCTCATCGAGCTGCGCCACACCGATCCGCTCGTCACGACCGGCGCGTTCGAGATGCTGGCGCCCGAGCACGACAGGCTGTTCGCCTTCGAGCGGGTCGACGGCGATGACCGGATGCTCGTCCTCGCGAACATGAGCGGCTCCGCACTGGGCGTGGCCGAGGTGATCGACCTCGCGGGCTGGCGCGACTCCGATCTCGTGCTCGGCAACCTCGAGCCCGGGGACGTTCGCGCTGCGCTGCGCCCGTGGGAGGTGCGGATCCTGCGACGGCAGTAGATTCGCTAGCATGCGAGCGCTTCCGGAACCGAACAACGTCCCACTGACCGGCGGACCGACCCTGAGGTGGGGCGTGCTCGCCCCGGGGCGCATTGCCCGGGAGTGGGTGCGGACCGTGCACGCGAACACCGACCAGCGGGTCGTCGCCGCGGCATCCCGCACCCTGGAGCGGGCCCAGCAGTTCGCCGATGAGTTCGGCATCGACACCGCCTATGGCAGTTACGAGCAGCTCGTCGCCGACCCCCGTGTCGAGGCGGTGTACATCGCCGCGCCGCACAGCGAGCACCGTGCCCTCGCGCTGCTCGCGATCGCCGCGGGCAAGCACGTGCTCATCGAGAAGCCGATCGCCGTGACGGTGGCCGAGGCCGCAGACATCATCGAGGCCGCGCGCGCCGCCGGGGTGTTCGCGATGGAGGCGATGTGGTCGCGGTTCCTGCCGCAGCACACGATCGTCGCGCAGCTACTCGAGGCCGGCGACCTCGGCGAGGTGCTCACGGTGACGGGCGACTTCGGCGCGAAGTTCGAGTTCGACCCCGCGAGTCGCGCGTTCGACCCCGCACTGGGCGGCGGAGCGCTGCTCGACATCGGCGTCTACCCGGCCTGGTTCGCCCACTTCGTCCTCGGCGCCCCGCACGCCGTCACCGCCACGGGATCCCTGGCGAGCACGGGCGTTGACGCGCAAGCCGCGCTCATCCTCGACTACGCGTCGGGCGCGCAGGCCGCGATCACGACGAGCATGCTCGTGCCGACGCCCCTCGCGGCGACGGTGAGCGGAACCCTGGCGCGCATCGAGTTCCCCGGCCCGTTCATGGGTCCGGGCTCGTTCAGCGTCACGGCGGGCGACGAGCGCCTCGAGTGGCGCGAGCCGACGGGCCTCAGGTGGGGCGAGGGGCTGTGCTACCAGGCGACCGCCGTGGCGCAGCACGTCGCCGACGGGCTCACCGAATCGCCGTGGCACTCCCTCGACGACACCCTCGAGATCATGGCCGTGCTCGAGTCGGCGCGGACGCAGCTCGGGGCGCTGTGAGCCCTTCGGGAGCCTCAGGGGCCGCTCTGGACGCCGCCGACCCCCTGGCGCGCTACCGGGATCGCTTCGTCGGGGCGCCCGGGGTCGGTGCCTACCTCGACGGCAACTCGCTCGGCCGACCGCTCACGGCGTCCGTCGAGCGCATCGGGGCGTTCCTCACCGACGAGTGGGGCGGCAGGCTCATCCGCGGCTGGGACGAGGGCTGGCTCGACCTCCCGCTCAGCATCGGCGACGAGCTCGGCCGGGTCGCCCTCGGGGCGGCTCCCGGCCAGGTCGCGATCGGCGACTCCACGACCGTGCTGCTCTACAAGCTCGTGCGCGCGGCCCTGGATGCCCGGCCCGGTCGCACCGAGATCGTCATCGACCGCGACAACTTCCCCACCGACCGCTACGTGGTCGAGGGCATCGCCGCCGACCGGGGGCTGACGATCCGCTGGGTCGAAACGAAGCCGGATGAGGGCGTCACGCCCGAGCTCCTCGAGCTGGGCCCGGACACCGCCCTCATCCTGTTCAGCTCCGTCGCCTACCGCTCCGGGTGGATCGCCGACGTGCCGGCCGTCACGGCGCTCGCCCACGCGGCGGGCGCACTCGCGGTGTGGGATCTCTCGCACTCGACCGGCGTCGTCCCCACCCAGCTCGACGCGTGGGGAGTCGACCTCGCCACCGGCTGCGGGTACAAGTACCTGAACGGCGGGCCGGGCGCTCCCGCGTTCCTGTACGTGCGGCGCGAGCTGCAGGGGGCCCTGCGGCAGCCCATCCAGGGCTGGCTGGGCAGTGCGGCCCCGTTCGAGATGGGGCAGGGGTATACGGCGGCGGCGGGCATCCGGGGCATGCTCAGCGGCACGCCGCCCATCGTGGGCATGCTCGCGATGCGCGACATGATCGCGCTCATCGACGAGGTGGGTCTCGATGCCGTGCGTGCGAAATCGGTGGCGCTCACCGAGTACGCGATCGGGCTGTGCGACGAGCTGCTGCCCGAGGCGCGGCTCGCGAGCCCCCGCGACAGCGTCCGGCGCGGCGGGCACATCACGATCGACCACCCGCGGTTTGCCGAACTCATGCCGCTGCTGTGGGAGCGCGGGGTGATCCCCGACTTCCGGCGCCCCGACGGCATTCGGCTCGGGCTATCGCCGCTCTCGACGAGCTTCGCGGAGGTCGAGCTCGCCATCCGCACGATCAGGGAGCTGCTGTGAAGGCCATCCGCACGCGCGTGCGAGCGCGCGACATCACCGAGAGCCACCGCGTCTCGAGCCCGCTCGAGCTGCTCTTCGACCTCACCTTCGTCGTCGCGGTCGGGGCGCTGGTCGCGCAGCTCGCCCACAAGGTCGCGGAGGGCGATGCCGCCTCGACCGTCGGCCCGTTCCTCATGGTGTTCTTCGCGATCTGGTGGGCGTGGAACCAGTTCACCTGGCTCGCGAGCGCGTACGACAACGACGACGCGCTGTACCGCGTCTTCACGCTCATCCAGATGGGCGGCGTGCTCGTGCTGGCGGCGGGCGTGCCCGCGGCCTTCGCCCAGCAGAACTTCAACGCCATCACACTCGGCTACCTGATCATGCGGCTCGGCCTGCTCGCCATGCTGCTGCGTACGATCGTCGACGACCCCGACTCGCGCCCGAACGCGCAGCGCTACGTCATCGGCATCTCGCTCGTGCAGGTCGGATGGCTCCTGCGCCTGTTCCTCATCCCCAACGACTACATCGTGCCGGCGTTCGTCGTGCTCGCCGTGCTCGAACTGCTCGTGTCACCGTGGGCCGACCGCGCCGGCCACCTGCAGTGGCACCCCCACCACATCGCCGAGCGCTACGGACTGTTCGCCATCATCCTCCTCGGCGAGAGCGTGCTGGCCGTGACGATCGCCGTGCAGGAGAGCCTCGCCGACGGCCTCAACGCGCCGCTCGTGATCGTCGCGGTGGCGGGTCTGGTGCTGCTGTTCACGCTGTGGTGGCTGTACTTCTCCGAGCCCGCGGCCGAGGGCCTCGTGAAGCGCCGGGACAGGTCGTACATCTGGGGCTACGGCCACTACGTCGTCTACGCGTCGCTCGCGGCGATCGGAGCCGGACTCGAGGTGGGGGTGAAGGTCGTCACCCACCACGCCGAGGTCGGAGAGGTCGTCGCCGGCTACGCGCTCGCCGTGCCGCTCGCGGTGTTCCTGATCCTCCTGTGGCTGCTGCACGCTCCGCTCGGGCCGGTGTCGATCCCGCCCGTCGCGACCGTGATCGCGGCAGTCGCCATCCTCGCCGCGCCCCTCACCGCCGCGGGCATCGGCCTGCTCGGCTCGACCGTGCTCATGACCGGCATCACGGTGGCGCTACTGGCGGTGGCGCTGCTCGCGGCCCACGGGCCGCGGAGTTCTAGGCTCGAACCATGACCCTGCTCGATCAGGCCCTCCTCGACCGCATTCGCTCGCGGGCGGCGGGCTACGACCGCGACAACGCGTTCCCGTTCGAGGATCTCGACGAGCTGCGGGCCGCGGGCCACCTCGCGCCGCGGAGCCTCCTCGAGACCGCGAGAGACCAGCGCCTCCTCGCCGCGTACGCCCCCGCGACGGCGCTCGCCGTCAACATGCACCTGGTCTGGGTGGGCGTCGCGCGCGTGCTGCACGACCGCGGCGACACCTCCCTCGACTGGATCCTCGACGAGGCGGCGGCGGGCGAGCTCTTCGCGTTCGGCAACAGCGAGCAGGGCAACGACCTGGTGCTGTGGGATTCCGCGACGGTGGTCGAGCCCGTCGAGACCGGGTACTCGTTCACGGGCACCAAGATCTTCACGTCGTTGTCGCCCGCGTGGACTCGCCTCGGCATCTTCGGCAAGCACGACGACCATCTGGTGCACGGCTTCATCACACGCGACACCCCAGGCTGGCACTCCCTCGACGACTGGGACACGCTGGGCATGCGCGCCACCCAGTCGCACACCACCGTGCTCGAGGGCGCCGTCGTGCCGACCGACCGCATCGCGCGCGTGCTGCCCGTCGGGCCCAGCGCCGACCCGTTCGTGTTCGGCATCTTCTCGAACTTCCTGCTGCTCATCGGCTCGGTCTACGCCGGCATCGCCGACCGCGCGCTCGAGCTCGCCGTCGAGGCGGTGCACAAGCGCACCTCGCTCAAGACGGGCAAGACCTACGACCAGGATCCCGACTTCCGCTGGCGCATCGCGGATGCCGCGCTCGCGCTCGACGCCCTCGCGCCGCAACTCGAGTCGCTCGCCGCCGACGTCGACGGGCTCGTGAACCACGGCGCGGACTGGTTCCGCTACCTCACGGGCGCCAAGCACCGCGCCACCGAGACCGCGCGCTACGTCGTCGACCAGGCAATGCGGTCAGCGGGAGGCGGCGGGTACCGCTCGGCCTCGGAGCTCGCCCGCCTGCAGCGCGACGTGCTCGCCGGCATCTACCACCCGAGCGACACCGAGTCGGTCCACGGCACTGTCGCCACGAACCTCCTCGGGCCGCTCGAGTAGCGAAGGGCTAGTGCCAGAACACCGCGATCACGACGTTCGCGAGGGTGAGCACGCCGATGGTCGGCACCACCCAGGTGGGCGCGGTCGTCTTCTTGCGGTTGACGAAGGCGATGACGGTGATGGCGATGAGGATCGCGAGCTTCACGGCGATCTTCACGTTGTTGACGTGGTCGTCGGTGCCGGCCGCGATCACGCCGACGAGTGCGATGCCGGTGATGAGCTGCAACCACGCGCCGTGCATGATCGCGGGGAGGACCCGCGCCGTGCGAGCCCGGACCGCGGTGATCTGCACGAGCACGCCGCCGAGCAGTGACGCGAGGCCGACGAGGTGGAGGACGAAGAGAACCTGCCTGAGAATTTCCATGACCCGATACTAACCGACACCGTGTCGGTAACATTCATCGACAATAATCGGAGGATGCCCCGCATCAGCGCACCGACCGTCGCGGAGCACCGCTCGCGCCAGCGGTCGGCTCTGATCGCGGCGGCTCGCGAAGAGCTGCTGCTCAACGGGCCTTCCGCCGTCACGCCCGCCGCGGTGGGCAAGCGGGCGGGCCTCGCGCGCAGCAGCGTCTACGAGTACTTCTCCTCGGCGCCCGAGATCCTCGCCGAGATGGCGGTGGCCGCCCTGCACGACTGGGCCGACGAGCTCGAGGCCGCGCTCGAGCACTCGGAGCCCGGCGCAGCGCGCCTCGAGGACTACATCCGGATCAGCCTGCGCATGGTCGCCGACGGCAAGCACGCCCTCGCGGAGGCCCTCGCCGGCGCCGCCCTGCCGGAGGAGAAGCACGCCGAGTTCGCCATCCTGCACGTCGCCCTGCTCCGGCCCGTGACTCGGGCAGTGGAGGAGCTAGGCCTCGACCAGCCCGGCGTGCGGGTACAGCTCGTCCAGGGGGTCGTCGACTCCGCCACCCGGCAGATCGAGGCCGGCGCCGATCCGGCCGCCGTGACCGCCGCCGCCGTCGCGCTCGTGCTGCGCGGGCTCGGCACCGCCGAGCGCTAGCCGGGCATCCCCCACCCGTCGCGCGGTCGGGTGATGGGTCACCAGCACGACGATGCGGTCGGCGAGCTCGTCGCGCAGGTTCGCCATGAGCAGCTCGGCGTTGGCGGCGTCGAGGTGGGCGGTGGGCTCGTCGAGCAGCACGACGTCGGCCCGGACGAGCACGGTGCGCGCCACCGCGAGGCGCTGGCGCTCGCCGCCGGAGAGGTAGCTGCCGCCGGGGCCCACCTTCGTCTCCAGGTCGAGGGGCAGCGCCGCGACCTCGAGAGCGCGAAGCAGCTCGGCATCCGTCGGGCGGTCGTCGCGCGCCCGGGCGAGCAGCAGGTTGCCGCGCACCGTCGAGTCGAACAGGTGCCCCTCCTGCGGGCACCACGCCATGCGCGTGCGGTCGCCGTCGCCCGGAAGCCCGTTGACAAGCAGTCGGCCGGATGCCACGGGCAAGAACCCGAGCAGCGTCGCGAGCAGTGTCGACTTGCCCGACCCCGACGGCCCCTCCACCACGATCCAGTCACCGCGGCGCGCGCTGGCCGTGAGCGGACCGAACGGCTCGGCGCCCGGCCACGCCACACTCACCCCGTCGAGGGCGAGCGAGCCCACCCGCGGTCCGAGCGGCTGTGCAGGCGCGGGCGCGGCGGTGACCGCCCCGACCTTGGCGAGCGCGGCGCGCAGGGCCGGCCACTGCTGCACGGCATCCACGGTGGCGAGCATGGGGTCGATGAGCGCGACGGGCAGCAGGACGAGGATCGCCAGCACAGGCCCGGGGGCCGAGCTCGCGGTGAGCATGAGCGCGGTGCCGGTGGTTCCGGCGAGGACGACGAGGGCGTGGCCGACCCCCAGCGCGCGGGCGGAGCGGCGGGATTCGGCACCCGCTGCGGTGTCGATCGCGTCGAGGCGCGCGAGCATCCGGTCGCCGATGCCGTTGGCGCGCAGGTCGTCGGCGGCGGCGACGGCCGAGGCGAAGGTGCGCAGCAGCTGCGAGCGGGCCGCGGCGGTGCGCCGGCTCGCCGAGCGGTCGGCGACCAGCGCGAGGGCAGGGGCACCGACGAGACCGACCAAGAGAACAGCCGCGAGCACGGGCAGCGCACCCGGGTGCAGCGCGCCGACGGCGATGAGGCTGGCGACTGCGGTGAGGGCCGCCGCGACGGGCGGGATCACCACGCGCGGCACCAGGTCGCGCACGCGATCGGCCGCGGAGACGAGGTAGTCGAGCGCGAGCGCCCCCGTGGCGAGGGAGCGCGAGGCCACCCCGCGCTGGGCGAGGCCCGCCCACAGGCGCAGGCGCAGGTCGGTGACCGCGGTGAGCACGCCGTCGTGGGTGACGAGCCGCTCGGCGTACCGCAGCACGGCGCGTCCGATGCCGAAGAAGCGCACGCCGACGATCGCGACGGTCAGGTACATGATCGGGGGCTGCTCGCTCGCGCGCACGATGAGCCAGCCCGAGAGCGCGGTGAGGGCGACGGCGAAGAGCGTCGCGGCCGCGCCGAGCAGCACGCCGGCCGGCAGCCGCCACCCGAACCGCAGGAGGAATGCGCGCAGCTCGCCGCCAGAAGGGCCGTCAACCGCGTCACGTTCGCCGCTCTCCTGCGTTGTTGTCAGGGGCTCGGCGGCCTCGACCTCGCGCGCCCCGCCCGCTCCGGCGAGCAGCACCCGGCGGTCGGCGAGACGGGTCATGCCCGCCTCGTGCGAGGCGAACACGATGGTCACCGTGCCCCGCAGATCGGCGATCGCACGCTCGACGAGTCGCGCGTGCGCGGAGTCGAGGTGGGCGGTCGGCTCGTCGAGCAGCAGCAGGTCGGCACCGGCGGCCACCCTGACCAGACCCCGCGCCACGGCGAGCCGGCGCAGCTCGCCGGGGCTCAGCCGCTGGGGGTCCGCGTCCGCGACGGCGGTGAGCGCCAGCTGCTCGAGTGCGCGCTGGGCGTCGGCGGGGTCGTCCGCGTAGAGCTCGAGCTCGTGCCGCACGGTGTCGGCGACGGTGAACGGATGCTGCGGCACCCAGGCCACTCGATGGTCGTCGATGCCCGCCACGGTGCCGCCCTGCACGGGCACGACGCCGGCGAGCACGCCGAGCACGGTCGACTTGCCCGACCCGGACGGGCCCTCGAGCGAGACCGTGGAGTGCCGGTCGACGACCAGGTCGAACCCCTCGAGTGCCGCGGCCGGGCGGTCGTCGTAGTGCACGACGAGCGCTTCGATGTGCAGCCGGGGGCCGGCCACGTGGTGCGCCGTGGTCGCGGGAGCGGTGGTGATGGCCTGCACGCGGCGCACGGCCGCGAGGCCGTCCTGCGAGGCGTGGAACGCAGACCCGAGCTCGCGGAAGGGCGCGAAGCACTCCGGTGCGAGCACGAGCGCGATGAGCCCGACCTCGAGCGGCAGGTCGCCCGCCACGAGTCGGATGCCGACGAAGACCGCGACCACCGCGACCGAGAGCGTGGAGATCAGCTCGAGCACGAGGGAGGAGAGGAAGGCGCTGCGCAGCGTCGCCATGGTGGTGGTGCGATGCGCGGTGGAGACCGCGGCGAGAGCCGCCGACTGCTCCTCGACCCGGCCGAGCCCCACGAGCACGGGCAGGCCCTTGGCGAGTTCGACGAGGTGGTCGGAGAGGCGCTGCAACGAGGCGGATGCCGCGTCGGCGCGCTCCCGAGTGTGCATGCCCACCAGCGCCATGAACACCGGCACGAGGGGCACCGTCACGACGATGATCAGCGCGCTCACCCAGTCGGCGAACAGGATGCGGGTGCCGATGAGCAGCGGCACCACCGCCGTCGTGACCACCGCCGGGATGACCGAGCGGTAGTAGGTGTCGAGCTCATCGAGCCCGACCGTCGCCACGGCCGTCGCGCCTCCCACGCGGGTGGATCCGCCGGCGACGAGCCGTGCGGCGAGGTCGTGGCGCAGTGACTCCTTGCGACCCTGGGCGGCGTGCGTCGCGAACACCGGGACCGCCCACGTCACGACCGCGCGGAGGGCGCCCGACCCGATTCCGAGTGCGAGGGCGCCGTGCCAGGCATCCGTGCCCGCGATGACGGAGACGATGCCCGTCGCGACCGCCTGCGCGATGCCGACGAGTGCCGCGGCTTTGAGTGCCGCGAGCAGCCCGAAGACGAACAGCGCAGACGGTCGCGCGTCGAGCTTCATCGCTGGGCCGTGGCTGGCTTCACGACGTGGGACTCTGGCAGGTGCTGCACGCCGAGGCGGCGGCGGAAGACCCAGTAGGTCCAGCCCTGGTAGAGCAGCACGAGCGGGAGTCCGAAGGCGGTCACCACGCTCATGACGCCGAGGGTGTAGCTGCCACTGGCGGCGTTGTCGATCGTGAGGTCGAACGCCCCGTCGAGGGTGGACGGCAGCACCACGGGGTAGACCGCCGCGAAGATCGACGCCGCGCCGAGCACGAGGAACAGCGACAGCCCGATGAACGCGCGGCCCTCGCGGCCCTTGCGTGCAGAAAGCCAGGCGAAGACCACCGCGACGACGGCCAGCACCACGAGCGCCCAGGTCAGCAGCGAGCCGGTGCGGAACTGGATCACGAGCACCCAGGCCACGATCGGCAGCAGGGCAACGGGGGCCCAGCGCACCAGGAACCGGCCCGAGCGCTCGCGCACATCGCCGAGGGTCTTGAGCGCGAGGAACGCCGAGGCGTGCACGAGGCAGAAGCCGACGACCGCGAGGCCGCCGAGCACCGCGTACGGCGTGAGCCAGGCGAAGGCCCCGCCCACCCGGTCGCCGTTGGCGTCGATCGGAAGACCCGTGGTGGTCAGCGCCAGGGCTGCGCCGACGCCGAACGCGGCGACGAACGAGCCGATGCCGAGGGCGCGGTCCCACCAGCGCGTCCAGGCCTCAGACGCACCCTTGCCGCGGAACTCGATGGCCACCGCGCGCAGGATCAGCCCGATGAGCACGAGTGTGAGCGGGATGTACAGCGCCGAGAACAGCGACGCGTACCAGAGCGGGAAGGCGGCGAAGGTCGCGGCTCCGGCGGTGATGAGCCACACCTCGTTGCCGTCCCAGACGGGGCCGATGGTGTTGAGCATGAGCCGGCGCTGCTTGTCGTCTTTCGTGCTCGTGAGCAGCAGCATCCCGACGCCGAGGTCGAAGCCCTCGAGCAGCAGGTAGCCGATCCACAGCGCCGCGATCGCGACGAACCAGAGGGTGGGGAGGAAGTCCATGATCTGCTCCTAGTAGGCGAACGCGAGCACGTCGTCGCGCTTGTCGGGATCGGTGTCGTCGGTGTGGTCGGCCGGATGCGCGAGCTCGGGCATCGCGGAGGCGACCCCGCCCCGTACATACCGCACCAGGAGGCGCAGCTCGAGGGCGAGCATGACGCCGTAGACGAGGGCGAAGGCGATGAGCGAGAAGACGATCTCCTGGCCGGAGACTCCCGGCGAGACTGCCGCCGCCGTGAACATGTACACGCCGTCAACGCCGCCGGGGGTGGGGTTCGGCGCCACCACGAAGGGCTGCCTGCCCATCTCGGTGAAGACCCAGCCCGCGATGTTCGCGCCGAAGGGTGCCGCGATGCTCAAGAGCGCCGTGCCCATCATGAACTTCGACTTCGGCACGGTGCCCTTGCGCGTGAGCCAGAGGGCGAGTGCCGCGAAGGCGGCGGCGAGGATGCCGAACCCGATCATGAGCCGGAAGCCCCAGTAGGTGACCTCCATGACCGGCAGGTAGTTGATCGTCTCGCCGGCGCGCTCGCCGTAGATCGGGTCATCCGGAATCGTCGAACCGTACTTGGCCTGGTACTCGGGAATGAGCGTGTTGACGCCCTTGATCACGGTGGTCGTGTCGCCGTGCGCGAGGAACGACAGCAGCCCGGGGATCTCGATGATGCCGACGACGTCGTTGCAGTTCTGCGCACCGAGGTTGCCGATCGAGAGCACAGAGAAGCTCGTGCCGTCGGCGCAGGCGGCCTCGGCCGCGGCCATCTTGAGCGGCTGCTGCTCGAACATGAGCTTCGCCTGCAGGTCACCCGTGAGTGCCACCCCGCCGAAGCCGACGATGGCGACGACGGCGCCGATGCGCAGGCTGCGGATCCACACCGAGTGGTCGACGCGGTCGCGGCCCGGGATGGCGAGGTTCTCGCCGACGACCACGCGGCCCGTGGC
>CAIXMB010000059.1 GCA_903920435.1 uncultured Actinomycetes bacterium
GGCCGCCGGTGAGCAGCGCCCGCTTGCCCGTGAGGTCGGTGCGCGCGTCGCGCTTCGCGTGGCTCATCGCCGCGCAGTCGGGGCAGAGCTGGTGGTAGAAGGCGTCGACGAGCGTGTACGGCTTCTTGCAGATGTAGCACGCGCGCGGCTTGATGAGCTCGCCTGCGGTCGGGGTCGCGAGTCGCGTCGCGATGGGGATGCCGCGGGTTTCGTCGTCGATGCGGTCGGGCGCTCCCGTGGCCGTCGCCTCGATGACGCTGCGGTCGGCATCGGCGATGCCCGCTCGCTTCTCGAGCCTGCGCTCCTTCTTGACCGCCTTGAACATCTTGGCCGTCGCCTGCCGAACCGTCACGAAGTCGGGGTGCTCCTGATCCATCTCGGCCATGCTCGCGAGCACTCGGAGCGTGGTCTCGAGGTCGGAGGGATCGATGGAGGGCACACGAGATTCTACGCTGGGACCGTGCTCCTCACTGTCGTCCTGTCGCTCGTCACCGCCGCCTCCTACGGAGTCTCCGACTTCCTCGGGGCGGTGGGCGCCCGCAAGCTCCGCGTCCTGCCGGGCACGACGGTCACCTATGCGTTCGGGTTGGTGACGCTGCTCATCATGCTCCCGCTCCTGGGCGGGGCGTGGTCGGGCGAGGCCGTGGTGTGGGGATCGGTCGCCGGAGTCGCCGCGATCATCGGGTTCCTCGCCTTCTATGCGGCGCTCGCCGCCGGGCCGATGAGCCTCGCCTCACCCCTCATCGCCGTGATCGGAGCGCTCGTTCCCGTCGTCATCGCGCTCGTGCTGGGGGAGCGCCTGCCCGTGCTCGCCTGGATCGCGATCGTGCTCGCGCTCGGTGGTGCCGCGCTCATCTCGGTGACGCGCGCCGGGGCGGGAGGGGGTATTCCGCGCAAGACCGTCGTGCTGTCGCTGCTCGCGGGCGCCGGGCTCGGCTCGTCGATCGCCGCGCTCGATCGGGCGCCGCAGGATTCCGGCGTCACGGCGGCCGTGGTCGAGATCGCCGTTGGGCTGGCTCTGCTCGGCGTGCTGCTCCTCGGTGCGCGGGTCAGCGGCGCGGTGCGACGCCGACTGGCCATCCTCGACGAGGAGCAGGAGCCCGACCGCGTGCCGTCGCAGCTGCGGGCGCGCCTCGCGAGCGCCGTGGGCGGCGTGCTGCTCGGGGTGGCGAACGGCGTGCTCCTGCTCGCGCTCCAGTCGGGCAGCCTCGCCGTGGTCTCCGTGCTCGTGGGCCTCTACCCGGTGGGGACGATCCTGCTCGCGCGCATCGTCTACGGCGAGAAGCTCACCCCGGTGCAGATCGGCGGCGTGGGACTGGCGATCGCGGCATCCGTGCTGCTCGCGCTCGCGTAGCCCGGTTACGCTCGACCCATGCCCTACTCGATCCTGCTCGACTGCGACCCCGGACTCGACGACGCCCTCGCGCTGCTGCTGGCGCACGGCGACCCGAACATCGAGCTGGTCGGAGTGACGACCGTGGGCGGCAACGTCAAGCTGGAGAACACGACGCGCAACGCGCTGCAGCTGCGCGAGTACTTGAAGTTCCCCGACGTGCCGGTCTCCGCGGGTGCGGCCGGCCCGCTCGTGCGCGAGGCCCGCGACGCTGCGCACGTGCACGGTTCGGGCGGGCTCGGCTCTGTGGTGCTTCCGGATGCCCAGCTCGCGGTCACCGGGCAGCACGCGGCCGACTTCATCATCGAGACGCTCAAGAAGACGCCGGGGAAGATCCACCTCGTCGCCACGGGCCCGCTCACCAATATCGCCATCGCCCTCGAGCGCGAGCCCGCCATCGCGCGCTGGGCCGCGTCGTTCACGATCATGGGCGGCTCGTACACCCGGGGCAACGCGACGGTCGCCGCCGAGTTCAACATCTGGGCAGACCCGGAGGCGGCGAAGATCGTGTTCGACGCCGACTGGCGCGTCACCATGATCGGCCTCGACCTCACGCTGCAGGCGCACGCGAACGGCGCAGTCATCGACCGGCTGAAGCAGCTCGGCTCGCTCGCCGACGAACTGATCGTGCCGCTCGCCACCTTCTACTTCAACCCGACCATGCCCGACTGGGACGGCCAGGCCGTGCACGACGTGTGCGCGGTCGCCTACGTGGCGCGGCCCGACCTGTTCCTCGCGCAGCCCGCCCGTGTGGACATCGAGACGCGCGGCGAGTTCACCGCGGGGATGACCGTCGTGGATTTCGACACGTCGACCCCGAACTCCCTGGTCGCGACCAAGCTCGACGTCGACGGCTTCTGGGCCTATGTCGAGAGCGTGTACGCGAGGGTGGCCGCCGAGCACTCGGCCTAGACGGCGACCCGTGCCCACTCGTTGAGCGAGAGCCGGAGCGCCGCCACGAGTCGCTCGAAGGTGCGGTCAACATCCCGGGGCATGCCGAAGCCGCCGACCGCCTCGAGGGCGATGAAGCCGTGGATCGCCGCTCGGAACGACCGAGTTGCATCGACGGCGTCGTCACCGCTCAACCCGTACCCGGCGAGGGCGTCGAACATGATGCCGACGGCGCGCTCGGAAGCGGCCAGCGACGCCTCGTCGTCGGGAGCGGGCGCCCGCACCGTGGCTTCGTACCGGCCCGGATGCCGCGTGGCCCAGTCCCGGTAGGCGGCGGCCAGACCGTCCAGCGCGTCGTCGCGGGCGCGCCCCACCGTGGCGCGACCCATCACATCAGCGAGCTCGAGCTTGGACCGTGCCTCGATGAGGCGGTGCAGGGCGGGCAGGCCGTCCACGTGCTTGTAGAGGCTGGGCACCTTCACGCCCAGGCGCTCCGCGAGGGCGGCGAGCGACACCGCGCCGAGGCCCACCTCGTCGGCGAGGCGCTCGGCCTCCTCCACGACGCGCTCCTGCGTGAGGCCCGCCCTAGGCACGGTGCGCAGCCGCGGAGAGGAACGATGTCACGGCCGGCGCGACGAGGTCGGCGCGCTGCGAGTGGGGGTAGTGCCCCGCGTCGGGGATCATGACCATCGAACCGCCGAGCTGCTCGACGATCCAGGCCGCCTCGTCGCGAGGGCTGCCGAAGTCGGGGTCGAGCTCGCCCATCACGACGAGCACCGGTGTGTGGACGCGGGGGAGCGCTGCCTCCGCGTCGTCGTGACTCGTGGTCATGGTCGCGGATACGGCGGCCGCGTGGCGTTTGGTCGCCGCGACCACCGCCGCGCGGTAGTCGGCGAAGTCGGCCGGCGTGCGGCCGGCGTAGAGCGAGGGCAGGTACTGGTTCCAGACCGCGGCGACGAGCGGGCGGGAGGTCAGCACGCGCATGAGCACCCGCATGACCGCGGGTACGCGCCCGTTGCGCACGAACGGGCCGATGAGCACGAGACCGGCGACGAGCTCGGGGTGATCGGCGGCAACGAGCACTCCGATCGCCGCGCCCATCGAGTTGCCCACGATCACGGCGGGCTCGCCGAGGTGGGTGACGAGCGCCGCGACATCCGTGGCGTTCGCCCCGTTGTCGAAGCCGCTCTCGGCCGTGCTGTCCCCGTGCCCGCGCAGGTCGACGATGGCGACGCGGTAGCCCGCGGCAACGAGCTCGGGTGCGAGGAAGCGGTAGGAGGAGCGGAGGTCGGCCATGCCGGGGATGCAGACGACGAGCGGCCCGCTGCCCGAGACCTCGTAGGCGATGTCGCCAAGGAGTTGAGTGGTCATAGCCATAAAGCTAATAACATTAGCCACACCTGTCAAGCGCGGTACGGTGGACTCATGCCCAGCCTCCTCGACCTCGCGCCGAGCCCGTTCGAGGCCGACTCGGCCTACACGGCGTTCGCGGGCTGGGCCGAAGGGCGCGGGCTGCCGCTCTACCCCGCTCAGGACGAGGCGCTCATCGAGATCGTCTCGGGCGCGAACCTCATCCTCTCCACCCCCACCGGCACCGGGAAGTCGCTCGTCGCGATCGCCGCGCACTTCACGGCGCTCGCCCAGGGCAAGCGCACGTTCTACACGGCGCCCATCAAGGCGCTCGTGAGCGAGAAGTTCTTCGCCCTGGTTGACATCTTCGGCGCCGAGAACGTGGGCATGGTCACGGGTGACTCCAGCGTCAACGCCGACGCGCCGATCATCTGCTGCACGGCCGAGATCCTCGCCAACCTCGCGCTGCGCCGGGGCGCCGACGCCGAGGTCGACCAGGTGGTCATGGACGAGTTCCACTTCTACGGTGACCCCGACCGCGGGTGGGCCTGGCAGGTGCCGTTGCTCACCCTGCCGAGGGTGCAGTTCATCCTCATGTCCGCGACGCTCGGCGACATGAAGCCGATCGCCGACGACCTCTCGCGCCGCACCGGCCGCGAGACCGCCCTCATCACGGGCGTCGATCGGCCCGTACCGCTGCACTACCAGTACGTCACCACTCCCGTGCACGAGACCGTCGAAGACCTGCTGCACACCGGGCAGTCGCCGATCTACATCGTGCACTTCTCGCAGGCAGCCGCGCTCGAGCGCGCCCAGGCGATGACGAGCATCAAGGTGATCAGCCGCGAGCAGCGCGACGAGATCGCCGAGGCGATCGGCGGGTTCCGCTTCACCACCCGCTTCGGGCAGACCCTCTCACGGCTCATCCGTGCGGGCATCGGCGTTCACCACGCGGGCATGCTGCCCAAGTACCGGCGGCTCGTCGAGCAGCTCGCCCAGCGCGGCCTGCTGCGCGTCATCTGCGGCACCGACACGCTGGGCGTGGGCATCAACGTGCCGATTCGCACGGTGCTGCTCACCGCCCTGACGAAGTACGACGGCACACGGATGCGCCAGCTCAGCGCCCGCGAATTCCACCAGATCGCCGGCCGCGCCGGTCGTGCCGGCTATGACACGGCGGGGACCGTGGTCGCCCAGGCCCCCGAGCACGAGGCCGAGAACGCGCGACTCGTGGCCAAGGCCGGCGACGACATCAAGAAGATCCGCAAGATCGTGCGCAAGAAGGCGCCCGAGGGGTTCGTGTCGTGGGGTCAGCCGAGCTTCGAGCGCCTCATCAACGCGGAGCCCGAGCTGCTCACCAGCCACATGCAGGTGAGCCACTCGATGATCCTCAACGTGATCGCGCGGGGCGGCGACGCGTTCCAGAACATGCGCGACCTGATCTTCGAGTCGCACGAGACCTGGCACGGCAAGCTCGCGCTCGCTCGCCAGGCGCTCGCGATCTACCGCACGCTTCGTGCCGCCGATGTTGTCGAGCAGGTCACCGAGCCGGTCGTGGCGATGTACGACGGGGAGCTCGTCGAGACGCTCGAGGAGCGCACGAGCATCCGGCTGACGGTCGACCTGCAGCCGAACTTCGCACTCAACCAGCCCCTGTCGCCGTTCGCGCTCGCCGTGTTCGAGTTGCTCGACCCGGAATCGCCGACCTACGCCCTCGACATGGTCTCGATCCTGGAGTCGACGCTCGACGACCCGCGACCCGTGCTGCAACAGCAGCAGTTCATGGCGCGCGGCGAAGCCGTGGCGGCGATGAAGGCCGAGGGCATCGAGTACGACCAGCGCATGGAGCTGCTCGAGCAGATCACCTGGCCCAAACCGCTGGAGGAACTGCTCGGCGCCGCGTTCGAGAAGTACTCGGCCACCCAGCCGTGGATCGGCGACTTCGAGCTCAGCCCCAAGTCGGTGGTGCGCGACATGTACGAGCGGGCCATGACCTTCGCCGACTTCACTGGCTTCTACCAACTCGCGCCGCGCGAGGGGCTCGTGCTGCGCTACCTCTCCGACGCCTACCGGGCCGCCCGCCAGACGATCCCCGACGACGCGAAGACCGAGGAGCTACTCGACGTGATCGAGTGGCTCGGCGAGCTCGTGCGCCAGGTGGACTCGAGCCTGCTCGACGAGTGGGAGTCGATGATCAACCCGTCCGACGACCCGACGGCGCCCGTCGTGCCGCCGCCACCGCCCTCGGTGCTCGCAAACCCGCGTGCGTTCCGGGTGCTCGTGCGCAACGAGCTCTTCCGCCGGGTGCAGCTTGCCGCCCTAGAGGACTGGGACGCGCTTGGCGAGCTGGACGGCGCTGCGGGCTTCGACGCCGATGCTTGGGCGGATGCGATGGACCTCTACTTCGACGAGCACGGATCGCTCGGCACCGGGGGCGACGCGCGCGGGCCCGCGATGATCATGATCACCGAGGGCGCCCAGCAGTGGACCGTGCGGCAGATCTTCGACGACCCCGCGGGCGACCACGACTGGGGCATCAGCGCGACGATCGACCTCGCGGAGTCCGCGGAGCAGGGGCTCGCCGTGGTGCGTGTGACGAGCGTCGGGATGCTCTAGCCGTCAGAACACGTTCCGGTCGAGGAACGGGTTGCGGAACTTTCCCGTGGGATCGAGCTCGTGCGCGAGCTCGACGAAGTCGCCGAGCCGCGGGTAGAGCTCGCGGCGCACCGAGTGGAACAGCTTTCCCCAGTGCGGGCGGGCCTCGAACGGCTCCAGCGCCGCCTCGATGACGGGCAGCAGCGGCAGCACCTCGGCGGGGAGGTTCTTCCACGTGAAGTGGATGGCCGTGGCATCCGTGTCGTAGGCGCCGCTGAGCCAGAGGGAGTCGGCGGCCATCGTGCGCAGCTCGGTGATGTGCAGCAGCGGCGTGATCCGCTCGGCGAGCGCGCGCACCGCGCGCAGCGCGGCGATCGCGTGACGGCGCGGCACGAGGTACTCCGTCTGCAGCTCGTCGCCGTTGCTGGGCGTGAACCCCATGCGGAAGTGCGGAAGCCGCTCGTTCCACGGCCCGGGCACCCCGCCCTGCTGGGTGGTGTTGTCGCTCGCGCCCTCCGCGAGGCCGATCGACTCCCCGAGCGGCTTGGCGCCGTACACCTCCCCGGGCGGCGTGCGCTCGTCGAGGCGGCTCTTGAGCCACACCGTCGTGCGCGCGTCGTCCGACCAGTCGGTGAAGACACTCACGCTGTAGGCCCGCGAGGTGATCGCGTCGTAGTTGTCGAGCAGGCGCTCCCACCCGAGGCCGGTGTAGACGTCCTGCCGCAGCTGGTACGTCGGCTCGATGTCGAGCGTGATGCGGCTCACGACCCCGAGCGCGCCCAGTGCGACGACGGCGCCGTCGAACTCGTCATCGACGGGCGTGATGGTGCGCAGCCCGCCGTCGGCGGTCACGAGCTCGAGGCCCGACACGGCTCGTGCGAGGGTGCCATTGCGGTCGCCCGAACCGTGCGTACTGGTTGCGACCGCGCCGGCCACGGAGATGTGGGGCAGCGACGCCATGTTGCGCAGCGCCCAGCCCTGCGCCTGCAGCTCCTCCGCGAGATCGCCGTAGCGCACACCCGCCGAGAACGAGACCGTCTCCGTCTCCTCATCGACCCGGATGCCCGGCTCGAGCCCCTCGAGCGACACGAGCTCGGCCGAGTCGGCGAGGTCGTTGAACGAGTGCCTGCTGCCGAGGGCGCGGATGCGGGGTGCCGCCGCCACGATCTCCCGCAGCTCGTCGACGGTGCGCGGCTCGTGCAGCGTCGTCGCGGTGTACTCGTAATGGCGCGCCCAGTTCGTTCCTATGCTCACCCGCTCATTCTCTCCTGCCTAGACTTGCGCCATGGCACGGCAGCGCAGGGCGATGGCACCGCGCGCCGAGAGCTCGTACCGGGTGCGGCACTCCCGGGGCGTGACGTTCTACACGAGCCGCCGCGCGTTCGACGACCTGACGGTGGTCGTGAAGCGGTTCCCGAGGGTCGACGAGGGCGACGGACCCGACTTCGTGCTCGTGCACGGCATCGGGGTCTCGTCGCGGTACTACCACCCGGCCGCCGCCGAACTCGCCAAGCGCGGGTCGGTCTACCTCGTCGACCTGCCGGGCTACGGGGCGGCGCCCGACCCGCGCCGTGACGTGAGCATCGCCGACCACGCGGGTGTGCTCGCCCGCGTGCTGCTCGACTCGCACCTCGACAACCCGGTGCTCGTGGGTCACTCGATGGGCTCGCAGGTAGTGTCGCGGCTCGCCGTCGACTCCCCGCGGGTCACCGACCGCATCGTGCTCATGGCGCCGACGATGCCCGCGGGCGAGCGCTCCTTCTGGCCGGCGGCCTGGCGCCTCATCGTCGACGGCGTGCGCAACCCGTTGCGCGCGAACCTCATCATCGGGTGGGATTACTTCGTGCGCTGCGGCCTGCCCTACTTCTTCCGCCAGCTGCCGCACCTGTTCGGCGATCACATCGAAGACAGGCTCGCGGCGATTCCGGCGAGCACTCTGGTGCTCACCGGCGACAACGACCTCGTGGTGCCCAAGGCCTGGGCGCGCGTCGTCGCCGACGGCATCCCCGACTCGCGGCTGGCGACAGTGCCCGGCCCGCACCTGATCATGTACAGCGCGCCCGTCGAGGTCGCGCGCCACATCGCCGAGCACGCCGCGCGATGAAGCTGCGCGAGTTCGCCTGGGGCATCGGCCTCGACTACGCGTGGGCGTTCTCGACCCGCGCGGGGTACCTGCGCGAGCCCACCCCTCCCGAAGCTCTGGCGGAGGGCACGGCGCGGCCTGTGCTGCTCATCCCGGGCGTCTACGAGCCGTGGCGGTACCTGCTGACTATCGGCCGGCGGTTGCATGCGGCGGGGCATCCGGTGCACGCCCTCCCTGAGCTCGGCTACAACGTCATGCCCATCGCCGAGACCGCGGCGCTCGCCCAGCGCTACCTCGACGAGAACGACCTGCGCGGCGTCGCGATAGTCGGGCACAGCAAGGGCGGAATCGTGGGTAAGCACATGATGGCGTTCGACGATGTCGAGCACCGCATCGACCGCATGGTCGCGATCTCGAGCCCGTTCTCGGGGTCCACGCGGGCGAAGTACGTGCCGGTGCGACCGCTGCGGCCGTTCCTGCCCACGGATGCCCTGCTCGGCAGCCTCGCGGCCAACCTCGAGCTCAACTCGCGCATCACCTCGATCTTCACCGAGGTCGACCACGTCATCCCGAACGGGAGTGTGCTCGCCGGAGCGACGAACGTCGAGGTGCCGCTCGTCGGCCACTTTCGCTTGCTCTCCGATCCTCGCGTCCTCGACATGGTTGAGAGCGCCGTGGGTGTTGACTGACACTATGAACCGTCAGCAGCGCCTCGTCCTGATCATCGCCGTCCTCGCGTCGTTCGTGGCGTTTCTGGACAGCTCGGTGATCAACGTCGCGCTGCCGGCCATCAGTAAAGAGCTCGGTGGGGGCCTCAGCACCCAGCAGTGGGTCGTCGATGCCTAC
>CAIXMB010000060.1 GCA_903920435.1 uncultured Actinomycetes bacterium
AGTTCGCGCGCCATGCGCTCGATCGGGTCCTTGCTTTTCCAGTTGGCTTCCTCGTCCTTGTCGCGGTAGCCGAAGGCGCTGCCCGGGTACGGGCCGTTCTGGTGGAAGAAGCGGTAGACCTCGGCCTCGATGATGGTCGGGCCCTCGCCCGCGCGCATCCGTTCCTCCGCCGCGGTCATCGCGAGGTGCACGGCGAGCGGGTCCATGCCGTCGACGCGCCAGCTCGGAATGGCGAAGCCCTGGCCGCGCACCGAGAAGCGCGGGTCTGCCGAGATCTCATCCGCACGCGTCGAGACGGCGTAGAGGTTGTTCTCGATGAAGAAGCAGACGGGGAGCTTCCACGTGGCGGCGAGGTTCATCGACTCGAGGATCGAGCCGATCTGGCTCGCGCCGTCACCGAAGTAGTTGATGGTGATGTCGTGCGTGCCCGAGCGCTTCTGGGCCCAGGCGTTGCCCGTCGCCGACGGCGCGCCACCTCCGACGATCGCATTGGTGCCGAGCGCGCCGGCCTCGAACCACTGCAGGTGCATCGAGCCTCCGCGACCGCGGCAGTAGCCCTGAGCGAGGCCGAGGATCTCGGCGAGCGTGCGCTGCAGCACGGTCTGGATCTCGGGCGTCACGAGGTGCGCGGGGTCGACGGTGCCGCCCGACACGTGCGTGATGGCCTTGGCGAGGAACTGGTGGTGGCCGCGGTGCGAGCCGTTCACGGCGTCGCTCGACGACAGGCCGACGATCGAGCCGACCGCGCCGCCCTCCTGCCCGATGCTCGAGTGGGCCGGGCCGTGCACGAGGCTCTCGCCCGCGAGCTCCAGCACCGTCTCCTCGAACGCGCGGATGAGGTGCAGCTGGCCGAGCATGGTCGCAAGCAGCGCGGGGTCGGCGGCTTTCCAGTCAGCGGGAGTGGTCGAGAGCTCGATCCACTCGACTCCGGTCTCCAAACGACGTTGTTTCGGCATATCGGCACGCTACTCGATGATTGCATCCAATTCAAGAGAAATCAGCGGCAATGAGTTGAATACAGCCCGGATGCGCGGCATGATGGATCCAATCGACGATGAGGAGCTCATGATGGCTGGTATCCCCGGACTTCGCGGAAGCGACCACGTCGGCATCACCGTTCCCGACCTCGACGAGGCCGAGCGCTTCTTCGTCGACGTCATCGGGGCCGTCCATGTGTACACCCTCGGCCCCAAGCGCGCCGACGACGATTGGATGCACACCCAGCTCGGCGTGCACCCGCGCACGGTCATCCGTGAGATCCGCTTCCTGCGCCTGGGCAACGGCACGAACGTCGAGCTCTTCCAGTACGACTCGGCAGACGGCCAGGCGCCGCAGCCGCGCAACAGCGACATCGGCGGCTACCACCTCGCGCTCTACGTCGACGACATGCAGGCGGCGATCGCGCACCTGAGGTCGCACGGCGTGGAGGTCATGGGCGAGCCCGTCGCGAGCGCCGGGCCCGCCGAGGGGCAGCACTGGCTCTACTTCCGCAGCCCGTGGGGCCTGCAGTTCGAGCTCGTCAGCTATCCCCACGGCAAGGCCTACGAATCATCCAGTACGGTTCACCTGTGGCATCCCTAGTCATCAATCACGGCGCCGCCGGAGCCCGCATCGCGGGCGAGCTGCGCGAGGCGATCCTCACCGGGGAGTACGCGCCGGGCGCGCGCATCCGGCAGGAGGACATCGCCGACCGCCACGGCGCGAGCCGTGTGCCCGTGCGCGAGGCGCTCCGGATGCTCGAGGCCGAGGGCCTCGTCACGCTCGTGGCCAACACCGGCGCGTGGGTCTCGCGCGTGAGCCTCGCGGAGTGCCAGGAGATGTACCAGATCCGGGAGCGGATCGAGCCACTGCTGCTGCGCTACAACCTCCCGCTGCTCGACGCGGCGGCCGTCGACGAGCTCGAGCGGCTCGCCGTGCTCATGGAGAGCAGCGAGCTCGACGAGTTCATCGCGCTCGACCGCGCCTTCCACCTCTCCTGCTACGACCGCGCGGAGACGACGGTGCTCGGCGCGACGGTGCTGCAGCTCTGGAACCGCACGCACTCCTACCGCCGCGCGTACATGCGCATCGCGCGCACCGACCCCGATCGCAGCGTGCACCACGAGCACCACCTGATCGTCTCCGCGATCCGTCGACAGGACGTCGACGAAGCCGAGCGCGTTCTCGCCGGTCACATCCGCCGCACGCGGCTCGAGCTCACACGCCACCCCGACATCTTCGAGTAAGGAGCACCCATGGCCATCGCCATCATCAACCCCACGACCGGCGAGACCGAGGAGGAGTTCGCCGCGCACGACGCGGCGGAGGTCGAGCGCAGGCTCGCGGCCGCCGACGCCGCCGTCGCCGCGATGCGCACGACCACGTTCGCCCAGCGAGCGGCGTGGATGAACGCGGCGGCCGACCTCGTCGACGCCGAGCTCGAGCAGATCGCCGTGACCATGGTGCGCGAGATGGGCAAGCCCATCGCCGCCGCCCGGGCCGAGGCCGCGAAGTGCGCCAAGGGCATGCGGTTCTACGCGGACCACGCCGAGGAGTTCCTCGCCGACGAGCCGCTCGCCGACCCGTCGTCGGTCAACGCCTCGCGCGCCTACGCGCGCTACCAGCCGCTCGGTGTCGTGCTCGCGGTGATGCCGTGGAACTACCCGCTCTGGCAGGTCGTCCGGTTCGCCGCGCCGGCGCTCATGGCCGGCAACGCCGGTGTGCTCAAGCACGCGTCGAACGTGCCCGCCTCGGCGATGTTCCTCGACGGGCTGTTCACCCGCGCGGGCTTCCCCGAGGGCGCGTTCATCACGCTGCTCATCGGATCGCGCGAGGTGCAGGCCGTCATCGAAGACCCGCGCGTGAAGGCGGTCACCCTCACCGGCTCCGAGCCCGCGGGCCGGTCGGTGGCCTCGCTCGCCGCGGCCCAGGTGAAGAAGGCGGTGCTCGAGCTCGGCGGCTCCGACCCGTTCATCGTCATGCCGAGCGCCGACATCGACGCCGCTGTCGCGACCGCCGTGACCGCGCGCACCCAGAACAACGGCCAGTCCTGCATCGCCGGCAAGCGCTTCATCGTGCACGCCGATGTCTACGACGACTTCACGGCGAAGTTCACCGCCGCCATGGGCGCCCTGCGCGTGGGCGACCCGCTCGACGAGTCCACGCAGGTGGGCCCGGTCGCCACCGAGTCCGGTCGCGACGACCTGATCGAGCTGGTCGACGACGCGCGGGAGAAGGGCGCCGCCATCCTCACCGGCGGCGTCGTGCCCGAGGGCGCCGGGTGGTTCTACCCGCCGACCGTGATCGCCGACGTCACGCCCGGTATGCGCATCCACCTCGAGGAGGCCTTCGGGCCCGTCGCGACGCTCTACCGCGTCGCAGACGCGCACGAGGCCATCGCGATCGCGAACGGCACCACGTTCGGCCTGAGCTCCGCCGCGTGGACCAACGACGCCGACGAGCAGGAGCTGTTCGCATCCGAGCTCGAGGCGGGCGGTGTGTTCATCAACGGCATGACCATCTCCTACCCCGAGCTCCCGTTCGGCGGCATCAAGAACTCGGGCTACGGCCGCGAGCTCGGCGCCCCGGGCATCCGGGAGTTCTGCAACATGAAGACGGTCTGGCGCGCGTAGCTAGGAGTCCACTCGCTCGCCCACAGCCTTGACGTGCTCGTAGGCCGCGAGGGCCTGCTTGCGCGTCTCGGCGAGGTCGACGATCGGCTCAGGGTAGAGGGGCGTGCCGACTTCGGGCACCCAGCGGTTGACGTACCGGCCGGCCTTGTCGAACTTCTCGCGCTGCAGCTCGGGGTTGAACACCCTGAAGTACGGCGCGGCGTCGGCGCCCGACCCGGCGACCCACTGCCAGTTGCCCGGGTTGCTCGCCTCGTCGGCGTCGACGAGGGTGTCCCAGAACCACTTCTCGCCCACCCGCCAGTCGATGAGCAGGTTCTTGATCAGGAAGCTCGCGACGACCATGCGCACGCGATTGTGCATGACGCCGGTGCGCCACAGTTCGCGCATTCCGGCATCGACGAGGGGGATGCCCGTGCGCCCCTCCTTCCAGGCCGCAAGCTCCTCGGGGTCGGGCTCCGACCAGGGGAAGCTGTCGTACGCGGGCCGGTAGTTGCGCTCGGCGAGCTCGGGCGAGTGGAACAGGATGCTCCAGTTGAACTCGCGCCACCCCACCTCGCTGAGGAACTTGGGCACGTTGGTGCGCGCGGCCGGCGACAGCGGGCCGTGCATCCGTGCCCACACCTGGAACGGGCTGATCTCGCCGAACCGCAGGTGCGGGCTCAGCCGGCTCGTCGCCTCGACGGCGGGCTCGTCGCGCCGGTGGTAGTCCGCGAGCCGCTCGTCGGCGAAGCCCTCGAGCTGCGCGTGCGCGCCCGCCTCGCCCGGCTGCCACGCCTCGCGCAGTCCTTCCGCCCAGTCGGGGTGCGTGGGCAGCAGCCCCCAGTCGTCGAGCGAATCGGTGGTCGAGCCGGTCGAGACCGAGAAGGCGGGTACCGGTAGCGGATCCCGGAACACCAGCTCGCGCGCTGCCTTCCAGAACGGGGTGAACACGCGGTAGGGCCCGCCGCCCCCGGTCGTGAGCGTCCACGGTTCGACGAGCAGGTTGGCCTGGAAGCTCTGCACCTCCAGCCCGTCCTCGCGCAGCCGGGTCTTGAGCCGGGCGTCGATCTCGCGCGCGGCACCGTACCGCCGATTCCAGAACACCGCACCCGCACCCGTCTCGGCGACGAGCTCGGGGATGACCTCCTCGGCCTTCCCTCGCCGCAGGGTCAGCAGGTCGCCGAGCGAGGCGAGCGAGTTGTGCAGCCACCACCGGCTCGCCGCGCCCAGCGGCCGGATGCCCGCGCTCTCCTCGTCCAGCACGTACACGAGTACGACCGGCTCCCCGCGCTGCGCCGCAGAGGTGAGGGCGGGGTTGTCGGCGAGGCGCAGGTCGTCGCGCAACCAGACGATGCTGGGCGAGACCACGTCAGCCCTCGGCGTTCAGGCGCAGCTTGTCGGTCAGGCGAGTCAGCTCGTGCAGCTCATCGGTGCTGAGCGCGCTGCCCACGCGGCGGTGGATCGAATCGGCATGCACGACGGCGACGCGGCGGAACAGGTCGTAGCCGGCATCCGTGAGGCACACGACGGTGCCACGGGCGTCTGCCGGGTCGGGCTCCTTGCGCACGAGTGCTCTCGCGACGAGCCGGTCGACGAGCCGGCTCACGCTCGGCTGGGTCAGCAGCAGGTGGCGGTTGAGGTCACGGATGCGCAGCGCGCGGTCGGGCTGGCGCGACAGGTTGAACAGCACGTCGTACTCGTTGAACGAGAGCTCGTCGGTGGGGAACTCGGCGTTCAGTTGCCTCAGCACGGAGACCTGCGCGCGGAAGAGCGCCTCCCAGGCGGCCACGGACGAGGGCTTGTCGCTCACCCCACAACTCTATGCATCTGCACGGACATGAGCGCGCGAGTGACCCAGCAATGCGTGAGGCAAGCCCTGCCCTTAAATGGCTGAGGGTCGGTTCCAGAGGCTAGGAACCGACCCTCTCCCTTGCACCAAGAGTGTCCTGCAATCACATTCCGCTTCAGCTGCCACAGCAAACAACTTCTGCTCTATGAATGTATAACGGAACGGTAACGCTGTCTAGTTATCAATCCGTTATTTTTTCTGCGAGTTTGCCGAGCGCCCTTTTCCGGCGGATTGTCGATTCCCTCTCGCGCCGTTCGACCTGTGGGTGAGAAGGTCGAACCGCGGCCTTCCGAAGCCAAGGAGAATCCAGATGCCCAAGTACATGCTCATCATGCGCGCGACCGACGAGTCGTGGGCCAACTTCGCCACCGCCGATTTCGGCGAGGTGCTCGACGCCATGGGGAAGTTCAACGACGAGCTCATCCGAGCGGGAGTGCTCCTCGCCGCTGAGGGTCTCGATGACGCCGCCAACGGAGTCGTGGTCGACTTCACGGGGGAGACGCCCGTCGTCACGGACGGCCCCTACGGCGAGACCCGCGAGCTCTTCAACGGCTACTACATCCTCGATGTCGCCTCGATCCAGGAGGCCGTGGAATGGGCCAAGCGGGCGCCCATGACCGCCGGCTCGTACACCGAGATCCGCCGGGTGCCCGGTATCGACGAGTTCCCGCAGGACAACGAGTGGGTTCAGAAGGAGCGCGCCTGGCGCGAGCAGACCGGGCAGCTCTGATCCGTGGGCAGGAGCGAGGCGAGAAGCGCCGTCGAGGCGGTGTGGCGCATGGAGTCCGCGCGCGTCGTCGGCGCCCTCGCCCGCTACACCGGCGACTTCGCCCTGGCCGAGGATGTCGCGCAGGAGGCGCTCGCCGAGGCGCTGGTCTCGTGGGCCGTGGACGGAATCCCGCGCGAGCCCGCGGGTTGGCTGCTGACCACCGGTCGGCGCAGGGCCATCGACGCGTTTCGGCGACGTGCCGCGCGTGACGAGCGCTACGCGCTCCTCGCCCGTGATCTCGAGCACGAGGTGCCCGGCGCCGATCACCTCTTCTCGCCGGAGTCGATCGATGACGATGTGCTCGCGCTCATCTTCGTGGCGTGCCATCCGGTGCTCGCGAAGGAGGCCCGTCTCGCGCTGACCCTGCGGGTGGTGGGCGGCCTCACCACCGACGAGATCGCGCGGGCGTTCTTCGTGCCGGTCGCGACGATCCAGGCCCGCATCACCCGCGCGAAGAAGACTCTCGCGGCCGCTCAGGTTCCGTTCGCGATTCCCGAGCGCGACCAGCGCGCGGTGCGGCTCGGCTCCGTGCTGCAAGTGATCTACCTCGTCTTCACGGAGGGCTCGTTCGCGACGGGCGGCACCGAATGGATGCGCACCGACCTCGCCAGCGAGGCGCTGCGCCTTGCGCGCCAGCTCGTGCGGCTCTCGCCGGAGCCCGAGGCGTTCGGTCTTCTCGCGCTGCTCGAACTGGGAGCCGCCCGCTTTCCGGCCCGGCTCACCGCCGACGGCAAGCCCGTGCTGCTCGAAGACCAGGACCGGCGGCTGTGGGACCGCGCGGCGATCCGCCGCGGTCGCGCCGCACTCGAGCGTGCGGGGCAGGCGGGCCTCGGGTTCTACGGCCTGCAAGCTGCGATCGCCGAGTGTCACGCGGTTGCCGGTTCCGTTGCCGAGACCGACTGGGACCGCATCGTCATCCTCTACGAGGCGCTCGGACGGCTGGCCCCGTCGCCCGTGATCGAGCTCAACCGCGCTGTCGCTGTGGCGATGGCATCCGGACCGGCCGCGGGCCTCGCCCTCGTCGACACGATAGACCTGCCCGGTCACCTCGTCCCGTCGGTGAGGGGCGAGCTGTTGCTGCGCCTGGGCCGCACCGAGGAGGCCCATGCAGCGCTGCGCGACGCCATCGCGCTGTGCACCAACGCGCTCGAGCGCGAGGCCCTCGAGGGCAAGCTCACTCCGTGACGAATCCGCCGTCGTCCTCGAACCACGCGGGCACCACCCGGGTCACGGATGCCACGGGGATCGGCCCGTACACGTGCGGGTACACCTCGCCCGCGCCGCCGTCCTCCTCCCGCACGTCGAGGCCGTGCTCGTCGATCTCGAGCACGACGAGGTCGCCGGCCAGGTCCCGGTAGAACCGCTCGGCTGTCGCCGCCACTTGGTCGGCCCGCGACGCGTGGATGAACCCCACCTCGTCGAGGGTGCGGTCGAGGGTCGACACCCGGTACTCGCCGCTCGCGGCGGCGGCATCCCAGTCGGCGACGCGGGCGAGGTGGTAGATGGTCATGTACGGAAAGATAGCCCCATGGCCAAGACCTTCACCATCGAGGACGCCATGGAGGCGTGCGCCGCGTTCCCGGCGACCGAGCTGTCGTATCCGTTCGGCGAGGACACGCCCGTGTTCAAGGTCGTGGGCAAGGTGTTCGCCATCCTGAATGCGGAGGAGGGGCCGGGCATGGTGACCCTCAAGGCCGACCCGGAGGACGCGAAGGCGCTCGTGGCGACCTTCCCCGAGATCACGCCCGGCTACCACATGAACAAGAAGCACTGGATCTCGGTGAGCCTGCCGAGCGCGTCCGTGCCGGCGGCAGACCTGATCCGAGATTCGTGGGAGCTCGTCGTCGCGGGGCTCCCGCGGGCGCAGCGACCTCAGGGCTGAGCGGGAGCGGGCTCCTCCGTCGCGGGGGCGTGCGCACGAGCCGCGGCCATGGCGGCGCGGCCCGACGGCACGAGCATCGCGACGACCATGACCAGCGCCATGATCGCGCCCGCGATCACGAGGATCGCCTGCACACTGATCACGTCCGCGAGCGGGCCGAAGATCGCCATCCCCACCGGGGTCGCCAGGGCCATCACGATGCCGACGTAGCTGAAGACGCGGCCGTGCATCTCGGCGGGCACCGTCTCCTGCACGAGGGTCATGAACGGGGTCGAGAACAGCGGCACGAACAGGCCGAGCGTGAACATGAAGGCGTAGAACAGGTACAGGTTGGGGCTCAGGCCCATGCCGATCGACGACGCCGCGAAGGTGAAGGTCGAGAACAGGATGAGACCCAGCCGGTTGCGCTTGGCGAGCAGCGTCGAGATGAGCACGCCACCGAGGAGCATGCCCACGCTGAACGCGATCTCCAGAAGGGTCACGAGGGTCACGTTGTTGCCGTACTCGCGCGCGATGAGCAGCGGGGTCACGAACGAGGGCGCGACGATGAGCAGGAAGATGATCGCGAACACGAGCAGCAGCCAGCGCACGATCGAGTGGTGCCAGATGTACCGGATGCCCTCCACGAGGTCCGCCCGGTAGCTCGAGGTCTTCTCGGCGATCGAGGCCAGGGTGGGCACGGCCACGAAGAACATGATGCCGATGCCGATGGCCGCCGTGACGACGTCGATGAAGAAGACCGGGACGATGCCGAAGAGCCCAAACACGGCCCCCGCGGCCGCCGGCGCAAGCAGCGCCATGGCCGACTGGATGGTGCCGAAGATGCCGTTCACGCGCATGAGCTGGTCGCCCGGAACGATCTGGGGCAGGAGGGCCGACACGGCGGGCGTCTGCACACCGGCGCCCACCGAGCGTGCCGCGACGGCGACGAGGATGATCCAGAGGTCGGTGACACCGTTGGCCATGAGGATGGCGAGCACGAGGGTGACCGCCGCGATCACTCCATCGGAGAGCATCACGAGCACGCGGCGGTTCATCCGGTCGGCCAGGACCCCGCCGAAGATCGAGATGATGCCCTGCGGCAGGAATGCCGCGAGCGCGTAAAGGGCGACGGCGAACCCCGAGCCGGTCTGGAACGTGACGTACCACATGACCGCGTACTGCACGATCATGGAGCCGAACAGGGAGACGGTCTGCCCGACCAGGAAGAGGGAGACGTTCCTCTTCCAGTGCGCGGGAACGGAATCGGGGGCGGCTGCTGTGTCGCTCATGTGAACAGTGTACACATGAGCGGCACCCGCGCTAGAACAAGTCCGCGCTAGAAGAAGTCGGGGCTCGGTGTCGTGGCCTGGCGGATCGTGACATCCGCGTGGCGGTCGAAGCGGTAGCCGACGCCGCGCACCGTGCGCACGATGTCCTCGTAGTCGCCGAGCTTCGCGCGCAGGCGGCGCACGTGCACGTCGATCGTGCGCTCGTTGGGGATCTCGTCGTCGGCGGCAGACCAGAGGGAAGAGATGAGCTCGGCGCGGTCGATCGTGCGGCCCTCGCGCAGCACGAGGTACTGCAGGAGCTCGAACTCCTTGTAGGTGAGGGGAGCGGTCTCGCCGTCGAGCGCGACGCGCTTGCGCGAGATGTCGATGACGACCCCGGTGCGCACCTTCTCGGGCTCCTCGACGACCTGGCGGTGCTTGGCGAGCGCCGCCGGGTCCTGCAGCGCAAGGCGAACCACGTCGACATCGCGACCGCCGGCGCCCGCGGGAGCCAGTGCAACGGCGGCGTAGGTCTCGGCGGAGGGCACGAGCTGGGCGATCAGCCCCTTGAGCTGTTCGACCACCGAGCTGAGGTCGGTGCCGGAGTCGAGGGCCTTGAACTCGTCGAGGCCGACGTAGAGGGCGAAGCCGCGGGCCTCGGTGCCGGCGGGCACCGCCTGCAGGCGGCGGGCCGGCGCAGCGATGGGCGCGGTGGTGACGGGGGAGACGGACGAGAGGGGTGCGCGGTCGAGAGGTGCGATGGACATGGTCCTGGAATTCCTTAGGGATGTGGGGTGAAGGGCCTCTGATGATGAGGTTGTGATCCTTCGGGTACTGCGGTCATGCGAAGCGGTAGCCAGTCGTTATGAGGACTGGGGCCCGGGGGCGTTCGCTCTAAGGAAGGCGACACCCGACGATGTGCGGACTAGGCACACATTCGACAACACATGACCATGCTCTCGCGCACCTCAAGGGAGGTAAGGGCGAATGCACGAACAGTCATGCGTGCAACTATCTTGCATTCGCGCACAAAATGCAACATCGCTGATCGAGCGGGGTCGAGATCAGACGGTGCCGTAAAGCCGGTCTCCCGCGTCGCCGAGCCCGGGCACGATGTAGCCGACCTCGTTGAGCCTCTCGTCGAGAGCGCCGAGCACGATGGTCACCTCGCGGCCCGCCGTCGCCTTCTCGACGGCAGCCACGCCCTCGGGGGCGCCGATGAGGCACACAGCCGTGACATCCTTCGCGCCACGCTCGAAGAGGAACTCGATGGCGCCGATGAGCGACCCGCCCGTTGCCAGCATCGGGTCGAGGATGAAGCACTGGCGGTCGGAGAGGTCGTCGGGCAGGCGCTGCGCGTACGTCGTGGGCTGCAGGGTCTCCTCGTCGCGCATCATGCCGAGGAAGCCGACCTCGGCGGTGGGGACGAGCTTCACCATGCCCTCGAGCATCCCGAGGCCCGCCCGCAGGATCGGAACGACGAGGGGGCGCGGGTCGCTGATCGCGAGGCCCTTGGTGGTGGTCACGGGCGTCTCGATCTCGACGACGTGGGTGCGCACGTTGCGGGTGGCCTCGTAGGCGAGCAGCGTCATGAGCTCCTCGGCGAGGGCGCGGAAGGTCGGCGACGGAGTGTTCTTGTCCCGCAGCACGGTGAGCTTATGGGTGATGAGCGGGTGGTCGGCAACGTGTACTCGCATAGGCTCAATCTACTGTGAACAGCTACGAGCGGTGGATGGGCGAGGCGCTCGCCGAGGCCCGGCTCGCCCTCGCCACCGGCGACGTTCCCGTTGCCGCAGTCGTGCTGGATGCCGACGGCAACCGCCTGGGCGTCGGCCGCAACGAGCGCGAGCTCTCGCACGACCCGACGGCGCACGCCGAGATCCTCGCGATCCGTGCCGCCGCCGAGGCGCGCGGCACGTGGCACCTCGACGACACGACCCTCGTCGTCACTCTCGAGCCGTGCACGATGTGCGCGGGGGCGATCCTGCAGGCGCGCATCCCTCGAGTCGTATTCGGGGCGTGGGACGAGAAGGCCGGCGCGGTCGGGAGCGTCTTCGACGTGCTGCGCGACCGGCGTCTTCCGCACCGCGTCGAGGTCATCGCGGGGGTGCGGGCCGAGGATTCGGCCGAGATGCTCCGCGAGTTCTTCGAGGCCCGCCGGTGATCGAGCCCGTCGAGATCTAGTCGGCGCCCTTGATCACGATCGCGTCGGTGGTGGGGTGGGCCGCGTTCGGCGGGGAGTACACGTCGGGCTCGAGGTAGATGATGCGCGCGATGGGCACCGCGGCGCGGATCGCGGCCTCGACGTCGTCGATCGACGACGCGACATCCGAGAGCTTCTTGGCCCTGCCGAAGGCGAGCTTCGCGGCGACGAGCAACTCGTCGGGGCCGAGGTAGAGGGTCTTGATGTGGATGAGCGCCTCGACATCCTTGTGGGAGGTGATCGCCTCGCGGATCTTGTCGAAGTCGCCGGCGCTCGCGCCCTCGCCGACGAGCAGGCTCTTCGTCTCGATACCCAGGATGATCGCGACGGCGACGAGCAGCGCGCCGATGGCGAGTGTGCCGATGGCGTCGAAGATCGGGTTGCCCGTGAGCACGCTCAGTCCGACACCGGCGAACGCGAAGACGAGGCCGGTGAGTGCGGCGACATCCTCGAGCAGCACGACGGGCAGCTCGGGCGCCTTCGCGTGGCGCACGAAGCTGATCCAGCTCTGCTTGCCGCGCACGTGGTTCGACTCACCGATGGCGGTGCGCAGGGAGAAGCCCTCGAGCACCATGGCGACGAGGAGGATCACGAGCGGCACGATGGGCGTCTCGAGCTCGTGCGGGTGCTGGATCTTCTCGATGCCCTCGTAGATCGAGAAGACGCCACCGACCGAGAACAGGATGATCGACACGACGAACGCGTACACGTAGCGCTCGCGGCCGTAGCCGAACGGGTGCGACTCGTCGGCGCGCTTGCGCGACTGGCGACCGCCGAGGAGGAGGAGCCCCTGGTTGCCCGTGTCGGCCAACGAGTGCACGCTCTCGGCGAGCATCGAGCTCGACCCCGAGACGAGGAAGCCGATGAACTTGGCAATCGCGATGCCGAGGTTCGCCAGTAGTGCCGCGATGATTGCCTTGCCGCCGCCCGATGCGCTCATGCGCTCAATCCTAGGATGAGGGCGTGAGCACGAATCTCCCCTCCATTGCGATCATCGGCGCTGGCTCGATGGGCGGCGCGATCCTCGCCGGATTGCTCGACCCCTCGGTGAGCGTGAGCGGGGGCATCCGGGTCACCAACCGCACCGCCGCCAAGGCCGCGCTCGTCGCCGCGGACGGCGTGGAGTCGATAGCCCTCGAGAGCGAGCCAGGCGGCAACGACCGGGCGGTTCGCGGCGCGGGCATCGTGCTGCTCGGCGTCAAGCCGGCGATGATCGTCGACACCCTGCGCTCGCTGGCCCCGTCGCTCGAACCGGATGCCCTGGTCATCAGTGTCGCGGCCGGCATCACCACCGCGGCCATGGAGGCCGTCGTCGACAACCCCGTGCTGCGTGCGATGCCCAACACTCCCGCCATCGTCGGGAAGGCGGTCACGGGCGTCGCGGCCGGCTCGCGCGCGACGGCCGAGCAGGTCGCGCTCGGCGTGGCACTGTTCGAGACCGTCGGCACGGTGGTCGAGATCCCGGAGGAGCAGATCGACGCCCTCAGCACGATCTCCGGATCCGGCCCCGCCTACGTCTTCTACCTGATCGAGGAGCTCACCCGCACCGCCGAGAAGCTCGGGTTCACCCCCGAGCAGGCCGCGGTTCTCGTGCAGGGAACCTTCGCGGGTTCCGTCGACCTGCTGCTCGCGTCGGGCAAGGAGCCCGCCGCCCTGCGCGCCCAGGTGACGAGCCCCAAGGGCACCACGGAGCGCGCCATCGGGGTCATGCAGGAGGCGGACCTGAGCGGCATGTTCGACCGGGCGACCGCCG
>CAIXMB010000061.1 GCA_903920435.1 uncultured Actinomycetes bacterium
CCGACGAGGTTCGACGCGGCCGCCCTGCTCGCCAGGAATGTTCCCCACCCTTCCGCGGCTCGGGTCATGACGGAGGTGGATTCGATGCCGCGCAGTTGCCCTGTGACGACGAACGTCACCGATAGGTACTGGGCTTCCCCTGTGGGGGCGTGCCAGCCGATGCCGGGTTCGCCGCGGCCGTGCTGCAGCCATCCCGTGCCGTCGGCACCGTCAGGGTTGGCGCGCATGGCGGTCAGCACTCGCTGGGCTTCCCACGCGGCGTCGCGTCGGGCGCGGCCGCGCAGCTGCCGTGCGTCGCGAAGCGCTTGTTCGGCTTGGTCCCATGCGGCGATGTCGTAGGGGACGAATGCGTCGACCCCTGACGCCACGCGCTCTTTCCAACGGTTGCGGCGGGTGCGGCGTTCCATGATCGTGCCGCGGTGTGTGCGGGTCGTCACGAGGAACGTGATGCCGGAGCCGACGACCCCGATGACGAGGCCTGGCCAGCCGATCAGCGGTGTAAGGATCAGTCCGGACACGATGAAGACGCCGAGGAGGATGATGCGGCTGCGGGAGTGGGTGCCGCCGAAGAACGAGCGGTGCCCGGTCTCGCCGCCGAGGTAGCGGACGGTCGCGCGTGTTTGCATCTCGGTCATGGTCGCTCTGCTCCGATCGTCGAATCATCCAGTGCTGCGGTGGCCTGCTGGCCTGCGGCTTCGGTGAGTTGCACGCCTTTGGATGCTGCGGTCACTCCCGCTGCCAGGACGAGTGTGGGGATACCGATGGCTGCCCCTGCTCCCGTGGCAGTTTCGGCGGCACCGGCGGCCGCCAGTCCGCCGCCTGCGGCCGCTGCGCCTTCGGCCGCTCCAGCGGCGGCGGCCGCTCCCCCGGCGCTTGCGGCGCCGGCACGGGCCGCCGATGCACCGGCCAAGCTCATTCCTTCGGCTTCCGGGGCGGCCGCGGATGCCGAGCTCGGCGCCGCACTCGTGGACGCGTCCCTCGCACTACGCACCGACGAGGCACCGGAGCGGTCGAAGCGTGCGGTTGCCTCGCTCATGTTCTGCGGGCCGATGGAACCGGCAGCGACTGCCGGCCCGCGGGTCCCGCCAAACCCGTTGGGGATGACCGGCGCGAGCTTCATCAGCAGGAGAGGTGAGCACGCAGCTAGGAAAAGGGCGATCACCGCAACGCTGAGCTGAACCAGGGAGCGGAGGTTGAGGTTGTTGCCGAAGGTGGCCACCGAGTTGGCCATCATCACGAACGAGAACCCGAGCAGGAAGAACAGCAACGGGTGGGCGGCAAGGATGCCGATCCACACCGACACGATCTTCGTCCCGAACCCGCGCTTACCGGGGTCGATGATCCACACCAGCCCGAGCGGCAGCAGCACCCCGGTGAAATAGAGAGTGACGAGCTGCACCACGAGCATCGCGAACACGAGCAGCAGCCCGATGACCATGCAGAACATCAGCAGCACCGCGATGGGCAGGCCGCCCGTGATGCCGACTGGGTCGGCTTCGGAGATCATCGTCTGGAAGTCGCCGATCACGCCGGTGACCGTGCCCCGCAGTCCCCATTCGACTACGTCGTTGGAGAGGGCGTGGAAGAAGTTGACGAGCATCATCCCCAGTGCCGGCCCGAACATCGCACCGACGAGGAAGAGGCCGAAGTAGAGGCCGACTGACTCGACGAGGTCGCGACCTGCCTGCGCGCCGCGAGCTGTCCGGAGGATCTGCGGGATCAGCAAGGCGACTGCCACGAAGATCGCCGCCGCGAACGAGATCGCGTATGCCCGGAGGAACCAATCAGTCGACAGGTCCGGAAGCGTGGCATCTGTGAGAGCCGGGAGCACATCTTTGCTCAACCCCTTCGCGGCATCCTGCAGCGCCTTGAACGTGTTGCCCCACGGGTCCGACCAATAGGACACGGCCCCGGTGAATCCGTTGATCACGTCGCCGAGCCCGCCGATAGGGTCCCAACCGTTGTCGTCGTCTGTCAGAGCCATTAGCAGCCCTCCGTAAATGGCGTTCCGATCTCATAGAGCTCAGCGGGCGTGCGGGTGCCGTCCGCACCTGCGATCGTCCAGGCGGACCCGTCCCAATGGGTGGTGATCGTGATCGACGATCGCAGCGTCGAGCTCAGCTCTCCGCCGATCACGTATCCACTGCCGATCGAGACGGAGATGTCGTCATCGGCGACGGACTCGAGATTCCACACGCCGGGCACCGTGTTCATGTAGTAGTCCGTCCCGGGCTCGACAATTCCGCCCGAAAGGTCCGGCTCGCCTTCAAGATACGCGGCAAGATCATCCGTGAAGGAGTCGTCGGCAAGCACGCTCTGAACCTGCTGCGCCTCTTCCGACGACGGATATGGGTAACGCTGGATCCAGCGGACGAACGCTGTCGCGAACTCCACGGCACCGTTGGAGGTGTGCGGCGCTGCCGCTTGGGCTGCGAGCACCATAGCCGCGTCGCGCTCGGTTCCGCCGAGGCATCCGGTCGGTTCGGCGTCCGGCGCCGGCGTGCCCGAGACGGTCGCCGTCGGACTCGCGGTCGGCTGGGATCCGCCCGGGTTCCAGACCAGCACCGTGAGTGCGGCGATGATCGCCGAGATGACGATGAGGGCGAGGAGTATCCAGGGCCAGATGCGCCGGCGACGCGTTGCTTGTGCTCGCATCTTCTATCCCTACCCGAATACCGACAGGATCGCGCCCACGATCACGGCGAGGGCCGCGAGTACGCCGAGGGAGATGCCCGCCCACATTGCTTGGGTGCGTGCGTCTTTGTAGGCGGCGGGGTTGCTGCCGCTGGTGGCGACGGCCATGTTGCCCACGCCGATGATGACGAAGATGATCGCGGCGATGATCGCCAGCGCCCAGAGGCCGCCGAGGATCTTCTGCCACAGCTGGGTGAACTCGAGACCGAAGATGCTGAAATCGGGCAGGATCCCGTCGAGGGGGTTGTCGATCATGGGGAGGATCGCGAGGGTGCCGATGATGCTCATGGTTGGTTAGTCCTTTCAGGTTGATCAGCGTGCGGTGTTCTGGAGGGTGCGGACCACGTCCGCGGCAGCGCCGGTGAGGGCATGCCGGGTGATGGGGGCGAGCTTGGCCAGGGTGAGCTGGCCGCGCTCGGCGATGTGGGCGTCGAACGGGATCGAGTGCTGGTGGGTGATCCCGTGCGAGCTCAGGATGCGATCGACCCGAGCAACGACCTGCGGGTGCTCCGGTCGACCGTCGTGCAGGCGCAGGACGATCGCGTTCGCCGCGAGCTCGCCCGCGCGACCTCCGGCCGCTTTCAGTCCCTCGAGCAGCTGCGCGGCCTCGAGGGCGGCGTCGCCGGCGTCGAAGATCGGCACGACGAGCACGTCCGCCGACATCACCGCAGCGCCGAACGCAGGAGAGGAGGGCTGGTTTCCCGAGTCCATGACACGGACGGCGTAGTAGTCGTCGACGACCTTGACCACGCTGTTCACAGCGGTGTCGTCGAGACGCGGCCGCCATCCGACGGAGCCGATGACGGCCGCGAACGACGACTGGGGTGCTGTGTAGCCGGCGAGCTGTCCGGCGGAGCGGATCTGCTCGGCGTCGGCGACGAGCTCGCCGAGCCCACGGTTGGGTGAGCCTTCGCTGCGGAAGGTCAAAGCTCCTGGGTCGTCGGAGACTTCGATGATGCACACCGATCCGCCGCGGATGGCGGCGATGGTTCCGCCGAGCATCAGCGAGGTGGGGGTCTTGCCGACTCCGCCCTTCGGGTTGGCCACGAGCACGGACACGGCCCGTGTCCACGTCGCCTGCCGAATGGTCTCCTCGAACCCGGCAAGCTGCTCGCCAGCTTCGATCGCAGCTGTCTCTGCGGCACCCGGTGGGACCTTCACACCTACTTTGGTCAGTAGGCCGCGCAGTCCCTTCTGGGCTGTGCGGGGCGGGGCTGCGACGGAGAGGGCGCCGAGGTCGACGTCATCATGCTCGAGCTCGACCGATGGACTGGTGTCGAGGATCGGCTCGGGTTCGACCGGGGGTGCGGCGGGCGGGATCGACGGAGCGGCCACCGCGACCGCCGGGGCGTCCCGGCCTTCGACGTAGGAGGCGGCGCGTGCGGCTCCGGCGAAGGCGGGGCCGTCGGTGCGGGTGGGAGTGGTGGTTGTCATGGGCGCGATTCCTTTCCGTGTTGTGCGTCCTGGTCCGGGTGGAAGGTGCGGCTTTCGGGTGCGGGTCGCGGAAGTGAGGTGGGCGTCTGGCGCTGCGCGTGATGAGCGCCGACAGGTCGGCGCCGTGGAGGGAGCCGCTTCGCGGCGATGCCCTTGGTTGTTTGTTTGAACTTTCCGGCTGCCGATCGTAGCTCTGTCCTCTGCTGCGTTCGCAGATTTTCTGACGCGCCCTGCGGGCTTACTTCGCCCGAAATTCTGCGCACTGCGCCTCGTCTCCTCGCACTCGATCTCTCTGCCGGAAGGCAAACAAAACGATCGATCTGAGAGGACTGCATGACCATGACCAGCCTGAGCTCAACCATTCCGTCCACCTCCCTGCGAGTTGACGACGACACCGCCGCGCGAGTGGCCCTGGCCTGTGCAGGGGTCAGCGGAGAACCCTCCGTGAACGTCGGCATCCAGACATTCGGCAGCGCTGCCGACTTCGTCGCTGCGGTCCACGACGGTGAGGATGCTCCCGCCGCTCTGTCGAACTTGGTGCGGCAGCGCATCCGCGCGTTCGCGACCGCCCACCGGGTTGGCCGGGTGCTTGAGGAGACCGCGCGTCACGGGTTCGGGATCCTGACCCCGCAGTGCGAGCTGTGGCCGCCGCAGCTCGACGCCCTGCGCGGGCTTGCTCCGCAGCTGCTGTGGGTGCACGGCGATCCCGGCATCCTTCTGAACCCGGCGGTCGCGATCACCGGAACTGCGAGTCCCACCGGGTACGGCATCCACATGGGCATCGAGCTCGGGACCGGCCTCGCCGGGCGCGGCTGGGTTGTCGCCGCCGGTGCCGGGTCGGGCATCGACCAGGTTGCCCTGCGCTCCGCGGACGCGATGAAGGGTCGCGGCATCACCGTCGCCGCAGCGTCCCTCGACCGCGTGCGCACCACCGTGACCAATGGCGTCGCCGTCAGTGAGCTCCCGCCGACCGGGCAGCTGACCGTTCGCGCGCAGCGCCGGGCGAAGTATTTGCTCGCCGCCCTCGCGGTGAAGACAATCGTCGTCGAAGCCGGCCTGTCCTCCGGTGCCCTGCGAACCGCGGAGGCCGCCCACGCCATGGACCGTCCCGTAGGTGTGGTGCCGGGGCCGATCACGTCGCCGTTCAGTGCCGGATGCCACTGGCTCGCGCAGCAGCATCACGTTTCCCTGGTGACGTCGATAAAAGACGCCGGCCGCCTGCGCTGACATCACGGGGTCACCTCCGCAGCCTCGAACTCCTCGACCGCGTCCGATGTCGGCTCGGCAAGAGGTGCGGGGGTGACCGTGGCATGTGGGAGGGCACGGAAGGCGGCGATCGCGCCGGCCTGCACCATCCAGAACGCGCCGTCCGCGGCTTCGCGGACATCCTGCGGCGGGATCACGAACGTGTGCTGTGCACGCGCCGTGCCCTGCGCGTCCCCGCCCGACTGAGTGGACGCCTCCATGCGAAGGACGGTGCCTGCGTACTTCACCACATCCTCGGGGTCCTTCGACCGGCCGAAGATCA
>CAIXMB010000062.1 GCA_903920435.1 uncultured Actinomycetes bacterium
CGATCTGGGTCTACTGCTTTATCAAGGGGCGGCAGATCGATGCCGCCCGTCGTCAATTCCTACAGGAAAGCTGAATATGTCAGTCGAAGAAACACTCGTACTCGTCAAGCCTGACGGCGTCGCTCGCAACCTGACCGGTGAGATTCTGCGCCGCATCGAGGCGAAGGGCTACCAGCTCGTCGACATCAAGCTCGTGCAGGCCGACCTCGAACTGCTCGCCGCGCACTACGAGGAGCACCAGGGCAAGCCCTTCTACGAGCCGCTCGTCGAGTTCATGCAGTCGGGCCCGGTCGTGGCGCTGCGCATCGCCGGCAACCGCGTGATCGAGGGCTTCCGCTCCCTCGCGGGCACGACCGACCCCACGACGGCGGCGCCGGGCACCATCCGCGGCGACCTCGGCCGCGACTGGGGCCTGAAGGTGCAGCAGAACCTCGTGCACGGCAGCGACTCGCCCGAGTCCGCGGCGCGCGAGCTCGCCCTCTGGTTCGAGCGCTCAGGCGGGTTGAGTAAGGCGCTCTGGCGCCTGTATCGAAACCTCACATCCGGTTTCGATGCGGCCGCGGGCGGCCTACGCAACCCGCGCTAGACGGCGAGCGTCGCGATCACGTCGAGGCGCACCTGCGCGACGGCGGCGATGATGATGTACCCGACGACGGTGATCACCGGTACCCACGAGTAGAGCCGTTCGCCGAGGGGTGTGAGGCCCGCACCGAAGCGCCCCGCGCGCGCGTTGAAGAGGGTGAGCGTCCAGAACATCGGGATGACCATCGACCACGTGAGCATGCACCACGGGCACAGCGTGCCGAGGTTGAAGATGCTCTGGTACGCGAGCCACAGGATGAAGGCGAAGGCGCCGAGCACGCCCACGTTGAACGCGATCCAGAACCAGCGGGCGAACGACGCTCCGGCGAGCAGTGCGACTCCGACGGCGATCGGCGCGACGAACCCGCCGAGGCCGATGAGCGGGTTCGGGAACCCGAGGATCGCGCCCTGCCACGACTCGAGGTTCTTGCCGCACTGCACGAGCACGCTGAAGTTGCAGTCCAGGTCGGCCTGCGGGTTCTTCAGGATCGCGATCTTGTCGAGGGTGAGGGCGAAGGCCGCGTACCAGCCGACGGCTCCCGTGACGATGAGGACGATGGCGAGGGGAAGAGGGCGTCGCACGGCGACCGCGTCAGTCATGCCGTCGATTCTCCCACGGCACGCGCGCGCGTCGGACGGGCCGAAAGTCCCATTGGCGCTTTCCCATGCGATAATGGCAAGCAGTCAGTCGAGCCGCGCTCGACACGACACCAAACAGTGCTTTCCGGGCTGGACCTGCAACGAACACGCAGGGCTGAACCGGGCCGAAGCCGGATAGCCAGTTCCGGAGTATGCGGTGACAGCGCAGACGTAGCAAGCGTGAGCCAGTGCCCAGAGAGGTGCAGAGCCCGCTTGCAGACCTGAAGGATTAGTAGCGGTGCCGCTCACGAAAGCGGCATAGCGCACGAGAGAGTACCCGGTGGGTGGCGCGGTTACCCACCCGGGCAAGGAGTACACCAGCAATGGTGACAAACGACGTGAATACGAACAAAGACGAGAACCCGAAGAAGCGCAGCCGCCTGTTCGGTGGTCGTAAGGCCGCCACGGATGCCGCACCGGCCGTCGAGCCCGCCGAGACTCCGGCAGCCGAGGCTCCCGAAGCCCCCGCCGCCGAACCGAAGGCACCGCGCACCCGTGCACCCAAGGCCACGGCTCCCGCCAAGAGCGCGGCCGACCACGTGAACGCGGGTGCCACCGGCCTCACCGAGACCGAGGGTGCAGCCGAGGCGCCGAAGCGCAGGAGCGCTCCGAAGAAGGCTGCGGCCGAGGCATCCGCGCCCGAAGCCGAGCCGGCGGCCAAGGCCCCCGCTCGACCGACCACGTCGTTGCTGTTCCAGGCGCCCGACCTGCCCCCGCTGCCTCCCGTGCGCGCGTCGCGCGGCGGCAACGCACCCGTGCTCGACCTGCCGGAGGAGGGCGGATCCGTCCGTCGTCGTTCGCGCCGCCGCCCGGGTGAGGAGTCCCGCCCCGGCGACGAGGCGCCCAACACCGTCGTGCGCGTGCGCCAGCCGCGCCCCGAGCCCGTGCTCAGCAACGAGCCCACCCGCGTCAAGGGCTCCACCCGCCTCGAGGCCAAGAAGCAGCGCCGCCGCGATGGCCGTGACGCCGGTCGCCGTCGTCCGGTCGTCACCGAGAGCGAGTTCCTCGCGCGCCGCGAGAGCGTCGACCGCGTCATGGTCGTGCGCTCGAAGTTCGACCGCATCCAGATCGCCGTGCTCGAAGACGGCGTGCTCGTCGAGCACTACGTGGCCAAGGCACAGGATGCGAGCCTCATCGGCAACGTCTACCTCGGGCGCGTGCAGAACGTGCTGCCGAGCATGGAGGCCGCGTTCGTCGACATCGGCCGCGGCCGCAACGCCGTGCTCTACTCGGGCGAGGTCGACTGGGATGCCGCTGCTCTCGACAGCGACGGCAAGAACCAGGCCCGCCGCATCGAGCTCGCGCTCAAGCCCGGCGACCGCGTGCTCGTGCAGGTCACGAAGGACCCGGTGGGCCACAAGGGCGCCCGCCTCACCTCGCAGGTCTCCCTGCCCGGCCGCTACCTCGTGTACGTGCCCAACGGCTCGATGTCGGGTATCAGCCGCAAGCTGCCCGACACCGAGCGCGCGCGTCTCAAGAAGATCCTCAAGGAGGTGCTGCCCGAGAACGTCGGCGTGATCGTGCGCACCGCAGCCGAGGGGGCCACCGAGGAGCAGCTGACGCTCGACGTGCAGCGCCTCACCAACCAGTGGGCGGAGATCAGCCGTCTCGTCGAGACCCAGCAGGCACCCGCTCTTCTGCACTCCGAGCCCGATCTGCTCATCAAGATCGTGCGCGACGTCTTCAACGAGGACTTCCAGAAGCTCGTGGTCGCGGGCGACGACGCGATGTCGACGATCCAGGGCTACCTGAGCGCCGTCGCGCCCGACCTCGCCGACCGCGTCGAGCGCTACGAGGACGAGCAGGTCGACTCGTTCGACCGCTACCGCGTCTCCGAGCAGATCGAGAAGGCCCTCGACCGCAAGGTGTGGCTGCCCTCCGGCGGTTCGCTCGTGATCGACCGCACCGAGGCCATGACCGTCGTCGACGTCAACACGGGCAAGTTCGTCGGCTCCGGCGGAAACCTCGAAGAGACGGTGACGAAGAACAACCTCGAGGCCGCAGAGGAGATCGTGCGCCAGCTGCGCCTGCGCGACATCGGCGGAATCATCGTCGTCGACTTCATCGACATGGTGCTCGAGTCGAACCGCGATCTCGTGCTGCGCCGGCTCGTCGAGTGCCTCTCGCGTGACCGTACCAAGCACCAGGTCGCCGAGGTCACCTCGCTCGGCCTCGTGCAGATGACCCGCAAGAAGCTCGGCCTCGGGCTGCTCGAGACGTTCAGCGAGCCGTGCGAGCACTGCGCCGGCCGCGGCATCATCGTGCACCACGATCCCGTCACCAAGCACCGTCAGCAGCAGCAGACCGCGCAGCCGGAGGTGAGCGGCGGTGGCCGCCGCAGCCGCAACCGCGGCGGCAACGGCGGTGGGGGAGCCGTGGCATCCGCCACCGTCAAGAACGGCGTCGGGTCGACCGGTACGCACGCGATCACCGAGGATGTGCGCAACGCTCTCGCCCGCGTCGCCGCGAGCACCGTGCACACGACCGAGATCCCCGTGCAGGAGGCGGCCCCCGTGCAGGAGACCGCGCCCGAGCCCGTCGCGATCCTCGACATCCCCGTCACGAAGGCGCCGCGGCAGCCGCGCAAGATCTCGACGCACGACGCCGAGCAGATCCTCGACTCCGTGCTCGACGCGCTGCCCGAGCCCAAGCAGCCGGGCCAGGGCCGCTCGCGCGGGTCGCGCCGCGTCTCGTCGCCGATCATCACCACCGACACCCAGTAATAGCTGGCGGGTTGAGTAGCGCGCTCTGGCGCGTGTATCGAAACCTCACGGTGAACAACCTGAGGTTTCGATACAGGCGCGGGGCGCCTTACTCAACCCGCTCAGGTTTGCCGTTTAAGCTTCAGCGGTGACCTCCCGGCTGGCCGAGCACGAGCACGTGCACACGAAGACGCGAAGCCCGCGCCGATTCGTCTGGCTCGGTATCGGCGTCGTCGGCATTGCGGCTCTGCTGGGCATCCGTGCCCTTCTCACCGGTAGCGGGTTCTCGCTGCCCAACGAGCTGCAAGACCTGCTGACGCTCAGCATCAGCGTCGTCATCGAGTCGCTGCCGTTCGTGATCCTCGGCATCCTGCTCTCGATCGTCGTGCAGGTGTGGCTGCCCGACGGCATCCTCATGAAGTACCTGCCGCGCAACCCCGCGCTGCGGCGGTTCTGCATCTCGCTGTTCGGCATCTTCCTGCCGGTGTGCGAGTGCGGCAACGTGCCGCTGGCGCGCGGACTCATCGTCGGCGGGTTCACCGTGCCGGAGTCGATGACCTTCCTGCTGGCGGCGCCGATCGTCAACCCGATCACGATCATCACCACGCACCAGGCGTTCGGCTTCGACGACGGCATCCTCGTGGCACGACTGCTCGGGGGCCTCGCCATCGCGAACATCATCGGCTGGCTCTTCAGCCTGCACGCCCGGCCGGATGCCCTGCTCACGCCCGGCTTCGCGGCCGAGTGCGCCCGCCCGGCCGACGCGCACCACCACTCCCGCACGTCCAAGAGCGTTGACATCTTCATCCGGGAGGCGAGCGTCATCATGCCGGCGCTCTTCATCGGCTCGCTAGTCGCGGGCGCCATCCAGGTGGTCGTGCCGCGCGACGTGCTCGTGGCCCTGGGCAGCAACCCGCTCTGGTCGATCCTCGCGATGATGGTGCTCGCCTTCGTCATCGCCGTGTGCTCGAACGTCGACGCGTTCTTCATCCTCCCGTTCGCGAACACGTTCATGCCCGGCTCGATAGCGACCTTCCTCGTGTTCGGCCCGATCATCGACATCAAGATGCTCGCCATTCTGCGCACGACCTTCACAACCCGAGTGCTCGTGCAGCTGACGGTCGTCGTGGGGCTGCTCAGCGCGCTCGTCGGGCTGGTGGTGAACTATGTTGCGTAACCTCCAGCGCTGGCGCGGCGTGGTGCTCATCGGCATCGCCGTGGTGGCGACGATCTGGCTCGCGTTCGGCAACCAGCTCGTGCTGTACATCCACCCGCGCTACATCGTCTTCACGATGATCATGGGGGTGATCGCCCTCGGGCTCATCGTCGCGAGCGTCGTCGTGCGCACCCACCCGGAGGACGAGGAGCGGCCGCGCGCCCTTTCGCTCATCGGAGTCGGGGTTGCGGCGGTCATCGCCCTCGCGATGATCGTCGTTCCGCCCGCGACGCTCACGAGCGCCACGGCGAGCCACCGCGACATCACGAGCACGACGGTCGGGGCCGAGACGCAGTCCGTGAGTGATGCGGCCGCGGCATCCGTCGCCACCTTCAGGACCTTCACCGTCGTGGACTGGGCGTCGCTGCTGCGCCAGACGAGCGATCTGTCGTTCTACTCGGGCAAGCCCGTCGACGTCGTGGGGTTCATCACCGCCGACCCGGACGACCCGACCAACATGTTCTACGTCTCGCGCTTCGTGGTCACGTGCTGCGCCGTCGACGCGCAGCCGACGGGCGTGCCCGTGTTCCTCGCGAACTGGCAGGACACCTACGCCGTCGACGACTGGGTCGAGGTCACCGGGCAGTTCGGCACGAACCCGAGCACCTCGAGCAAGCAGTCGATCACCCTCACGCCCGACGCCGTCACGAAGGTCGACCAGCCCAGTGAGCCCTACCTCTACTGACGGGGGCCGCTTCCGTCGCGCGCTCGCGCTCACGGTCGCCGCGCTCGTCGTGCTCTGCGGGGTGTTCCTCACCCTGGGCTACCTGCAGGGCCCCAAGCTCTCGAGTGCCCAGGTCGACACCCGGGGAGTCGTCGAGCAGAGCGGTCAGCAGGTGCGGCTGTTCGCGAACCAGTCCGTGGCGCAGGTGACACCGGCGCAGGTGACGATCACGCCCGACACGGACTTCACGGTGTCGACCCAGGGCGACATCATCGCCGTGCAGTTCGGGTCCCGGCTGCACTACGCGACGGAGTACACGGTCACCATCGGGGCGGTGACGAGCGTCTACCTGGCCCAACCTTCGACCCTCAGCTACAGCTTCACGACGGATTCGCCCACGCTGTACTACCTCGATCGCGGAGAGACCAGCGACGACATCGTGACGACGGGCCTCACCGGCTCCGCGCGCGAGACCGTCTACTCGACGCCGCACATCCAGGATTTCGCGGTGCTCGACGAGTTCCTCGCCGTGGTCACGCTCAACGACGACCACACGAGCACCCTCAGCTTCGTGAACACCGAGACGTCGGTCGTCGAGAAGGTGCGCCTGCCCGCTGCGGGGTCGATCTCGGGCCTCGACGCCTCGGCGGCGGGGAACGCCGTCGGTTTCACCCTCACGGGCGGCACCAACAACTCGACCCTCTACACGATCGACCTCACCGCCGGCCGCACGGTGAAGCCGGTGCTCGGCATCGACGGGAAGCCCGCCGATGTGCTCGGTTGGCAGTTCCTGCCGGGCACCGGCACGCTGCTCGCCCTGACCTTCGACCGCAGCCTGCTGCTCGTCGACCCCGTCGCGGGCACGGTGAGCCCGCTCGGCCAGTTCCTCGGCCTCGACAAGATCTCGCCCGACGGCCTCACGGTCACCATGACCGACTCGTTCGGCGAGGTGGCGCTCACGCTCGCGAACGGGGATGTCCAGCGGCTCGAGCCGTCGCCCGTCGACGGCCAGCGCGCCTTCCAGGGCGCCACCGTGGTGCTGCCGGGCGGCGACCGCATCCAGAAGGTCGTCGTGCCCGATGCATCCGGCCGTCGTTTCGCCAGCCTGCTCGTCTACGACGACGGCACCACCGCGCGCGTGCTCTACCAGACTCCGGATGGCACCGGAAGCATCTCCGACTTCACCGTCTCGCCGAACGGGCAGTACGTCGCGATCGAGACAGTGCCGGATGCCTCGGCGGCCGTCTCCGACGGCTACTTCCTCGACGCCCGCGCCACGACCGTCACGACGGTCATCGTCGACGTCTCGTCGGGGGCTCAGACCCGCAGCGTGGAGGGCTTCGCCCTGAAGTGGTGACGGTGGTCGAGCCTGCCGAGACCTAGTGCCCCGGGCGCTCCCGCTGCGGCACGCGCAGTCCGCTCGCCTGCAGGCGCTGCACGAACTCGCGCACGCCGACCGGATGCGCGCCCAGCTGCACGAGCTCCTGCCACTTGTGCGCCGGCACGTCGTAGTGGTCGAGGTCGAACCCGCGACGGGGGATCCCCGCCCGCTCCGCGAACGCGTGCAGTTCGTCGAGCGACTCGTCGCTCACGATGTGCGCCCAGACCGTGTTGTGCGCGGGCCAGATCGGCTGGTCGATGAGGATCACGGGCGCGTCCGCTCCGACCACGCTGAGGTTTCGACCCCACGCGCCCGCGAGAAACTCCGCGACGAGTCACAACCTCCGCGCGAGATCGGTCGGAAGCGGTTCATGGCCCGATTGTAGGCTTGCCGCGTGGCCCTTACCGTGAAGCAGCTCGTCAACCGGCACGGCGCGTTCGTGTCCGCGGTCACGGGGGCGCTCCTGGGTGTCGCCGTGCTCGTGCTGGGGCTGCTGGAGAACCTCGTCCAATTCGTGTCCGCTCTGGCGTACGGGGTTGCGGCGTCGGATATCGGCTTGGCCATGCCCGAGGTGCTCGGGCGGCTCCTGCTGCTCGCCGTGCCCCTCGCGCTCGGGTTCTTCCTGAGCCTGTGGATCATCGCCCCGATCGCCGAGGAACTGCGCCTTCCGCACGTCATCACGCGCGCGATCCTCGCCACCGGGGTCGCATCGACCGTGTACTTCATCGTGAGCGCCGTCGTCGGTGTGATCGGCTCGTTCGCGATCAACGGGAGCCTCTACAGCCAGTCGCTCTTCTCGGTTCTGGGCTTCAACGCGAGTTCCGCCGCGAACGCGCTGGGCGGGGCACTCGGGGGAGCGCTCGCGACCTTCGTCACCACCCTGCCGCTCGGCATCCTCGCGGGCGTGCTGCTGTGGCTCTGGCGCAAGGACCACCCGCCGCGGCATCCGTTGTCTGGCCTCATCGACGAGGTTTGACCGGGGCTCCCGCACCCCGTATGCTTGACCCTTGGTGTCTGCTGGGCCAAGCCCGCATCTGTCAACACCGTCAGCTTTCAAAAGGTAGGAACCAAAGTGGTTTACGCAGTTGTGCGCGCCGGTGGGCGCCAGGAGAAGGTAGAGGTCGGCTCTGTCGTCGTTCTCGACCGCATCGCGGCCGACAAGAACGGCAACATCGAGCTCGTCCCCGTGCTCCTCGTCGACGGTGACAAGATCACCCACGGTGCCAAGGACCTCGCCAAGGTCAAGGTCGTCGCGGAGGTGCTCGGCGACGAGCGCGGCCCGAAGATCGTGATCCAGAAGTTCAAGAACAAGACCGGATACAAGAAGCGCCAGGGCCACCGCCAGGAGCAGACCCGTATCAAGATCACCAGCATCGGTCTCTAGAAAGCGCAGAGGGGAGTTTTAGAAGATGGCACACAAAAAGGGCGCAAGCTCCACTCGTAACGGTCGCGACTCCAACGCGCAGTACCTCGGCGTCAAGCGTTTCGGCGGCCAGGTCGTCAAGTCGGGCGAGATCCTCGTCCGCCAGCGCGGCACGCACTTCCACCCGGGCGCCAACGTCGGCCGCGGTGGAGACGACACGCTGTTCGCCCTCGCCGCCGGTGCGGTTGAGTTCGGTGCCAAGGGCGGCCGCAAGGTCGTCAACATCGTCGTCGCAGACTAGGTCTCGACTCCGCTCGACCACCGAAGTGCAGTACCGCGATAGCGAGCCTCGGCTCGCTTTCGCTGTTTAACCAAGAGAACAGGAGAGTGCCATGGCGTCATTCGTCGACCGGGTTACCCTCCACCTCCTCGCGGGGCACGGCGGCAACGGCTGCGTCTCGGTGAAGCGCGAGAAGTTCAAGCCCCTCGCCGGCCCCGACGGCGGCAACGGCGGCGATGGTGGCGACATCGTGCTGGTGAGCGACCCGCAGGTCACGACCCTGCTCGGCTTCCACCGCGCGCCGCACCGCAAGTCGGAGCACGGCCAGCCCGGCCAGGGCGACCACAAGAGCGGCACCTCCGGCGAGGAGCTCCTGCTCGCTGTACCCGTCGGCACGGTGGTCAAGGACGCCGACGGCAACGAACTGCTCGACATGGATGCCCCCGGCATGCGCATCGTCGTCGGCCCCGGCGGCCAGGGCGGGCTGGGCAACGCCGCCCTCGCCAGCACCAAGCGCAAGGCGCCCGGATTCGCGCTGCTCGGCACCCCGGGCTTCGAGGGCGACATCAAACTCGAGCTCAAGACCGTCGCCGACGTCGCCCTCGTGGGCTACCCGTCCGCGGGCAAGTCGAGCCTCGTCGCCGCGATGAGCGCCGCGAAGCCCAAGATCGCCGACTACCCCTTCACGACACTGCACCCCAACCTCGGCGTCGTCGAGTCCGGCGAGACCCGCTACACGATCGCCGACGTTCCCGGCCTCATCGAGGGCGCAAGCGAGGGCAAGGGCCTCGGCCTGGAGTTCCTGCGCCACGTCGAGCGCTGCACGGCCCTGCTCCACGTGCTCGACTGCGCGACGCTCGAGCCCGGTCGCGACCCGATCAGCGACCTCGACGTCATCCTCGGCGAGCTCGCCGCGTACCCGGTGCCGGATGGCCAGCTCCCGCTTCTCGAGCGCCAGCAGCTGATCGCCCTCAACAAGATCGACGTTCCCGAGGCGCAGGAGCTCGCCGACCTCGTGCGCCCCGAACTGGAAGCCCGAGGCTACCGCGTGTTCGAGATCTCCGCGGTGTCGCACAAGGGCCTGCGCGAGCTCTCGTTCGCCCTCGCCGACCTGGTGCAGGCCGATCGGGCGGTGAAGGCGCTCGAAGCGCCCAAGGCGCGCATCGTCATCCGGCCCCGCGCAGTCAACGAGAAGGACTTCGCCGTCATCGTCACGGGTGGCACCTTCGGCAACCTGTACACCGTCGTGGGCGATAAGCCCATCCGCTGGGTGCAGCAGACCGACTTCAACAACGACGAGGCCGTCGGCTTCCTCGCCGACCGACTCGCGAAGCTCGGCGTCGAGGACGAGCTCTTCAAGGTGGGCGCGGTCCCCGGCGCCACCGTCTCGATCGACGGGCGCGAGTTCGGCTGGGAGCCGACCCTGTCGTCCGCCGCGGAGCTCATCACGAGCCCGCGCGGAACCGACGAGCGCCTCGGTGATCGCACTCGCGTCACCTACAAGGAGCGCCGCCAGAGCTACAAGGAGCGCATGGACGCCAAGGCCGAGGCCCGCGCCGAGCTCGAGGCCGAGCGCGCCGCCGGCATGTGGACCGATGATGAGGGGTTCGCGATTCAGCGTGACGGTGACGATGACCAGTAGCCGTTCCGAGATTCCGCAGGCCAAGCGCATCGTCGTCAAGGTCGGGTCGTCGTCGGTGTCCGGCCCGAACGTCGGCCAGATCGGGATGCTCGTCGATGCGCTCGCGTCGGCCCACGGTCGCGGCTCGGAGGTGATCCTGGTGTCGTCGGGCGCCATCGCCACGGGCATCCCGTACCTCAAGCTCGACGCGCGCCCGACGGACCTGGCCACGCAGCAGGCGGCAGCGGCTGTGGGCCAGAACGTGCTCATCTTCCGCTACCAGGAGAGCCTCGACCGGTACCGGATCGTCGCGGGGCAGATCCTGCTCACTGCCGGTGACATGGAGAACCCCACCCACCGCAGCAACGCCCAGCGCGCCATGGAGCGCCTCCTGGGCCTGCGCATCCTGCCCATCGTGAACGAGAACGACACCGTCGCGACCCAGGAGATCCGGTTCGGTGACAACGACCGCCTCGCCGCCATGGTGTCGATCCTCGTCAATGCCGACGTGCTCGTGCTGCTGAGCGACATCGACGCGCTCTACACGCGGCCGCCGGGGGAGCCGGGAGCCGTCAAGATCACCTCGGTGCCCTTCGACGACGACCTCGCCAGCGTGACCTTCGGCGACATCGGTGCCGCGGGTGTCGGAACGGGCGGCGCGGGCACGAAGGTCGCCGCGGCCAAGCTCGCCGCCGCCGCAGGCATCCCCGTGCTGCTCGCGGCCACCGGGAGCGTCGCCGAGGCTCTCGCCGGCAACGACCTCGGCACGTGGTTCGAGGCCGCTCAGCTGTAGCGGTGGTCGAGCGAAGCCGACACCGTGCGCACCTAAACTTGAGCCATGGCTGACACGCTCCTCGACGCACCGTCATTCACCGACAAGCTCCTGGCCGCGCGCGAGGCGTCTCGCGCTCTCGCGACCACGACGACCAGGCAGAAGAACGCCGCCCTGGAGGCGATCGCCGACTCGGTGATGCGCAACGAGAGCCGCATCCTGCCGGCGAACCAGCTCGACCTGGCCAACGGCCGCGAGAACGGCATGGCCGAGGGGCTGCAAGACCGTCTGCGGCTCGACGAGAAGCGCCTCGCGGCCCTCGCGACCGCCGTGCTCGACATCGCCGCCCTTCCCGACCCCGTGGGCGGGGTCGTGCGCGGCTCGACCCTCGAGAACGGCCTGCAGCTGAGCCAGGTGCGCGTGCCGTTCGGCGTGGTGGGGGCCATCTACGAGGCGCGCCCGAACGTCACGATCGACATCGCCGCGCTCGCGCTCAAGAGCGGCAACGCCGTCGTGCTGCGGGGCGGGTCCGCCGCCGAGAACACCAACCGCGTGCTCGTGGAGGTCATCCAGTCCGCGCTCGTCGAGGCCGGCCTGCCCGCCGAAGCGGTGCAGACCATCGACGAGTTCGGTCGCGAGGGCGCCAAGCAGCTCATGCAGGCGCGCGGGTTCGTCGACGTGCTCATCCCGCGCGGCAGCGCGCAGCTCATCAATTCGGTCGTGGCCGAGTCGACGGTGCCCGTCATCGAGACCGGTGCGGGCGTCGTGCACGTGTACCTCGACGAGAGCGCGGACCTCTCCATGGCCGTCGAGATCGTCAGCAACGCCAAGGTGCAGCGCCCGAGCGTGTGCAACGCCCTCGAGACACTGCTCGTGCACGCGGCATCCGCGCCCCGCCTGCTGCCGGAGGTGCTCGCCCGTCTGCGGTCGGAGGGCGTGACGATCCACGCCGACGAGCGCACCCGCGCGCTGTTCCCCGACTCGGTGCCCGCCACCGAGGAGGACTGGTCGACCGAGTACATGACCCTCGACCTCGCGGTGCGGGTCGTCGATGACCTCGATGACGCCCTCGAGCACATCCGCACCTACTCCACGCACCACACCGAGTCGATCCTTACCAACGACCTGGCGCGGGCCGAGCGCTTCCTCGCCGAAGTCGACTCCGCGGTCGTCATGGTCAACGCCTCGACGCGGTTCACGGATGGCGGCGAGTTCGGTTTCGGCGCCGAAGTGGGTATCTCGACCCAGAAACTGCACGCCCGCGGCCCGATGGGCCTGCCCGAGCTCACGAGCACGAAGTGGGTCGTGCGCGGAGCCGGCCACACGCGCGGCTAGAATCGTTCAGAACCCTCGATCGGAGTATTGATGTCGCTGCTGCTCACCCTCATCACTGAGACTGAGGAGAAGGCACCCCTTCTCATGCCGCCGCTCGCGTTCGCGGGTATCGCCGTCGCGGTCTTCCTGCTCCTGGGGTTCGTCACCTGGAGCTTCCGTGACGTGGCGAACCGCCACAGCAACAAGACCGCCAAGGGCGGCGACGCGCACCACGGCGCGGGCCACTAGGGTCTCGCGGACCCCATGGCCGAACCAGCACAGCGACGTGCGCGCATCGGCGTCATGGGTGGCACCTTCGACCCCATCCACAACGGCCACCTCGTGGCCGCAAGCGAAGTCCAGCAGAAGTTCGACCTCGACGAGGTGATCTTCGCCCCCACGGGTGAGCCGTGGATGAAGAAGACCGTCACCGAGGGCGAGCACCGCTACCTCATGACGGTCATCGCGACTGCGGCGAATCCGCGCTTCACGGTGTCTCGCGTCGACATCGATCGCGCGGGCCCGACCTACACGATCGACACCCTCCGCGACATCCGTAAGGCCCGCCCGGATGCCGACCTCTTCTTCATCACGGGGGCCGACGCGGTGGCGCAGATCCTCGAATGGAAGGACGTCGAGGAGGTCTGGTCGCTCGCCCATTTCGTGGCCGTGTCACGCCCCGGACACCCGCTCACCATTAGCGGTTTACCGGAGCAAGGCGTAAGCTCGCTTGAAGTGCCGGCGCTAGCGATCTCGTCTACGGATTGCAGGAGCAGGGTCAGCCGGGGGTTCCCCGTCTGGTATTTGGTTCCCGATGGTGTAGTTCAATACATCGCCAAGCACCACTTGTATCGGAGTATTTCATGACCACTTTCCACGAACCGCAGCCGCAATCGCGGCGTGCGGTACGTCAGAGTGAGCGTGGCGACGGCTCCGAACCGCAGTTCTCGGCCACGAGCGACGACATGTGGGACACCACCTCGCGCCGCGCCGCGCAGCTGCCGCCCGTCTCCACGTTGCCTGAAGAGCCCGCTCCCGGCCGCCGTTCGGCGACGCCCTCCGCGCCGCTGCCCGAGCCGCTGAACTACTCGACGCAATCGCGCCCGGCCATGCCGAGCTATGACGGCCCCAGCTTCCGCTCGCGCGGTTCCGCAGCACCCCAGCCGGTGCCCTACGACACGGCCGCTCAGCCGCCCACCCAGGCGATCGAGCAGCAGGGCCAGTTCCGGCCGCGCGACTTCAGCCCGGGTGCCGCGACGAACTCACCATGGAGCCAGCCAGCACCGACCGCTCCCGTCACCCCGGCGAGCGATCTCGACTACCAGACCGAGGCGCGTTTCCGAGCCGCGGCCGCCGCGGCGCCCCTCGCCCCGATCTCCGAGGTCCCGGCATCCGTCGCGCCGATCAACAAGCTGTGGGCACCGCCCGAGCCCGTTGCTGCGCCGGAGCCCGCACGCGTGGTACCCGCGAACTCCGACTTCCCGCTCGAGCAGACCTTCACCCGTCGCGAGCTGCGCGCTATGCAGCAGGCGGAGGAGGCCGCGGCGCTTGTCTCGCAGCAGCCGCAGTCCGCTCAGCCGCAGGCCGTCCGCCCCCAGGTCGCGCCGCCGCAGGCGGCAGCTGCGTCGTCTGCCCTGCAGACCCAGCAGCCCGTTGCCCAGCCCGACTCGATCCTGCAGTCGCAGGCGCCCGTGGCATCCGCACCGTCCGCGTTCCCGCTCGTAGAGCCGCGCGTCGGCCAGCCGCCGGCACTGACGCCGGTCTCGTCGACCCCCGCGCCCGCCGCGCCGCCCGCCTTCGTGCCGCAGGCCGCAGCCCCCGTCGCGTCGTCGCCGTTCGAGTCACTCTTCACCCCCGCCGAGGCACCCGCACAGCAGGCCCCCGTCGCTCAGGTTCCCGCGGAGATCGCCCCGGCACCCGTCGTCGACGAGGTCTCGCCCTGGACGCCGCCCACGGGCCACTGGTCCACGCAGCTCGACGTCGAGGACGACGAGATCGAGACCACCATCAGCCGCCGGATCGGCAGCGGATCGACGACGACGAGCGCGCTCGTGCTGCCGACGATCCCGAACGGCACCGACATCCGCGGACCGCTCACGAGCACGGGCGAGATCATGCTCACGGGCTCCATCGACCTGCCCCGCAACCTCGCAGCGACCGGCCAGTCCGACCGCTACGACGGCGGCGGCATCGACGACCTGTTCGACCTGCAGGACCACGAGATCATCTCCACCGATTCGTCGCCGGTGCGGGCCATCCGTGCCGTCAGCACCCACACGTCGGGGCACGGCGTCACCCACACCCAGAAGCCCAAGGGCACGCGCGCACTCACGGCGCTGCTGATCGCTGCATCCTCGATGGCTGTCGTCGTCGCCGGCTTGCTCGTCGCGGCGTTCGCGTTCAACGTGTTCTGATCCGCTTGAACTTCCCCTCTTTCCCACTAAGGACCCTGTGACTGCATCCTCGCGCGCGCGCGAACTTCTTCAGGTGGCCGCCCTGGCCGCGGACTCCAAGCAGGGCGACGACCTCGTCGCGCTGGACGTGTCGGGGCCGCTGCCCCTCACCGACATCTTCTTCCTCGTCACCGGGCGCAACGAGCGCAACGTGCAGGCGATCGCCGGCGAGATCGAGGACAAGCTCCTCGAGGCCGGTGCCAAGGCGCTGCGTCGCGAGGGCCGGGCGGAGGGGCGCTGGATACTGCTGGACTTCGGCGACCTCGTCGTGCACGTCTTCCACGAGGAGGACCGCATGTACTACTCGCTGGAGCGCCTGTGGAAGGACTGCCCGGCGATCCCCATCGAGCTCCCGGTCGCGAAGACCGCCGAGTAGGGCGCTGCCGCGGTGAGTCTGCTTCCGCGCGACGGCACCGCGGTGCACCAGTTCTCGTTCGTGGATGCGCTCGTCGCGGGCCTCTACGACGGTGCGTTCGCCGCCTCGGACGTGGCCGCCGTGGGCGACCTCGGTGTCGGGTGCGGTGACTCGCTCGACGGCGAGTTCGTGCTCCTCGACGGCGTGGGCTACCTCTGCAGAGCCAACGGCGTGCAGCGTGTCGACCCCACCGACCTCCTGCCCTTTGCGGAGGTGGTGCGGTTCCGGCCGACCTTCACGGCGCCGGTGACCGCGCTCTCCGAGAAGCAGTTCGAGGCTCTCGTGGAGTCGCTGGTGCCCACCAACAACCTCTTCTACGCGATCCGCGTCGACGGCGACTTCGACGGGATGACCGTGCGCGAGGCCACCCGTCAGCAGCGCCCGTTCCCCGGTCTCGCCGAGGCGGTGAAGAGCCAGCACGAGAGCGCGGTCGGCGCCACGAGCGGCACGATGGTGGGATTCAAGGGCCCGGACGTGTTCCAGGGCCTCAGTGTCGCCGACTTCCACCTGCACTACGTCGATGAGGCGCGGCAGTTCGGCGGGCACGTCATGGACTTCGCCCTGCGCTCCGGCACGCTCACGATCGAGGCCTATGCGGGCTTCTCACTGCGGCTGCCCCAGGTCAGCTCGTACCTGGAGGCCGAGCTTGACGACGTCGACGCCGACGAGGCGATAAGGCAGGCCGAGAGTTCGTAGCGACTAGCGGCGCCCCGCCATCAGCCACGGCCGCAGGGCGCGGGTGAGGAAGGGCAGGGCCAGGTAGGTCATGATCGGCGACACGATCGTGACGAGCAGCAGCACGCGCAGCGGCAGCAACCAATCGTGCGTGAACGGCGCGATCGCCCAGTTGGTGGCGAGGCTCAGCGGGTAGAACACGAGGAAGATCGCGATCATCTGCTTCCACCGCGGTGGGCCGGATGCCGCGGGCGTGATGACCTCGACAGACGCGGGTGCGTCGAACCAGCCCTCGATGCCCGTTCGACGCTCCTCGGGGGAGTGCTCGACCATCCCGAGGGCGGAGGCCACCCACCAGGCCCGCTCGGGGGAGTTCTGCCACTGCTCGAGGGATGCGGCATCCGCGAACCGGAACAGCATGTGCCACTCGGGGCTCTCGGGGTCCGGTCGTACCCACCCAGAGCCGAGGTAGCCGGGGGAGGCGCTCAGGAGGTCCTGGCCGGCCCTCGCCCAGGCGGCGACCTCCTTCGCCCGCTCCGGGTCGACGATGCGCGTGATGGAGACGGTGATGGGATCGGTCATGCATCTATTCTGATGTGTAGTAATCTTGTCGAGTTGCCTTTCGCAAGGAAGGCCACGGGTCCATGGCGCAGCCCGGTAGCGCACCTGCATGGCATGCAGGGGGTCAGGGGTTCGAATCCCCTTGGATCCACAGAACGAGTGAAGGGCCCCGCGAGAGCGGGGCCCTTCTTCGTTCCGCTACGGTCGAGTCATGCTCGTCGAACACCGCGGACTCACGCCCACAGTCCACCCTGACGCCTGGGTGGCTCCCACCGCTGCGGTGATCGGCGCCGTGACGATCGCGGCCGGCGCCCGGATCCTGCACGGTGCGGTCGTGAGCGCCGAGGACGGCACCGTCACCATCGGCGTGGACACCGTGGTGATGGAGAACGCGCTCATCCGGGCGCGAGCCGGGCATCCGGTGGCCATCGGCGACGCCGTGATGATCGGGCCGCACACCCACGTCAACGGTGCCGAGATCGGCGACGGCGCGTTCATCGCGACGGGCGCCTCGCTGTTCCCCGGCAGCTCGGTCGGCGCCGGCGCCGAGGTGCGCATCAACGCTGTGGTGCAGGTGAACACGCGTCTCGAGGCGGGCGCGGTGGTGCCGATCGGCTGGATCGCCGTGGGCGACGCGGTGCTCTCACCCGACCGGCATGACGAGATCTGGGCGATCCAGAAGGGGCTCGACTTCCCGGGCACCGTCTACGGAGTCGGCAGGGACGTGACGATGGCCGAGCTCATGCGGCGGCAGTCGGAGTTCTACGGCGCGCACCGCGCCGATAGGGGTCTCTAGGCGGCGATGAGCTAGCCAGCGGATACGGCGCGAAGTGCCGGCCACTCGACCGTGTCGAGCCGCAGCGACTCCTCGAGCATGCGGCTCAGAGCGTCGGTGGTGAGCGCAGCGGCCTGCTGGGCGTCACGGTCGGGCGTGTGCAGCCGATTCGTCCAACGGTTGGTGTCCATGTGACTGCCTCCTCACCCTGAGAGACCGGCTTCGGGGCCGGTTATGACGGGAACTCTACCCCCATTGTGGCCCCCATTCGCGTGTCGCGCCACCGGCGTGTCGCCTTGACCGGGTCCGGCCGGTCGTCGGGTGCGGCGCGCGAAACCCTAAACTTGGCCGCATGTCACCCCGCTGGCTCGGCCGCCTCCTCGTCAGCCGACGCGCCGATGCGTCGCTGAGCGCGTGGAACCTCCTCGACTCCGACACCGACCTCATCGTCACCAGCCCGTCGTTCACCGACGGGGAGCCCCTTCCGCGGCGATTCGCGGGCAAGGGTGTCGGCGACAACGTCTCGCCGGCGCTGGCCTGGAGCGGGGTGCCCGTCGAGGCTGATCATCTCGTCTTCGTCCTCGAGGACATCGACGCACCCCTGGCACGACCTCTCGTACACACCCTGGCGATCCTGAGCCCGGATGCCACGGCCCTCCCCGAGGGCGGTCTCGCGGCGGGCACGCCCGGTATCGAGTTCCTGAGGGGCCCGTTGGGGTCGGGCTATCGCGGCCCGCGCCCCATCGTCGGCCACGGCATCCACCGCTACCGCTTCATGCTCTTCGCCGTGGAGGGTGACATCGACGTCACCTCGCCGCGCACGGCCATCGAGTCGATGGCGGGCCACGTCGTGGCACGCGGTCGGATCGTGGCGACCTACGAGCGCTGAGCCGGCTCGCGGGCCTCGGCGGCGAGGCGGCGGTTGCGCACGGTGGTCTTGAACCATGCCGCATCGGGGATGCGCGCGAGCAGCGGGCCCGCGATGACCGTGATGAGCACGTAGGCGGTCGCGAGCGGCGCGAGTTTGGGTTCCACACCCGCGCTCACTGCGAGCCCCGCGATCACGATGGAGAACTCTCCGCGTGGCGTGAGCGTGAGTCCGGCCCGCCAGCGGCCGGGAATGCCGATGCCCGCGCGTTTGGCCGCCAGGTAGCCGCCCAGGGTCTTCGTGGCGATGGTGAGGGCGGCGAGTACGAGCGCGGGCGCGAGGGCGGGCACGATTTCGGCGGGGTCGGTGGCGATGCCGAAGAACACGAAGAACACCGTCGCGAAAAGGTCGCGCAGCGGGGCGAGCACGATCGTCGCGTTGTGGGCGACCTGGCCCGAGATCGCGATGCCGACGAGGAAGGCGCCGACGGCCGCGGAGACACTGACCTGCTCGGCGAGCCCCGCCACGAGCATCGTGAGCCCGAGCACGCCGAGCAGCAGCGGCTCGGCGAGGTTGGCGGGGAAGAGCCGCGAGAGCATCTTGCCGAACCGCAGGGCCGCAAGCAGGATCACGACGACCACGCTCACCGCGATCACCACGGTCGTGGCCCCCTGGAGGAGGCCTGCGCCGATCACGAGCGCCGAGAGCACGGGCAGGTAGAACGCCATCGCGAGGTCTTCGATGACGAGCACCGACAGGATGACGGGGGTCTCCCGGTTGCTCAGCCGCCTCAGGTCGCGCAGCACCTTCGCAACGACGCCGGATGACGACACCCACGTCACCCCGGCGAGCGTGACGGCGGCCACGGGCCCCCAGCCGAGCACGAGCGCGAACGCCGCACCGGGGATCGCGTTGAGCACGGCGTCGAGCACGCCGGCGACCCGGGCCTGCTTGAGGTTGCGCACGAGCTCGGTGGGCGAGTACTCGAGGCCGAGCATGGCCAGGAGCAGTATCACCCCGATCTCGGAGCCGACCTCGAAGAAGTCCTGGCTCGCGTCGAGCGGGAAGAAGCCGCCGTGACCGACGGCGAGACCGGCCAGCAGGTAGAGCGGGATCGGCGAGACGCCGAACCTGATCGCGAGGCGACCGAGCAGGCTCAGGACGAGGAGAAGGGCTCCGACTTCGATGAGCAGCAGGGTCGTATCGTGCATGGGCGGCTTAGCTCGAGCCCTTGTCGATGATCTTGCTGAGCAGGTCGAGCCCCTTGCGGGTGCCGACCGCGATGATCACGTCGCCGCGCTGCAGGATCACGTCGGGGGTGGGGGAGGCGATGATCTCGGTGCCGCGCGAGATGGCGACGATCGACGAGCTCGTGAGGGTGCGCGCCTTCGTGTCGCCCATCGGACGGTCGATGAACTTCGACGTCGAGGGCAGCGAGATCTCCTCGGTGAATAGGCCCGGGACCTTGTCGCTCAGGCCCGAGAGGCGGCTGAGGGCGATCGAGGCACCGAGCAGTTCGGCCAGCGCGCCCGCCTCATCGTCGGTCAGCGGGATGGTGTCGGTGCTGGCATCCGGGTCGTCGACGTCGAAGAGCGCGAGGTCGCGCTCGCCGCTGCGCTGCGAGACGACACTCACCCGCCTACCGCTCGCGGTGATGACGTCGTTGCGCACCCCGATTCCGGGGAGGTCGACGCGCTCGATCCGTACCGTCATGCTGCGGCGTCGACGTAGCCGTACTTGTTGCGCAGCGAGTTCTCAACGATCTTGAGACCCTCCAGCCCGGGCATCCGGGAGATGTGCTCGTCGAGCTTGCGCACCTCGCGCAGGCCCTCTTCTCCGGCGAAGATGTGGCTCATCACGTGCGTGACCTCTGCGGGCTCCATCACCGACGAGCCGACGGGGCCCCACGCGTTCTTCAGGGCGAAGCGCGCCAGCACCTGGGCCTTCTTGCTCTTGGCGAGGCGCTCGCGCGCCTGGGTGGCGTAGAACGCGACGTGGCGGGCCTCCTGCTTGGCGATGCGGCGCAGCAGCTCGGCGAGCACCGGGTGCTGCTCGAGGTCGGCCATGCGGTTGTACGCGGCGACCGCCGACCACTCGTTGGCGGCGCCCCAGATCATGTGGACGGCGATGAAGTCCTTGCCCACGATGTTGCCCAGCAGGGACTGCTTGATGGGGTCGAGGCGGTCTTTCCACCCGAGCTTCAGGCGCGTGGCCTTGAGCTGGTCGAAGTCCAGGGTGATCCCGTGCGCACCGAGCACTGCCGAGAGGGCCTCGCCGTGCCAGAACTCCTCGCGGTTCCACATGGTCATGAACGCGCTGACGTCGGCCTCCTTGTGGGAGGGGGTGACCAGCAGGTCGCGCAGGTAGCAGACCGTGTGGTACTCGATGTCGGCCATATAGCGGATGCTGCGAAGCGTCGCCTCGGGCAGCGGGTTGGTCGTGAACTGGTCGAAGTCGAGGTCGCCCCACACCACCTTCTTGGAGGTGCTGGTGTACTTGTCGATGTCAAATGCCATGGGATGCCCCTTCTGCTTCGGGTACTTCGTTCGCACTGGGTTCGGAGTCAGCGGTCACAGCGGTGGTACCCCGGCGCTTCCAGTCGAGCACGTTCCAGTGCTTCTCCTTGGCGTGGCGGTACAGGTTGATGTCGGGATTCACGGCGTTGGGGTTGCCGACGAGCTGCAGCCAGACGAGATCTGCGTGGTTGTCACCGTACCCGTACGAGCCCTCGAGGTCGAAGCCATTCTGCGCGGCGTAGTGGCGCAGCCAGGCGGCGCGCGCCTCGTCCACCAGCGGCGGGTCGGCGAGGAAGCCCGTGAGCACACCATCGCGCACGTGCATGCGGCCCGCGACCACCTCGTCGAAGTACGGCAGGAACGGCGTGACCGTCAGGTCGATCGACCCCGTCACGAGAATGGTGCGGTGGCCCGCGTCGCGGTGCTCCTGCACTCGGCGCAGCGCGTCGGGCAGGGCTCGGCGCAGCATCGCGCGGCCGAACGGACCGCGCACCTGGCGCTCGATCTCGCTCACCTTGAAGCCCTGGTAGCGGCGCATGAAGGTGCGGATGAACTCACCGCGGTCACGGCGCTCGGCGCGCCAGTACTTGCGCAGCGAGAAGCTGAAGTTGGCGAGGTCGTGGGCGACGCGCGAGCGCGGAACCGTGCCGGCCCACAGCGTGAGGTACTGCTTCACGAGGTTCGACTCGAGCACGGTGCCCTCGAGGTCGAAGACCGCGACGACGTCGGTGCGGCGGGGGAGCTGCTTCAGCGCCTTCGCCTTGGCCGAGGGGCGCTTGCCGAACGCGCGCGTCAGCGTCGTGACCGCGGGGAAGTGGATCTGCTGCCAGTACGTCTCCCAGTCGATCTCGGAGACGTCGAACCCCTCGTCCTCCTGCACCTTCTTCGGGAGGGAGGCGAGCAGCGCGCGGGTGTTGGTGTCGTCGAAGATGATCTCCGTCTGCACGTACGCACGGTAGAGCTCGGTGAACGCCCTCAGCTGCTGCAGCCCGTGCTTGCCCTTGCGCACGGTGTCGAGCCACTCTCGGGTGCGCTTGGTCGTCGGCATCCGTTCGATGAGCTTCTCGGCGCGCACGACCTGGTTCTCGCGCTTCTCGAGCGCCTTCTCGACCTTCTGGCCGCCGGGGAAGCGCCACTTCGGGACGATGATGTCGCCCTTCTCGTCGGGCAGCGGGTTCTCGGTGAAGTAGCGGTTGACGTTCTCGTACATGCGGTGGAACGGCAGCGGGTTGGTCTTGCCCGACACCACCTGGAAGTACTGCGCGTCGTTCGGCTTCGCGGGGCGGGCAGCGGCGGCCAGGGCCGCGTTGACAACGAAGTCGACCGGGATGACATCGAGGATCGAGTCGGGCAGACCCGGGAAGTCGGGAAGCTGGCCCCGGCCGTAGGCGATGATGAGCGGGTCGGCGACCTTGAACCCGTCGATCCAGCCCGGGAAGGGGTGCTTGAGCGCGCTCTCGATGATGCTCGGGCGCACGATCGAGAGGCGGTGGCCGGCCTGCGACCACAGTTCCTCGGCCGCACGCTCGGCGACTGCCTTCGTGAGGGTGTAGACGTCGGTCCAGCCGAGGGACTCGGCGCGCGTGCGGCCGTAGTCGACGAGGCGCTCGCGCACCCACTCGGTGCGGGCGGTCTCGGCGAAGCCGGCGACGGCCTGCGGTCCGGTCTTGCCGTGGCGGGCCTTCGCGCGGTTGAGCTGCTCGCGCAGCGCCTGCGGCTCACGCGATTCGAGCTCGACGCGCGCCCGCGCCGACTTAGCGGCCTCGTACTCCGCACGCCAGTCGACGGAGTGGGTGAGGGATGCCTCGGGGGCGATGCCCTTGCGGATACCGCCGACGTAGGCCGTGGAGATGTGCACGACGTGCGGGTCGCTCTTGGACGCGAGCAGCGAGCCGTACACGCCGTAGGCGCCACCCACGTTGGTATCGAACGCCTCGTCGATCGGCGGATCGAACGAGACCGTCGATGCGGAGTGGATCACGACGTCGATGTCGTCGGGCAGCACGCCGACGTTGCCGAGTGAGCCCTCGTGCGCCGTGACGCGCTTCGCGAAGATCGCGCGCGCCTTCTCCTCGCCGCCGACCGACTCGATCCAGTTCTTGAACACCGGCTTGCGCAGCAGGCCGACGAGGCGGGCCTCGCCCGTCTGGCTCCCCTTGCCACGCACGAGCAGCGTCATGCGCGTTCCGGGGTGGGAGTAGAGCAGGCGCTCGAGGATCGCCTGGCCGACGAAGCCGGTACCGCCCGTCAGGAAGATGTGCTCGTTGGTGAGCGTGTGCTCGGCTGCGTTTTGGGGCGCCGCGGCCTTCTTGGGTGCGGCCTTTCGCACGGTGGTCTTGGTGGGGGAGGTCGTCACAGCTGGGCGGCCTTTCGGATGAGGGACAGGCCGGACTGGCCAGGCAGGGTGTCGATGCGGGCGTCGAGTTCGGCGACGAGCTCGCGGGCTGAGCCGAAGAGGCGGTCGAAGAAGAACTCCGTCTCCTCGCGCGGCTCGGCCTTTGCGCCGATGGGCCACGGGGTCTTGGCGATCCGCTTGCGCGTCAGCTTGCGCGACTGGGCGGACTCGGTGAGGCGGTAGCGCGACTGCGCCTCGAAGAAGTGCAGCTGGCGCGCCTTGAGCTCGGTGAACTTCTCGATCGTGCGCGAGAGCTGCGGGTGGTTCTCCAGGGCGGCGAGACGCGCGTAGGCGGCCTGGCTCAGCCAGGTGTCGATGGTGCCGAGGGTCATATGCACGGCGATCATCGGCAGCCCGATGATGTTCGCGACGATCGACTCTCGGATCGTGCGCTCCGACGGTGTGATGAACGGCGCCCGGTCGACATCGGTGCCCTCGGGCTGGTGGGCGAGACCGATCTGCTCGAAGGCGTCGGCGATCCAGTACTTCTCGAACGCCCACGTCGTGAGGAAGGCCGTGATGCGGGCATCCTTGTGGGTCGCGGTGACGAGCACGCTGCGCAGGTGCGTCATGGTCGCGCGCTCGATGATCTGCAGGTAGCGGATGATGCGCAGGCCGTCCGCGCTGAGCGGCTGGGTGCGGTACACCTCGAGCCCGAGCTCGTCGCGGTGCGAGCCCGCGGCCTCGCGCGCGTACTCGCGTACATCGAAGTCGGGAGCCGGGAATCGCATGATGTCCACGGACGCCTCCTTGTGTTCCGGCATCCGTTACCTTCCGAGAGTGGTGGAGAGTCGAGTGAAGTCTACCCGAGGGGCGCTACGGAGCCCGTAGCGTAATGTAGCCGTCATGGCTACGGCTCTCATCACGGGCGGCACCTCCGGCATCGGCGCCGCGTTCGCCCGGCAGCTCGCTGCCCGCGGAAACGACCTCGTGCTCGTGGCCCGCGACCCGGAGCGCCTCGCCGCATCCGCCGCCGAGTTGCATGCCGCGTGGGGCATCAATGTCGAGACCCTGCGCGCCGACCTGGCCAAGCCCACGGATGTCGCGGCAGTCGTCGCCCGCATCAGCGACCCCGCGCGCCCCATCGACACGCTCATCAACAACGCCGGATTCGGTGTCCACACGCCCCTCACGGCGGTGGACACCTCGCACCACGAACATGCCTTCGACGTCATGTGTCGCGCCGTGCTCATCCTCGGCGGTGCCGCCGGCCGGTCGATGAAGGGCCGCGGCGGCACCATCATCAACATCTCCAGCCTGCAGACGTACCTCGCGACCGGCTCGTACGCGGCGATCAAGGCGTGGGTGACCGCGTACAGCCAGAGCCTGTCGGTCGAACTGCGCCACTCCGGCGTCACGGTCACCGCGGTGCTGCCCGGCTGGGTGCGCACGGAGTGGCACGAGCGCGCCGGCGTCACGCGCAGCTCGCTGCCCGCGTTCCTGTGGAGCGAGCCCGACACGGTGGTGCGCATCGCGCTGCGCGACGCACGGCGCGGCAAGGTCGTCTCCATACCGACTGTTCGCTACCGGGTGCTCGGGTGGTTTGCCCGGCACCTGCCGTTGCGCACCACGCGCTGGATCTCGGCGGGCATCTCGTCAAGCCGAACCGACGAGGCCTCCGAACACCCTGCTGTGACGGAGAAGAGCTGATGGACCGCTTTACCTCCCCGGGCGTTGCCCGGGTTCGCAAGGTAGCGCAGCGCGGCATGCTCAAACCGCTCGTGTGGCGCCTCGTGCGGGTGACCACCAAGGGCGAGGAGGACATCGCGTCGCTCGACGCGCCCTTCATCGTCGTCGCCAACCACTCCAGCCACCTCGACGCACCGCTCGTCATCGGCGCCCTGCCGTACCGCCTCGCCCGCTACCTCGCAGCGGGTGCCGCGGCCGACTACTTCTTCGACGTGCAGTGGCGCAAATGGCTGACCACCCTGTTCTTCAACGCCTTCGCCATCGAGCGCAACTCCGAGGGCAAGCGCGGGGGATCGTCCAAGGCGCTCCTCGAGCGCGGGGTGCCGCTGCTGATCTTCCCCGAGGGCGGTCGCTCGAAGACGGGGGTGATGGGCAGGTTCAAACCCGGGGCCGCAGCCCTCTCCATCAACACGAAGGTGCCGTGCCTGCCCATCGCGCTCGTCGGCGCGAGCGCCGCGATGCCCCGCGGCGTCAACTGGCCCAAGCCCGGCAGGTACCCGGTGACGGTAGTGTTTGGCGCGCCGATGCTGGCGGAGGCCGGCGAAACGGCGGAGAATTTCTCGACCCGACTTGCTGCGGAAGTCCGCAGATTGCACGAAACTGTGTCGCCGATGCCGGCGGCCTCTCAGAAGGGAACTGCACATGACTGACGTCAAGCACATGAAGTGGTGGGGCTGGGGCGTCGACGGTGTCGGCTTCCACTTCGAGGACAAGCCGGGCTTCGCGCCCTTCGTGCAGTACGCGGTGGGGCTCGACCTCATCAACGCCACCCGCGCGGGCGAGCCGTCGTTCGACGACCTCAAGGTCGGCAAGTCCGTTGCGAGCGCGGCCTTCGTCAAGACCCTCACCGCCATCGTCGGCGCCGACAACGTCACCACGGACGACATGGCACGCGTCGTGCACACCTACGGCAAGAGCATCCGTGATCTCATGCGCGTGCGCGGCAACATGATCCTGCGCAGCCCCGATGTCGTGATCTACCCGGCAGACGAGGCCGAGGTGCAGAAGATCGTGGATGCCGCGGTCGCTGCCGACGCCGTCATCATCCCGTTCGGCGGCGGCAGCAACATCGCCGGAAGCCTCGAGCCGCTGCCGGAGGAGAAGCGCACCATCGTGTCGCTCGACCTCGGCCGCCTGCGCAAGGTCATCTCCATCGACGCGGAGTCGGGCCTCGCCCGCATCCAGGCGGGTGCCCAGGGCCCCGACCTCGAGGAGCAGCTCAACCGGCAGGGCTGGACCATCGGCCACTTCCCCGACAGCTTCACGCACTCCACCATCGGTGGCTGGGTCGCCACCCGCTCGTCGGGCATGCAGTCGGACAAGTACGGCGACATCGCCGACATCGCGCGCGGCCTGCGCGTCGTGCGCCCGGGCGGGCCCCTCGTGCTGCGCCCGCTGCCCTCGACCTCGAGCGGCCCGTCGGTGCGCGAGATGATCCTCGGCTCGGAGGGGCGCCTCGGCGTCATCACCGAGGTCACGGCGCAGGTGCACCGCGTGCCCGCCAAGCGCGACGTGTACGCGTACTTCTTCCCGAACTGGGAGGCCGGCATCAAGACCATGCAGCAGATCTCCGAGTCGGATGCGGCGCCGTCGATCACGCGCATCAGCGACGCGCGCGAAACCGCCTTCACCCTCGCCACCAGCAAGGACCGCAAGGGCCTCGACAAGTTCATGGCCGGAACCGTGCTGCCGTGGATCATGGGGATGAAGTGGGGCAAGAAGAACCTCGACCAGATCTGCATCTCGTTCATCGCGTACGAGGGCAGCCCCGAGCACGCGAAGCGTCAGCGCAAGCTCGTGGAGAAGATGATCCGGGCGAACGGCGGTCTGACGATCATCGGCACGGGCCCGGGCATCCTCTACGACCAGAAGAAGTTCGACACCCCGTACCTGCGCGACTTCCTGCTCGACATGGGTGCCGCGGGCGACGTGTCGGAGACGGCGGCGCCGTGGTCGAAGCTCAACCAGGTGCACGACGCCGCGTACGCCGCGGCGCAGGGCGCGTACGACCAGATCGGCATCAAGGGCTGGATCATGTCGCACATGTCGCACTCGTACCACTCGGGCGCGTGCCTCTACTTCACCTTCGCGTTCGTCTTCGACAAAGACCCGATCGCCGAGTACAACGTCGTCAAGAACGCCATCCAGCAGTCGTTCGTCGACAACGATGCGACGATCTCGCACCACCACGGTGTGGGTGTCGAGCACTCGCCGTGGCTCGCCGAGGACATCTCGCCCGCCGGTGTCGCGGTCATGAGCGGCCTGTTCGCCTCTGCCGACCCGAAGGGCAATTTCAACCCGGGCAAGATCCTGCCGCGCGCTGCGGCGAAGGCGCCGGCGCGCACCTCTGCCGCCGCCAAGACGGCCACCGCGAAGGCTCCGGCCGCGAAGGCTCCCGCAGCGAAGGCAGCTCCGGCCGCGAAGGCTCCGGCCGCGAAGGCTCCCGCAGCGAAGAAGCCCGCGGCGCGCAAGCCGGCCACCACGAAGTAGTTCCTCGGAGGGCGGCCGCGGCGGGTTCCCCCGGCGCGGTCGCCTTTCGCGTGCCGTCCCGTTCACAATTCAGGCCACAAGCGGCCGTTGAGCGCTTTACCGCGACGCCGGCTGGCGTTCTTCCTGAATTGTGCGCACGGCGAGCACGAGCAGGACGCGACAATGAGGTGCCGAGCCTGGACCGGCTCAGTCGGACGGCGTCAGGCGGCGAAGGCCGGCCAGAGCAGCGCGAGCACCGAATCGACCCACTCGTCGTCGGTCGAGCGGCCGCGGATGAGCTCCGCGACGACGACGCCCAGCAGGATGCTCATCGCCAGCTCGACATCGAGGTCGGGCCGGATCTCGCCCGCGAGCGCCCGCTCGCGCAGGTCCGCGCGCAACGGGCGGGTGGAGTTGCGGATCATGCCGAGCAGCAGCTCGGTGAACTGCGGGTCCTCGTTCATCATCACCGCCGCGATGGTGCCGCGCCCCACGACGTTCTCGATGGTGTCGCGCGCGTGCCTCAGCACCCAGCGCACCGAGTCGCGAGCGCTCAGGCCGGTGGGGAACTCTACCGTCGAGGCGGTGGTGACGATGGCCGCGGTGAGCAGCGACTCGCGATTCTCGTACCGGCGGTAGATCGTGGTCTTCGCTACGCCGGATGCCGCAGCCACCGACTCGACGCTGACCGCGAGGGGCCCGCGGTGGCGCAGGATGTCGAGAGCGGCGGTGAAGATGCGCTCGTCGACTTCGGGGTGCCGCGGGGCACGAGCGGCACTGGCCTGGCTCACGTTGTCCCTCCCGCGGTCGTGAGAGCCCAGTCTACGACCGCGTCCGACGAGGGGCGCGATGCAGTAGCGCGGGCGCGTTTGGGGGCCAAGAACCTAAGCCGAACGGAGGTGAAACGCCGCAAACAGCGCACCCCCAGTGCGGGGGGACACTTTGTCCGACCCCTTGACGCCTTGGGGTAGACCGCTCAGTCTGAGGGAAGGAACAGCTGAAAAATGCCATGGGATTCGCATCCCTGCTGATCTTGATCGTGCGACCGCTACGTGAAAGAAGCAGGGCTATGACCAGTCGAAAATCCTCGTCCCACCGTTTTCCGTCCCGCCCGGCACTCGTGTGCCTCGGTGCGGTGCTCTCCGTAACCCTCGCGGTGACCGCGGCGGGCAGCGCGGCCAATGCGGCCCCAGGCGACGCGCTCTTCCTCGGCGATGCCTCGACCTTCTCGGTGCTCGCCCACACGACCGTCACGAACAGCGGCCTGGCGACCATGCTCGACAGGGACCTCGGCGTCGACGCCGGTCTCCTGACCCCGGGCCTGACCCCGCTCATGGTGCAGGGCGCCACGCACCTCTCCGACGCGCTGTCGATCTCGGCACAGACCGACGCGACTACCGCGGCGAACGACCTCATGGCCGTGCCCAACTACGTCTACGGTGCGCCGGATCTGACCGGCCACACCTTCCTCGCCGGCTCGTACTCCTCGGCCACCGACCTCAACTACACCGGCAACATCGTGCTGCAGGGTGACGAGGACGACGTCTTCATCTTCACCGCGGTCGGCAAGATCGTCGTTGCCGGCTCGACCTCGATGACCTTCATCGGCGGGGCGCAGCAGTGCAACGTGTTCTGGCGATCCGGAGCGGAGACGACGATCGGAACCAATTCCGCCTTCGTCGGCACCGTCATTGCCGGTACCTCGGTATCGGTGAACACCGACGCGACGATCGATGGGCGCCTCATCGCCCAGACCGGTCAGGTCTCGCTCCTCAACAACGTATTCACCACGACGGCCTGTGCCGCCGGTGGTGACGGCGATCGCGGCTTGTCTGTCGCGCCCGCCGCGCCGACCGTGACTCCGGCTCCCGGTGGCGGTGGCGGAGGTGGCGGTGGCGGTGGCAACTCGACTATTCCGTCCACGGGAGGCAGCCTCGCGGCGACCGGTGTCGACGTGACCAAGCCCGCGCTCGTGAGCGCCTTCGTCGCGCTCATCGGAGTTGTCCTCCTCACCGGTTCCACTCTGCGACGGGCGCGACGCAGCACTCCCTGATCGTCTGGGGTAGACGGTACGGTGCACCTATGCCGTTCGTGGACTCCGACCGCACCGTGTTGCTCACCGTCGAACTGGGGCAGGCGCCGCTCGCGGCTCCGACGTTCCAGTTGCGGAGACGGTTCGGGTACTACGAGCCGACGCCCGACGGCTCGACTCCCGAGGAGCACGAGATCACGTGGGCAGACGCCCACGTGCCGTCGGATCATCCGGACCCCGGCAACCGCACCGACCTCGCATCGGTGCCCGCGATCTTCTGGGGGCTGATCGCGTCCTACGGCAGGCAGACGGCGCCAGCCGTCATGCACGACAGCGAGTGCTGGAAGGTGCGCGAGGCCGCGCGCACGGGGCAGATCACTGCCGTCGAGGCGCTGCGTCGTCGCGAGCGAATCGACCGTCGGTTCCGGCTGGGGCTGCGCGAACTCGCCGTGCCGCCGTTCATGGCCTGGCTGATGTGGACGTTCGTGTCGCTCGAGCGCTACCAGAAGCACTCCGTGGGCAGGTTCGTGGCCATGCTCGCGCTGGGCGCCGTCGGGCTGGGCCTCGTGGTCTTCTCCGTCATCGCGCTCATCGTCGGGCTGCCGTGGGGGCTCGCGCTGCTCGCGCTCGTGCTGCCCGTCGCGACGAGCGCCGTCGGTGGGCGCCAGTGGCGACTGCAGCTCTGGCTGGCCTACGCGGGCGCGCTCATGGTTCCCGTCGCGGTGTTCTCGGTGCTCGCCTACCTGCCGTTCCTGGTCGTCGAGAACCTCGCGTGGTTCGTCATCGACCGGCCGCAGCGCAAGGGCTCGCCGGTGGTCGGCCCCGTGGACGTCAAGAACATCCAGCGCACCGCGAACTAGCGCGCGGGTGGCGGCGGTACCCGCTTCGCGGCGATCACGTCCGCGACCGCGATGGTCTCCACGCCGCGCTTGCCGTCGACCACGAGGTGGGTCGCGTTTGCCGAGAGCAGCATGCCCAGGGCATCCGTCGCCCGTCCGTCGGGAAGACGGTAGCGACCCACGACGCGCTGCCCGATCTCGATTGGCTCGATCACCGGTTCACCAGGAGCCCGGCGCGTAGTCCTTGAGGAACACCCCGAACACGTCGTCGCCGGCCTCGCCGCGCACGATCGGGTCGTACACGCGCGCGGCGCCGTCGACGAGGTCGAGCGGGGCGTGGAAGCCCTCCTCGGCGAGCCGCACCTTGGTGGGGTGCGGGCGCTCGTCGGTGATCCAGCCGGTGTCGACGCTCGTCATCAGGATGCCGTCGGTCTCGAACATCTCCCGCGCGCTCGTGCGGGTCAGCATGTTGACCGCCGCCTTCGCCATGTTGGTGTGCGGATGCCCCGGCCCCTTGTACCCGCGGCCGAACACGCCCTCCATCGCCGACACGTTGACCACGTACTTGCGCCGGGCAGGGGACGCCGCCATCGCGGGCCGCAGCTTCGAGATGAGGATGAACGGCGCCGTCGTGTTCGCGAGCTGCACCTCGAGCATCTCGAGCGGGTCGACCTCCTGCACGTGCTGCGTCCAGGAGTTCACGTGGTCGAGGTCGGGCAGCAGGCCGCCCGCGTCGATGGCGGTTCCGGCGGCCAGGCGCTCGAGCGAGCTCGACCCTGCGGTCATGGCCTCTTTGGCGAGGTCGACTCGCGCCGCGGAGAGGATGGGATGCGACGCCACCGACTTCTCGAGCGCCTGCGGGTGTGCGTCGTTGGTGTGGCCGAACGTCACGAGCTCGGGCAGGGGGCCGTCGGGCAGGGGAGCGAGCTCCGCGTCGACGAGCGGCTGGTATGCACCGGGGGAGCGGCGCACGGTCTGCGTCGCGTTGTTGATGAGGATGTCGAGGGGGCCCGCAGCTGCGACATCCTCGGCGAGGCCGATGACCTGGGCGGGATCGCGCAGGTCGATGCCGACGATCTTGAGGCGGTCGATCCACTCCGCCGAGTCGGGCAGCGAGCTGAAGCGGCGAACGGCATCGCGGGGGAAGCGCGTCGTGATCGTCGTGTGCGCGCCATCCCTCAGCAGTCGCAGGGCGATGTACATGCCGATCTTCGCCCGACCACCCGTGAGCAGTGCCCGACGACCGGTGAGATCGGTGCGCGCCTCGCGCTTGGCCATGCTCTCTTGGATCGCAGCTGCTACCGTAGGTTTCCCGAGGGTCTCGCGACCGATCGCATCGGCCGTGCGCTCGCTGTAGCCGGCCCGCCGAGCCGCGGCGCTGGCGTTCAGGTCGAC